>JAHUUI010000004.1 GCA_019218315.1 Cardiobacteriaceae bacterium TAE3-ERU3 | reverse complement strand
TATTGCCTATTGCCTATTGCCTATTGCCTATTGCCTATTGCCTATTGCCTATTGCCTATTGCCTATTGCCTATTGCCTATTGCCTATTGCCTATTGCCTATTGCCTATTGCCTATTGCCTATTGCCTGTTGCCTGTTGCCTGTTGCCTGTTGCCTGTTGCCTGTTGCCTGTTGCCTGTTGCCTGTTGGTCTGCTTATGTGCAAATGAGCTGTGTATCATCACGACAGCTCGGCCTGCTTCTCTTCCAACGTCTCGGCGGCGCTCAGCCATTCGGCTTCAATGGCATTGTGCTCGCGTGTGAGCTGCGCTTGTTTGGCGAGCAAATCCTGCAGTTTTACCTTATTTGCTTCATTGTAGATGTCGCTATCAGCGAGGGCTTCTTCTACTTTGTCTAGCGCGCTTTGCAGTTTGTCGAGCTGTTTTTCTGCTTTGTCCATGGCATCGCGGTAGGGCTTGAGCAGGCGGCGCAGCTCTGCTTCGTTGCGCTTTTGTACTTGGCGTGATGGTTCGCCCCCATCATTGCCGCCGTCGTTATCGTTGGCACTTTTTTTATCGCTAAGCAGTAAGTCGCGGTAATCATCCAGCGAGCCGTCAAAGATGCTTAGGCGGCCGTCTTTAACCAATCGAAATTCATCGCATGCAGCGCGCAGTAGTGAGCGATCGTGCGAGATAATCAGCATTGCACCTTGATAGGATTGCAGGCCGAGAGTGAGTGCGTCACGCATTGCGAGGTCGAGGTGGTTGGTCGGTTCGTCAAGCAGCAATAGATTGGGGCGCTTGGCAATCACCAGCGCTAGTGCCAAGCGTGCTTTTTCGCCACCAGAAAAACGCCCGACCGGTGCAAAGACGTCATCGCCGCGAAAGCCATAAAAGCCAAGAAAAGTACGCGATTCCTGATCGCTTTGCTCAGGAAGTAAGCGCTGCATGTGGGTGAGTGCATCAGCCTCAGCATCTAGCGCGTCTAGCGAGTGCTGAGTGAAGTAGCCAATGCGCGTATCGCGGTGAATATTGCGTTCGCCTTCAAGCGGGTCGAGTACGCCGGCAAGCAGTTTCATGACGGTGGATTTGCCCGCACCGTTGCGCCCGAGCAGGCCGATGCGAGCTTCATCACCGATATTCAGCTTAATGCCGCTGACGACTGGCTTGCCATTGTAACCAGCACTGGCTTTGCTCAAATTCATCAGTGGGTTGGGCAAGCGCTCAGCAACGGGAAAGCGCAGTTCATAGCTGCTTTCCGGCGGTGGTGGTGGGGCTGCATCGAGTTTTTCCAGTGCTTTTAGGCGGCTTTGCGCTTGTTTTGCCTTGCTTGCCTTGGCGCGGAAGCGGTCGACGAAAGATTGCAAGTGCGCACGCTTGGCTTCTTCCGCACGGTATGTGGCTTCCGCCTGCATGCGGTGCTCGTGGCGCTGGCGCTCGAAGTCGCTATAGTTGCCGCGATAGCTGTAGATGGTGTTGTTCTCAATGTGCAGGATATGCTGGCACAGGCTATCGAGAAAATCACGGTCGTGGGCGATGATGATTTGGGTTGCAGGATGGGTTTTGAGGAAATCTTGTAGCCAAATGATCGCATCGAGATCGAGGTGGTTGGTCGGTTCATCAAGCAGTAGGAGATCAGCCGGCGCAATCAATGCTTGTGCGAGGTTGAGGCGCATGCGCCAACCGCCAGAAAAGGCACTGACCGGATGGTTGTGGGTGTCAGGCGTAAAGCCCAGACCGGACAGCAGTTCGCCAGCGCGTGCAGGCTGCTGGTAGCCATGGCAGGCAGCCATTAGCTCATGGGCGTGAGCAATTGCCATGCCGTCGCCGCTTGCTTCAGCTTCGGTAATAGCCTTTTGCGCCGCGGTATATTCGCTGTGCCCGCTGAGTACATAGTCGAGTGCGGAAGTGGATAAGGCGGGCGTTTCCTGCCGCACGCTGGCAATGCGCCAGCCGCCCGGCATCAGGCAATCACCTTGTTCGGGGTCGAGTTCTCCGCGCAATAATGCAAGCAAGGTGGATTTGCCACTGCCATTGCGTCCGACGAGGCCGACGCGCTGTCCGTCGTGAATGCGTGCATTGGCATTGCGGATGAGGATATCGCTGCCGCGGGCGAGGGAAAGGTCGTTGAGTTCTATCATGCGCGTACTATAGCTGCGGCAAAAAAAAATTTCATGAAATTTATGCGCCAGATAGGTTTAGCGCATTTTACGCTTTTTTATTTCGTATCTATGCCGTGCCTTGAGCAAACATATTGTGCCAGGAATGTGGAAATGCTCAGGCTGATGTTTGGTTATTTATTATATTTGTGGAAAATGATTTATTTGTATATATCATCAAAAAACCACAAAACTCACTATGAAATATATTTCATGCATTTGTGCAACATATAATCATTGTTTTTTAATGCGTTAATAATTTATTAACCAATATTTAAAGTTGATTTTTTACCTTATGTAGCGCATCATTGTGTATATTATATGAACTTGATAATAATATTTTAACGGTTTTTCCACACATTTTTGTTCACATAGTGAGGTTTGTATGAAAAACGACTTGGCAAAAACTTACTTTTCAGCGGCAATTGATTTACTGAAGCGTTTGCAGGATGAGGAAACTCCGGAAATCAAAAAAGTGGCGAAAGCCATTGGTGAACGCCTGGCAGATGGTGGCCGCCTGTTCGCATTTGGCTGCTCGCACTCTTCTTTACCAGTGCAGGATATCGTTTATCGTGCTGGTGGCTTGATGTTGGTTAATCCTCTTTATGGCCCGGGCATTGCTGCACTCGATACCCGCCCGACCACACTAGGTAGCGAGATGGAGAAATTGCCGGGCTATGCCAAGGCTATTCTCGATAATTCTCCGCTTAAGGAAGGTGACGTTCTGATCGTCGTCTCTGTCTCAGGGCGTAATGCAGTGCCAATTGAGCTTGCGCAACTCGCGCAAGAGCGCGGCATTCTCGTTGTCGCGGTGACTTCACACGCTTATACCGATGCTGTGACCTCCCGCCACGAATCTGGCAAGAAGATGAAAGATTTTGCTGATTATGTGCTCGATAACAAGGTTGATGCAGGGGATGCGGTGCTTTCGCATGACGCTGTACCGCAGAAATTCTGCCCACTTTCCGGTGTGACCAGTATTGCGCTGTTGCACGCGTTGGTTGCTGAAATTGTCAACGACCTTGCTGAGCGTGGTATTACACCGCCGGTCTTCCTCGCCGCTAATCTTGATGGCGGCAAAGAGTGGAATGCCGAGAACATGGCGAAAAATGCCGATCGCATCTTCTATCTCTAATCCATACCAGACAACGGAGGCTTTATGAGCGACGTGAAATCTTTGGTTGAGCTGCTCGCACCTGAGCAGGTCAAGGCCAAGCAGGACGCAGCAGACTGGCGTGAAGCTGTCGCCATCGCTGGTCAGTTGCTGGTAGATGCAGGATGCTGCACGGGCGACTACGTCCGTGCAATGCAGGAAGGCGTGATTGAGTTTGGTCCTTATATTGTGATTGCGCCCGGTGTGGCGATGCCGCATGCACGCCCGGAAGCAGGAGTGCTCAAGCCGGGTGTGTCAATCATTACGCTGGCAGAGCCGCGTGAATTTGGCAATGAAGCCAATGATCCGGTCGATTTTGTCATCGCATTCTCTGCTGTCGATAAGAATGCTCATATTCAGACTTTGCAGCAAATTGTCGGCTTACTCGAAAGCGAAGACACAATGGCAGCTGTACGTGCGGCAGCGTCAGACGACGAACTTTGGGCTGCGCTTGAGCAGCACCATGCAAACTAATTTTTAACCCCAGGAGACTATTATGAAAATTGTAACTGTATGCGGTATGGGGCTGGGCACCAGCATGATGTTGGCGATGCAGATTCGCCAGATCGTCGCTGACGAGGGTATTGATGCAACGGTTGATCCGGTCGACCTCGGGTCGTTCAAGACCATGCCGGCTGATATGGTCGTCTCACCAAAAGACATGGAAAAGCAAGTATCTGGCGGCAAGGTAAAGCACGTTGTATTGATCGATAATCTGATTGATAAAAACGAAGTGAAAACCAAGGTATTAGAGGCTTTGCGTTCATTTCAGGGCTGACGAGATATAGCTAATTTAAGGGGGCTCTCATGCAGATTCTCGATTTTTTGATTAAATTGTTTCAGGTGCCGGCGATCATCATTGGCCTGATTGCGCTGATTGGCTTGGTGGCGCAGAAGAAGCCGCTGGGTGACACGGTAACTGGCACAATCAAAACCGTACTCAGTATTTTGATCATCGGCGGTGGTATTACCGTCCTGATCAATGCGCTGATCCCCATTCAAAGTATGTTCGCGACCGCACTGCCAACTGATTCGATTACCACATTCGTCACGTTCGACGAAGCGGTCGTTAGTGCGGTGCAAAGTGAGAACGTCGCACGGCTTGGTATGTTGATCGGCCTGACTTTGCTGTTCGGCTACATGTTCCACCTATTCTTGGCGCGCGTGACCAAGCAGCGTTATGTGTATCTCACCGGGCATATGATCTGGGTACATGCAGGCGGCTTTGCCATCTTGTTCCACAGCTTTGGCCTTGGTGATGTCACAACCGTTGCCGTTGCGTCTATCGTGGATGGTGCGTACATGACCTTCATGCCTGCACTGGCGCAGCCTTACATGCGCAAAATCACTGGCGGCGATGATGTCGCGTTTGCACACGGTCAGACCTTGCTTAACGTCTTTGCCGGATTTATCGGTAAATATGTCGGTGATCCATCTACCAGCACTGAAGATATCAAAGTACCGAAGCAGCTGAATTTCTTCCGTGATGTCGCCGTCTCAACCACAATCGTGATGATGTTCGTCGGCTACGCGGCTGCCATTGGTGCTGTCATTGCGACCGACGTCGCGCAGGTTGAGCAGGAAATTACCGGTGGTGAGAACTGGGTCATCTTCACCTTGCTGCAAGTGCTTGGCTTTACAGCGGGTATGCTGATCATGCTCTACGGCGTACGTATGCTGATTGCCGAAATCGTACCGGCATTTGAAGGTATTGCCCGCCGCTTGATCCCGTCTGCGAAACCAGCGCTCGACGTACCGGTCATCTTCCCATTTGCACCAAACGCGCTGGTTATCGGTTTAATTTCCGGTACCATCGGTCAGTTGGTCGGTATGGCAGTGCTTGCTTCCATCGGCTGGCCGATGCCCATTCCAAGCATGATCGTGGCATTCTTCGCCTGTGGTGCGGCGGCAATCTTTGCCAACGCAACTGGTGGCGTACGCGGTGCATGGATCGGCAGCTTCCTGTGGGGCTTCATCGCATGGATTGCGATCAGCTACGCGTACAAGTTCAACGTATTTGGCGACCTGTCAGCACTCGGCGCCAGCGCTTTGGGCTTCACCGTACCTGACTTGATCATTCCTGCGATCATTGTTGACGCTCTGCGTAACTTGCTTGGTGGCTGGATTGCGATTGGTATTACCGTTGGCTTTATCGTCTTGCTGATCGGGCTTAACTGGCAACCGCGCATCCCTCAGCTAGAAGCTGAAAAAGCTGCTGATGAAGCAGCGCCAAAAGCATAGTGTATTCACACTGCATTTGATGCTTGAAAGGAAAATGGCCGCTGTGATGCGGCCATTTTTTGTACTATAAATTGATTAACGATCAAAGTCGGTACCGAGCGTCAGTGCCTTATAAGCATCTCTTTCCTTACTGATACGTTCAAATTTATTGTCGACCATCTTCTGTGCATCGCTACCAAAATACATGCGCAGTGGAGGGGCATCGCTGTGGCTTAATGTGATCAGTGCTTCGGCGAGTTTATCGGGATTGCCGCGCTGCTGATGATTCATTGCGCTGACTTGAGCGAGAATATCGTGAACATGCACATAGTCATCAATTGCCCCAGCACTGCTTTGCATGGAACTGGGGTCGAGAAAGTCGGTACGGAAGCCGCCGGGGCAGATTGCCGTTACATGAATACCCAAAGGCTTGAGCTCCGCCGCTAACCCTTCAGAGAGTTGCAGAACAGCTGCTTTGGTTGCGCTGTAAACGGCTCCGGCAGGCGCGGAAACAGTCGCTGAAACCGAAGCAATATTGAAAATATGCCCACGCTTTTGCGCGCGCATCACCGGCAGCACAGTGCGCAACATCCGCATTACGCCAAATACATTGACCTCAAATCCGTCTTCGATCGTTGACCACGGCAGCTCTTCCAAATTGCCGAGCACGCCGAAGCCTGCGTTATTGACCAAAACATCAATACTCCCAAAATGGGCTTGCACCTGTGCTACGGCATTTTTGATGCTGTCATGGTCAGTGACTTGCATTTGAAGTGGCAGAAACTGGCCACTCTTCTCCCCCAGCACTTGTGCGAGCTTATGCTGATCACGAGAAGTCGCGACGACGCGATAATTTTGTGCGAGTAACACTCGTGCCAGCGCCAAACCCAAGCCCTTGGATGCACCGGTGATAAACCATACGGGTGTATTCATGTCTTTTCCTTGTGTGGTTAATGGTGTGGTTTGTATCAATGTAGCTTGTACAGCATAAAAAAACCACCGATGGGTATCGGTGGTTTAAACACAGCCTCAGATTAATTTGCCGGAGGCAGGAGCGCTGCTGATCCGTCTTCATAGGTTCGCGGACGCAGATTCCAAGGCTTGAGTAGTGGCTTGTCGCCAGTATTTTTATGTTGGCCGAGGATTTTGCCGTTATTTAGTTTGCAAAATAAAATTTGCGAAGGCGTTAAGTATTTTAAAAGTGCTAAAAGCAGTGAGCATACCAATCAGTATGTTTTCCTCATGACCAAGATGTTTCTGCGCCGTTTGGAGCAGTTCTGTATATAGGCCACGGATTTTCATATAATGCGCGCCCTTTGAGCGTCTCAACTTGAGATGCATATGAACTTTTGAGGCAAGTGATGGATATTGGTTTTGACTTTGGTACATCGAATTGTGCCGTGGCGACGATGGACGGCGATAAAGCAGTCATGTCGCGGCTTGAAGGCGAGCACGTTTATATACCGTCGACACTCGCAGCGCCAAACCGCGCCTCGGTATCGGAATACCTGTTCAAACACCACGGCATCAAGCCGAGCAGTAGCGCCGGCGACGAACTTTTGCGCCGTGCGATGCAGATTAACCGCGAAGAAAGTATCGACCTTGACCATCAAGACGTGGCATTTGGTCGCGAAGCACTGTCGCTGTATTTGTCAGACCCTGCTGATGTCTATTACGTCAAATCCCCGAAGTCTTTTCTCGGCACGACCGGCGTACACGAAGCGCAGCTGGCGTTTTTCGAGGATTTGGTGTGCGCGATGATGGTCAACGTCAAGGCACGTGTCGAAGCACAAGCCGAGCGGGAAGTGCGCCATGTTGTGATTGGCAAGCCGGTCAATTTCCAGGGCATTGGCGGTGAAGATGCTAACCGGCAGGCACTGACCATTCTTGAAAACGCGGCAACCCGTGCCGGATTCCGTGATACAGCATTTCAATTCGAGCCAGTTGCAGCAGGTTTGGCGTATGAGGCGACGTTGGCAGAAGATAAAATCGTGCTGGTTGTCGATATTGGCGGCGGTACGACTGATTGTTCGCTGTTGCGCATGGGTCCGTCGTGGCGACAGCTAACCGAGCGCAGTGCATCACTGATTGCACACAGTGGCGAGCGCGTCGGCGGCAACGACCTCGATATTCACCTCGCCTTTGCACAGCTGATGCCGCATTTTGGGCGTGGTAGCAAGACGCACACTGGTCTGGAAATGCCGACGCTGCAATTTTGGAACCCAATAGCGATCAATGACGTCGTCGCGCAGCGCAAGTTTTACGCGCGCGAGAATGATGCACAGCTGCAAACGCTGTTGCGTGACGCGCAGGAAGTGGAAAAGCTTGAGCGCTTGCTCGATGTGTACGAACAGGCGCTGGGCTATAACGTGGTCAAGCAAGCTGAGTCATTTAAAATTGCCCTGTCGGAAACTGAGCAGCTCCGCGATGTATTGGCATTGCCGTCAGAAAATATCGACATTGACATCAGTGAAGCGGATATGGTCGAAGCCATCCGCACGCCGATGGGCAAAATGACGCGCCTGATTGAAGAAGTCATGCAGCAGGGCGGGACACGCCCTGAAGTGGTGTTTGTGACTGGCGGTTCGGCCCGCTCACCGGTGTTGCGTCAGGCAATCGAGCAAGCAGTGCCGGGCGTGCCGATTGTCAGCGGCGACTACTTTGGCTCGGTCACCGCTGGCTTGGCGCGCTGGGCGCAGCTGTGCTTTGCCTAGATCACGCCCATATACGTTATAGCCAAATACCTTTACATTTATATATCGTTGCATTGTCTTTCCGGGTTCCCACGAAAAATACATTAGTGTTTTTCGAGGGATCCCGACGCTTTGTATAAAATTCAAAATCGTTCAGCTATATAGGACATTAGCCGAATCTGTGGGGGGCATTATTTTGTAGAAATGCTACGGTACGGTTGAATTGGTGTATTGTTTGGGTTTTGCTCACAACCGCATGTGGGAATGATCAACAAGGAAGAATTATGAGTATTGAAAACCGCCGGCCAATCACCTCGCGGCAAAGCCGCTGGGCAAACAAATTTGCCTCATACTTGGCGCATCGCACGCCCATCACCCCGAATCAGATTTCGGTATTCAGCGTCGTCTTCGCACTGATCGGGGCAGTTTTATTGCTTACCGTGCCGACAACGATCGGCTATGTACTGACCGCAATTTGTGTCCAGTTGCGCTTGGTTTGTAACTTACTGGATGGCATGGTAGCCGTGGAAGGCGGTAAGAAAACCGCTGACGGGGCGTTGTTTAATGAAGTGCCGGATCGCGTTGCCGATTCACTTTTGATTGTCGCAGCAGGGTATGCCACAGGTTACGCTTGGCTGGGGTGGCTGACGGCATTGCTTGCAGTGACTACCGCGTATATCCGCGTATTGGGCGGCAGCTTGGCGCAGCCGCAATTATTCAGCGGGCCGATGGCAAAGCCGCACCGTATGGCACTGTTAACTCTGGCTTGTGTTATTACAGCAGTCGAATGCCACTATCATGCGGATCGCTACGCTTTGCTGATTGCGTTGATTGCCATGGCTATCGGAACAGCGATAACCTGTATTGTGCGCTTGAAGCAGGTCAAGGCACAGCTAGACGATGATTTTATATCTCGGTAGCGAAAGTCAGAATATATAGTCAAAGGTTATACATCGTTGCATTGCCTTTCCTGACCCCATTGAAAAAATCCAAACGATTTTTCAATGGGAACTTGCCGTGCCAGCTGTACTGTCTGCGCCAATACGGGTACCCACGAAAAATACGTCAGTATTTTTTCGAGGGATCCCTATGCCTTTTATGAAAAATTCATCTATATCAATCATTTGATGATGACGGAAAGCCCCCTGAGTTTCATATGCACCCTCCTGCAATATGGCTGCAGATCTATGCGATAGAAGCTTAAAGGTAAAGATAGAAAAGAGGGCATTACAACTTGAGTAATGCCCCTGCTTTATTTGCAATTAGTGTACTACTGAAGTAATAGCCGGAAATGCGCTATGGATTCCTGTAACCAGCATTTGTACGCCGATCACAGCAAGGATTAGCCCCATTAGGCGCGTAATGACGGTCATGATATTTTGCCCGAGGAAGCGCACTAAAGGTTTGCCCCCGAGATAGATCAAATAGGTGATAAAGCACAGTAATGCAAAAGCGGCAATGGTCACGAGAGAGTGAGCAATGTCATTGTGTGCTGAAAGGTTCATTGCGGTTGCGATTGTACCGGGGCCAGCCATCATTGGAGTTGCCAGTGGTGATATGGCTACGTTGGTGCCTTCTTCCTGTTGTGCTGCATGCTGATCGCTATTGCTTGGATGCTGAGCAGTGGCAGCAGAGCCTTGAACCATTTGGTAGCCAATCATAAAAATCAGTACGCCACCGGCAATGCGTAAGGCAGAGATTGAAATGCCGAATAGCTCGAAGAGCATTTTCCCACTGAGCGAGAAAATGGCTACGATCAAAAAGGCAATCAAGCAGGCACGTAAGGCGATCGTTTTTGATGTTGCTGGTGATTCACTGCTGGTTAGTGAAAGATAGACTGGTAAAGTCGCACTGGGGTTCATGATGGCAAAAAATGCCATGAATGCGATGCTGAATGTATGGAATAACTCCATAATTTACTCCTTGGTTGTAAGTTGATCGTGTCGCAGTTTGGGATTTATGAATGCTTTTCTGTATGTGGATTCTCTACAGCGGGTTTGCTTGGGGGAGGAGTGAGTGGCTGATCGGAATGTTGGCCAATAGTATTTTGCTCACTGATCTGCAAAGGACGATCAAAGACATTGACTCCTCCTTTGACCCCAAAATCAAGTGTGGTAACCGGATAAGCAATATCGATATTCTCTTGTTCAAAGCGCTTTTTAACGCGCATGATGATATCGCTCATTGCGAGTCGGTAGTCGTTGTTGGTTCTGAACTTTATCCAGAAGCGCAATTCGAAATTGTAGCTGTAGCCCCCAATTTCAGTGTAGTAAAAGTCGATTGCGTCATCTGTCAGAAGGCCGGGAATGTTTTGTACTTCTTCAATAGCGGCTTTTTTGACCGTCTCAAGATCATCTCCATACGAAACACCGGTGGATAAAATAATCCGCCGTTTCTGATAGGTTGAATAGTTGGTGAATGAATTGCTGTAAATAACCTGGTTAGGAATAAAAACTTCTTGCCCGGCAACGGTATGGATGACGGTAGTAATCCAGCCTATTTGCACAATCACACCGTAATTGCCATCAATTTCGACCCAGTTATCCGGTTTGAAAGGGCGCTGGACTTTCAGTAGTAACCCTGCAAAAAGGTTAGACGCAACATCTTTGAATGCAAAGCCAGCGATGATGCCAACGATACCTGCTCCGGCGAGCAGCTTGGTCAGCATTTGCTCAAGGCCGAGTACTTGCAAAGTTAGGAAGATGCCGGAGACCAGAAAGAAAGAATAGATACTGTTTGCGACTATCCGGCCGATATCAGGGTGGGTTTTGAAGCTTTTATGATAGATCTTGAGGGTAATTTGCTTTGCAATTTTTGCTAGAAGGACAAAAACAATCAGCGTGATAATACCTAGCGCGAGCTGGGGTAAATAGTCCAGGATCGATTTCTGCCAACCCAAAAGAATATGCTCAAGATAGCTGATTTGATGATGTACCGTTTGGTCTACTTTATCTACTGACTTATCCATAAGTAATTCATTCCTTAACTGATGCTTTTTAGTATTACATGATATTAAAAATCATGTAACTTTCACCTGGCGTAATACAGACTAAGTATTTATATCTATTTGAGATTACAATAAATAGCAGGAGCTACTTTAATCATGCGCTAGTAATGATTCAGCAGCACCTTTACATTCCTGTTGTGTGAAATAAGCGAACTTAGTTGCTATGGCAGAAGCTTTGGAACGGATATGAGTGCTAGGAAAAGGTAAGTTAGTATTGTATTTGCGCATTTTTTTCGACGGGTTTGCTGTATTCAGTGGTTTTGTAATGAATGTTGAGTTCATTATTTCCCGTCTCACTGACGTTGAAGTCAGATCCAAGTGCACCCCATAGTGGTACTGTATTATCCTTTTCCAGTGAAATCAGTTCGGCGCTGTATTCATCGGCACTCCCCATGCCAAACATATTTTTTGTGCTGAGAAGTGCAACATGATCATTTTGATAGAGGATGCGAGGCTCAATGAAAGCAGCATCGAGTTTGTCATAGCAATCGGCATCAGGGTTGTCTGATTGCGGCTTGATGTGACTGCCGCGACAGGCCGCCAGTTCATCATCTTGCTTGGCACGGTAGTAGGAAATGATGCTTTCATTAAATGGTAGCCCAGCTTGTGCTTCAGGTTTTGCATCAGGCTTGGCAGCAGCTGGGGTAGCTTGAGTTTGAGAGCTTGTTGCTTCTGTTTCAGCTGTTTGTTCGCTTTTCTTTGTATCTTCATTACATGCACTTAGCACAATGGCGGCACTGAGCATGATAGCGGCTACTTTCATTGTTATCTCCCTCGGTATTGGCTATGTATCTGTGTGTGATTGAAACAGTCACTATAGTGACCTTGAGGCAAAGCTAAATACTATAAGGTGTGACAGTGAGTGCAACAACCTTTCTTAAATTAGATACTCACTTTTTCAAAATACCTTGCTTGGCTTACTGGCATCACAATCCATCTGGCTATCAGCCATGGCTATGGATATGATTGCCGCCATGAGTGGGCAAAGTGTCCAGACTGCAAAATAGCGCTTCATCATCGCAGTGGTGTACGGCTTCAATTTGTACTGTGGTGTGGTTGATATGGTGTTCGTGCGCTACATGGCTGATTGCGTCCTGAATCGCGCTGGTTTGTGCGACGGTCAGGTTGCCATCGACGCCGACGTGGCAGCTTAGTGCGTGCTGGCCGCTGGTGATCGTCCAGACGTGCAGATCGTGGACGCTGTGTACTTGATCGACCTCACTGATTGCATGAGCAATCGCGCTGGTATCAAGCCCTGCGGGCGTGCCTTCCATGAGAATGTGCAACGCGTCGCGGGTGATGCGCACACCGCTGAATGCGATCAGCACGGAAACGATGATGCTGGCGAGTGGATCAGACCACGCCCAGCCAAAAGCCATAATCAGTACGGCGGCAATGATTGCCGCGACTGAGCCGAGCAAATCGCCGATGACGTGCCAGAACGCGCCGCGCATGTTGAGATTTTCGTGGGTATCGCCGCCACGGTGCATGTACCACGCAACAAATATATTAACCAGCAAACCCAGCACGGCAATGATCATCATACCTTCGGCTTCGACGTGTTCGGGGGTGTAAAAGCGGCGGATGGCTTCAATGATGATAATCAGCGACAGCACAATCAGCGCAATGCCATTGAGTGCCGCAACAAGAATTTCCGCGCGCTTGTAACCAAACGTGCGCTTGGCATCGCTGGCCTTGTTCGCGAGGTGAAAAGCGAGCCACGCCATGCCTAAAGAGGCTGCGTCCGAAAGCATATGCCCAGCATCGGAAAGCAGGGCAAGGCTGTCGGTCAGCCAGCCACCAACTGCCTCGACGAACATAAATCCGGCGATGATGAAAAATGAAACCTTGATGATGGATTGATTAGTGGTGTGATGGTGTGCCATAACGTTTCAATGGATGTTGAAGTATTGAAATATATTAGCGCGTTTGTATGGGGTAATACCATTACGATAAGGGGCGAGAATCAGATGAAAGCTTTCCGCTAACCTATCTTGGGAATGACGAGGCGGTCGCGGCTGTCGAAGAAGCGGCGGCGGATGCGCAGGACGACGATCATGCAGCCAAGTGCACTGCCGGCGGCAATCATGAACATGACGAGTATTTGATAGCGCACAGCCTGAGTCGGGTCGGCGCCGCCGAGGATTTGCCCGGTCATCATGCCGGGTAAGCTGACCAACCCGACGACGCTCATTGAATTGATGGTCGGCGTCATGCCCATGCGCACGGCGCTGCGCGCAAATTCGCGGCAGGCTTCGTGCGGCGTTGCGCCAAGGGCGAGGCTGGCGTTGATGCGTTCGCGTTTGTCGTGCAGGGCGTCGATAAAGCGTTCGGAGGCGAGCGAGATACCGGTCAAGGCGTTACCGAGAATCAGCCCGAGCAGGGGGATGATGTAATGCGGCTGATACCACGGGGTCAGGCGCAGGATCATCAGCACGGTGATGAGTGCGACCAGCCAGCACGATGTGCCGAGGGCGATAAGGTTGTCGAACAGCAAGCCGGGGTAGCGCTTGCTGATGCGGTTACGTGCGGCAGTGGCAGCGATCAGGGTCATTATGCAGAGCAGGGCGATGATCGGTGCGGCGTGGTTTTGCGCAAATATCCAGCCGAGGATCAGGCCGATCAGGCTGAGCTGGATGACGCTGCGCAGGCTGGCAATGATCAGGCTTTTTTCAAGGCGCAGCGAGAAGAAAAACGACACGCCGAGGCTGATGAGAATCAGGCTGGCGGCGATGGCGATGTCGCCATAAGTGAGATGGATGGCGCTGAATGTGTTCATGGCTGCGGTTCGTCGGTGGTGAGTTGGTGGTCGTGCATCGTCCAGCGGCGCGTGGCGATACGGCTGATTTGCCCGTCGTCGTGGCTGATCCACAGCACGGCGCGTTGCGGCGCAGCTTTTAACCATTGCTGAATCAGCGTTTCAAAGGCGAGTGCGGCTTCGTGGTCGAGTGCGGCAGTGGGTTCATCGAGCAGGATGACTGAGGGCGAAAATTGCAGGCTGCGTAGAATGTGGATGATTTGTCGTTCGCCACCGGACAAGGCACTGATGGGTTGGTCAAATAAGGTTTTGGGTTTGCCGAGTGCTGCAAGCCAGTCGTCAATTTGTTGCGGATTGAACGATTGGTCGCGGTGGGCGCGAAAGGTGAAGGGTTCTTCGAGTGCGTCGCGGGTATTGCCGTCGCTGAACAGGGCATGCTGGCCGATGTAGCAGACGCTTTGCCGCCACTCACTCGGCGACATATCGGCATAGCTTGTGCTGCAGTACTGCAGCGCGTCGCATTCACATGGATCGATACCTGCTAAAGCGCGCCACAGCAAGCTTTTGCCGCTGCCCGACGCGCCACTGAGTATGATGCAGTCGCCGCTTGTGACGCTGGCACTACAGGGTTTGATTAGCGGTAGGTTGCGCAGGTTATGCCAGTGCAGAAGATTCATGGGTATGGCTGCTGTTATTTTAGAAAGGCGTCCAGAAAACGGCTACAGCATATAAAACAAGGCGTTATTCCTGTTTTATTTTTGGTTACTCTGTAAGCGTTTTTCTGGAATAAGACTATAGCACAAAACGGGCAGATAACTTTTGGTTATACGGCTATGCAAAGTGGTTGTTGGACGGCTGCATATGCGCTACGGATAATGCGCGGTTTTATGATTTTGGAGGTCGTATGACGACAGCGATTTGGGTAGCGGCATTTGTGGCGCTGCTGTTCGGGCTATTCCGGCTGCATCAGCATTGGAATAGCCTTGGGCGTACGGTGCTGGTCGGTCTGGTTGCCGGTTTGGCGTTTGGTTGGGTATTGCATACCTTTTCCGGTACACCGAAAGCCGCGCTGGACTGGATCAATATCGTCGGCAATGGTTATGTGAACTTGCTCAAGATGATCGCAATGCCGCTGGTGTTTATTTCGATTTTGGCGGCAGTGGCGAAAATCGAGCGTGCGGCGATGATCGGCAAGATCAGCTTTTGGGTGATCGCGGTGCTGATTGGCACGACGGCAATTGCCGCATTTGATGGCGCGGTGATTGCTAATTTGTTCGGATTGGACGCAAGTTCATTGGTCGCCGGTGACGCCGAAGTGGCACGCGGGCAAAGCTTGCTTTCGCGGCAGGATAACGTCGCTAACCTGACTGTACCGGGCTTGATCCAAAGCTTCATCCCGACCAACATCACCGCGACTTTGGCGGGGCTGTCGGATACGGCGATGATTTCAGCGGTGGTGGTTGCGTCGCTGCTCGGTATTGCCGCGCTGCAAGTGCGTAAAAAAGAGCCGGAACACGGTGCGCGCATTATCGCGGCGATTGATACTTTGCAGCACTGGATCATGGCGCTGGTGCGCATGATTATCCGCTTGACGCCGTATGGCGTTGCGGCGCTGATGACCAAGGTAGTGGTGACGACCGATGCCAATGCAATTTGGCAGTTGGCGAAGTTCCTGATTGCATCGTATGTTGCGCTGGTGATTATGCTTGGCGTTCATGCGCTGGTGATTACGCTGGCCGGACGCTCGCCGGTGGATTATTTCCGCAAGGTGTGGCCGGTACTGACTTTTGCCTTTACTTCACGCAGCTCGGCGGCGACCATTCCGCTGAACATTGAATCGCAAATCAACGACCTGAAAGTGGCGTCGCCGATTGCCAATTTCTCGGCATCATTTGGCGCGACGATCGGGCAGAACGGTTGTGCGGGTGTGTATCCGGCGATGTTGGCAATCATGATTGCACCGACGGTTGGCATTGATCCGTGGTCGGTGTCGTTTATCGCATCAGTAGTGGCGGTATCGGCGATTGCTTCGTTTGGTGTGGCTGGTGTTGGCGGCGGTGCGACGTTTGCAGCGATCATCGTGCTTTCAACTTTGGGCTTGCCGATCGAGCTTGCCGGTTTGCTGATCTCGATTGAGCCGCTGATTGACATGATGCGTACCGCAGTTAACGTCAGTGGTTCGATGACCTCCGGCGTGGTCACCAACCGCGTACTTGGTGAGAAGATCACGGAAGATGAGGCGGCCACAGAAGCGGCATAATATCAGCCAAGTATTTATTTGAGTCTAAATCGAATGGGTTACTGCTTTGCAGTAGCCCGTTTTTTAGCTGTATAAATGTGGTGCATATCGACAGTAAAGCAATGGTGTGTTTTTGAATAGGGGTGCTTGCGGCTACTGCTGCCAGTTGATGATCTGTTGCGCGGTGGCAAGCCCCGCGAGGCACAGGGCAAAGCCGCCGAGTAGCTGTATGGACAAGTGCAGGGCTGCAATGCCGAATTGGCCTTTTTGCATCAGGGTGAGCGCGTCGAGGGTGAAGGTTGAGTAGGTTGTGTAGCTGCCGAGAAAGCCGGTCATCAGGATCAGCGCCCATGCCGCATGAGGTTTGTGGTGCAAAATCAGGGCACTGACTACGCCGATGGCAAAGCAGCCGATGAGGTTGATGGTCAGCGTTGCCCAAAAAGTTTCTTTGTAGATGAAGTGGATGAGAATCAGGGTAGTGCCGTAGCGCGCGAGTGCGCCAAGTGCGCCGCCAAAGGCGACAGCAAATAATGCCGGATAAAGATTCATGATTGGGCTGTTCCTGTGATTGGTTTTGCGTATTATGGCAACCGTGTTTCGTGGTTGTAAATGGTAAAGCTATGCAAGTCTATCTGGTTGGCGGTGCGGTACGCGACAAGCTGCTCGGTTTGGCAGTCAAAGATCGTGATTATGTGGTGGTCGGGGCGACGCCGGAAATCATGAAGGAAAAAAGCTTTCAGTCCGTAGGGCAGGATTTTCCGGTCTTTTTGCACCCTAACACGCATGAGGAATACGCGCTGGCGCGGATGGAGCGCAAAACAGCACGCGGACATCAGGGCTTCAGCTTTGATTATGATCCGAATGTGACGCTGGAAGAGGATTTACTGCGCCGCGACCTGACCATCAATGCGATTGCCGAAGCTGAAGACGGCAGCCTGGTCGATCCGTACGGTGGATTGAATGACATAAAGGCGCGGGTGTTGCGCCACGTCAGCCCTGCATTTGGTGAAGATCCGCTGCGCGTGCTGCGCCTGATGCGCTTTTATGCGCGTTTTGCGCCACAGCAGTTCACCATTGCACCGGAAACGCTGGCGCTGTGCCGTGAGATGGTAGCTGAAGGTGAATTGCACGATCTGACCGCAGAGCGGGTATGGGCAGAATGTGAAAAAGCGCTGAGTTATGCCGAGCCGTGGCATTTTTTCGACGGGCTGGCCGAGGTTGCTGCGCTGGACGTATTGCTCGCAGACGCAGTACCCGATACGGCTGTGCTTGCGGAAATGGACGCGGCATTAAAAGTAGCGTGTGCGCAAGTCGATGATGTGGCACTGCGCTTCGCGGCGTGGTTACGGCTGTGTAGCGCGTGTGGCGAAGCGGCGCTGCGGGTGTTGCGCTTGCCGAACAAGGCCAAGCGCTGGATTGAATTGTTGATGAAAACTCAAGACATTGCACTGGACTGGGCGAATACGTCGGCGCAAGATCGCTGGCAGTTGCTCAAGCACTGCGGCAGCCTGCGTCAAGCCGGTGATTTGGCCGATTTGCTTGCGGTGCTGGGTGTAGATGATGCGCTGCAGCAGCGGATTATCGCACAGGCGCAGGCGGTGCAAGCATTAGATGTCGGTGCATTGCAGGCAGAGGGGCATAAAGGCGCAGCACTGGGCGCGGCGATTGCCGACGCGCAGCGCCGAATTCTGGCTGGCTAGGGTCTGTTGACATTTGATTTTTGTAGATAAAACGATGCAAAAATCGCGTAGCATAATTAGTTGTCAACAGACCTTAGGATGACGCTGCGCCGCCAAATTGATGATGGCGGTTGCGGTTGAAAAAGCCGATCATGAAAATCAGTACCACAATATCGAGCCAGACGCCGACGATGATCGAGAGGCCGTTATAGACGGCGATATGGCTCAGCACCAGCAGCCCGAGCGAACTTGCGAGAATCAGCAGCGCATGTGGTAGCCGGTATTGCATAAGAATTTGCAGATAAGTCAGCGCGACGAGATAAACCGCTATCGCTGCATTCAGGCATAGCATGGTGTAGCTTGGGGATAACTGTGCGGGGTCATTGAGCGAGTCGGCGACCAGTTCCAGCCCGGTGCCGACACTGGTCAGGGCAGCAAAGATGAAAAAATGCCCGTAATTGAACAGGAAAACGTATTTGTGTTCGGTGCGCTTTTCCAGCATTTTCGCAAACGGGGTGTCGAAATAGAGCCACCACAGGGCGAAAATTAACCCCATGACGCCGGCGCTGACGAAGAAGATGTCCAGCCAGTGGTCGTAAATATGGTGGCTGTAGAGTACGTTGATGGTATTGATCGCGCCGAGAACTCCTTCACCGAGGACGATGATGGCAAGCAAACCGTAGCGTTCGGCGATGTGGTGCGGGTTCCAGTGATTTGTTTTGCCTTCGTGAATCCAGCGCGTCATCAGCAGTTCGGCAGCGATGAGCAAAAACAGGGTGAGTACCTTTAGTCCCGGGGTGAAGAACAGACGCAGTATCCACAAGCTTTGTACGATTGCTGTGCCGATGAGATAGCGTTTGGCAACGGTTTTGCGCGCCGGTTCGTCGCGGTATATGCGTAACCACTGGCTCATCAGGGCAAGGCGGATGATGGTGTAACCGGCGACGACAATGGTCAGCGAGCCGTGCTCGAACAGCTGGCTTACGCCGACTGCAATCATTAGCGAGCCGAGCATTTGTACAAATGCGGCGAGGCGGTAATAGAGGTCGTCGCTGTCGTAGCAAGAGGCGAACCACGTAAAGCTTGCCCATGCGTTCCAGAGCAGGAAAAAAGCCAGAATGAAGTGGTAAATGCCGTCGCCGATGTGTTGCTGCTCGAGCAGGCTGTGGTGCAGGCTGGTTACGGTGGTGGCAATGCCGACCACATACACCAGATCAAACAGCAGCTCCAGTGGTGTTGCGACCCGGTTGGGATCGTGCGCATCGCGCAGACGCATTTTTTTGATGTCGAACATGACGCTGCCTTCTATGGGTAAGGGATGTCATTAGGCAGCTACCATATTAGCGCTGTAACCGATTGTTGCCAAATGCTTTAGCGGCAGGTCATGTGGTGGTTTCTTCTTCGTCCATATGGAAATCAAACTCCAGCTGGCGGTCGTCAAAAGCTTGCACCAGCGAGTCTGCGAGTGGCTGGGTCATTGGGGCAAAGGTGACGCTTTGCTCGTGCATGGTATCGGTTGAGCGCTGGGTCATGCGGTAGAGAGCGAACAGGAAAAAACTACCCATGACGGCACCAACGCAGATAAAGAATGCCTGATTGGCAATGGTTTGCATCAAAAAGCCGGTAATCATTGGCCCGGCAATAGCTCCTAGCCCGGCAACCAATACGATGGTGCTTGCTGCGGGAACGATTTCGCCGCTTTCAAGCCAGTCGTTGATGTAGGCGGTGGACATGCCGCTAAGTGGCAAAATAAACCCACCTGCGAGGATGAATAGCGGCAGTAGAAGGAGTAGGTTGTTACCGACGAAAGGTGCTGTTATCGCAGCGCAGCAGCCAATCATGGATGCACCAGCAAGGATAATGCGGCGGTCGAATTTGTCCGACAGGCGGCCAATTGGCAGAGTGAAAAGCAGTGCGCCGAGGTTAAGCGCCATGACGACCCATGCGGCGCGGCTTTCGATGATACCACTATTGACAGCATAGACTGGGGCAAGCGAAGTCAGTACGCCGACGCAGAAGCTCGCAGCGAATACGCCAATAAAGCCGAGTGGCGAACGGCGATAGAGCTTGAACAGGCTCATGGATCCTTGCTGCTCCTCAATCGGTGGTGCTTTGATGCGGGTCAGCAGCAGCGGAATAGAGGCGAGTGAGATCGCGATCGACGTGATCGAAAAGAGCAGGAAGCTGGTCGGGGCGATGAAGTTGAAGAACAGCTGCCCGATCATGCCCGAGCCGTAAATCGTCATCAGGTAAACAGCCATGGCTTGGCCGCGATCCTGATTATTGCTTTGCGCGTTAAGCCAGCTTTCGCAGATGATGTAGAGGCCGGATATGCAAAAGCCGGTGATGAAGCGGATCAGCATCCACTGCCATGCGGATACAAAGACGGTGTGCAGCAAAATAGTGATTGAGCATAATGCGGAAAGCGCGGCAAAAACACGGATATGCCCGACATTGGCAATGTAGCGGCCAGCGGTCAGTGCGCTGACCAAAAAGCCGATGAAAAAGCTCGCCATGATGAAGCCGATCTCGCTTTGTGAAAAGCCCTCAGCCGCACCGCGCAGGGCGATGAGGGTGTTTTGCAGGCCGGTACCAGTCATCATCAGTCCAATACTGAAAAACAGAACTTTATGACGGCGTAAAGCGTTCCACATGGTTGATTCCCCGATAATTCAGTTATTCAAAATTTGCGTGTTTAAGTATCGGTACAGCACGTATTGATGCGCAGTTGCGCTTACCCGAAAAATCACTGCACTGTAGCTGAGTGAAGGTGCGTTATACCAGTTTGTTCACAGGTGGTGTTGAAGAGGTGTAATGGCAATGAATGATACAGGAATTTATAAAATTCAAAAATAAAACAATTTATTATTTTGACTGTACTGCTCCATTTGGCACTGCACTGTGAAAATGCGTCAACCTTAAAGCCTTTATAGCGCGAAGACAACCCCATTTTGGATACGCTTTGTTCAGAGATAGATGCACATCGGGGTATACGCGACCGGGTCGGGTATGATTTGCGCGTCGACGTTGAATACGCTTTTCAGGGTGGCTGTGGTGATGACCTCGGCCGGGCAGCCGCTGCTGTGTAGCCGACCTTGCTCAAGTATGAGTAGGTGATCGCAGTAGCGCGCGGCCTGATTGAGGTCGTGCAGGACGACAATAATGCTTTTGCCGCCGTCTTTGAGCGTGCGCAATAGCTTGAGCAGCTCGATTTGATAGGCGATGTCGAGGAAGGTGGTGGGTTCGTCGAGCATGATGATGTCGGTGTCTTGCGCGAGGATCATGGCGATCCATGCGCGTTGGCGCTGGCCGCCGGACAGGTCTTCGAGGCTGCGTTCGGCAAATTCGTGGATGCGAACCTGGCTCATGGCGGCGTGGACGTGTTCGTGGTCGTCTTTGCCGAGGCGCCCCCAATGCGAAACGTAGGGGGTACGGCCGTATTCGACCAGTTGCTTGACGGTTAGCCCTTCGGGGTGGGTGAGGTTTTGCGGAAGGACGGATATGCGCTGCGCGAGGGCACGGTTGCTATAGCTGTGTACGTCTTTGCCGTCGAGGCAAATGCGTCCGGCAACGGGTTTGAGCAGGGCCGAGATGCCTTTGAGCAGGGTGGATTTGCCGCAGCCGTTGGGGCCGATTAGTCCGACGACCTGATTGACGGGTATGGTGGTCTTGAGGTCGTCGATAATGGTGTTGCTGTGTTTGCCGTCGCCGTAAGCAAGGCTGATGTTTTGGATGTCTATCATGTCCATCCTCGATAGCGTGATAAAAGATAGATGAAGTAAGGGCCGCCAATGACCGCGGTGAGGACACCAGCCGGCAGTTCTATTGGTGCAAACAGGGTGCGCGCGGTGGTATCGGCAACGAGCAGGACGAGTGCGCCGATGAGTGCGGCAAGTGGCAAGATGAGGCGGTGTTTGTGCCCGCAGAGCAGGCGCGCCATATGCGGTGCGAGTAGCCCGATAAAGCTGATGGTGCCGACGACGGATACGGCGAGGCTGGCGATGATGACGGCAATCAGCAGCGCCGTGAGGCGTAACGGGGTGACGCGGATGCCGAGATGGGCAGCGACGTCGTCACCCAGGCCAAGGACGTCGAGTCGCCACGCGAGATAGTAGGCGATGAAAAAGAGGATAATGAAGGTTGAGAGCAGCAGCGGGATGTGCTGCCAGCCACGCCCCCACAGGCTGCCGGTGAGCCACAGCATGGCAACGTTGATGTCGAGCGGGTACATCACGAGCAGGAAATTGGTGCAGCTTGAGAGAAAGGCACTGACTGCGATGCCGACCAGAGCGAGGCGTGCCGGGGTCGGCTTTGCCCATGCGGCGAGGGCGAGAATGATGGTAAAGGCGAGGATGCCACCAATTGCGGATGCGGCAGCCAGTAACCAAAGCGACGCGGCGGGCAGGAAGATAATCAGGGCGGTGGCGCACAGTCCTGCACCGGCACTGATACCCATCAGGTCGGGTGAGGCGAGAGGATTGCGAATGATGCCTTGCACCAGTGCGCCGGATAGCCCCAGTGCGGCACCAGCAACCGCAGCGAGGATGATGCGCGGAATGCGGTGTTGCCAGAGAATGAAATCCTGCGTGCCGGTGTGAAAATAGGCGTAGATTGTCTGCCAGGTTTTGCCGATGCTGATGTCGCTGGTGCCGACAAAGATGCTGGCGAACATCAAAACGAGCAGCAGGGTCAGGGCGGTGATGATGCGATGGCGGATGAAAATAGTCATGTGCGGCGCTTGCAGGCGAGTAAGATGAAAAATGGTGCGCCGATGAGTGCGGTGAGCAGGCCGACTGGAGTTTCTGCCGGGAAGGCAACAGCGCGCGAGAGTACATCCGACCACGCCATCAGGGCAGCGCCGAGGATGGCGACCAGCGGGATGAGCAGTTGATATGAATGGGCGCGGCAGGCGAGCAGCAGTTTTTTTGCTGCGTGCGGGATAATCAGCCCGACAAAGGCAATTGGCCCTGATACGGCGACGCTGGCAGCAGTCAGCAGCAAGATGATGCTGGCGCACTGGCGTTGCAGGCTGATGACGTTGGTGCCGAGGCTGCTGGCGACGTCGTCGCCAAGTGCCAGGATGTTCAGCCGTGGCGATAGCCACCATGCCCAAGTGAAACCAAACAGCGATAGGGGCAGCAGCCACGGGATATTTTCCCAGCGGCTGTTGGCGATTGAGCCCGCGAGCCAATACAGTACGCCAAAGCTGCTTTCATCGGCAACAATCAGCGCGGCACGGGTCGCGCCGAGCAGTAGTGCGTTGATCGCCACGCCGGAAAGAATGAGGCGCAGTGGGTGGATGAGGCGGTCGCTGGTGTAACCGGCAAGTACCATGACCAATGTCGCGGCAATCATCGCACCAATCAGTGCTTGCAGCAAGGTGGTCGGCAGCAGGTCGCCGAGTGCTGTGACTGATGCCAATGCGACCAGACAAGCAGCACCGGAATTGATACCGAGGATGGTGGGTGAGGCGAGCGGATTGCGTGTGATGGCCTGCATCAGTAATCCGGCAATGGCGAGATTCGCGCCAACACACACTGCGACCAATACCCGTGGCAAACGG
The DNA here is from genome assembly GCA_019218315.1 of Cardiobacteriaceae bacterium TAE3-ERU3. Lineage (NCBI taxonomy): Bacteria > Pseudomonadati > Pseudomonadota > Gammaproteobacteria > Cardiobacteriales > Cardiobacteriaceae > Cardiobacteriaceae bacterium TAE3-ERU3. The sequence goes on along the minus strand of JAHUUI010000004.1, from coordinate 196,013 downwards.
ATGTCGATGACCAGCCGTGTCGGCGTGGATAGTGATTCGCCACCTTGCCACCATTCGCCAAACGCTGCGAGCGACAATGGGAAATGCGAATAGGCGGTCAGTGCGACGGCAAAGCCCGCCAGCAGCACGGTGATGGCGAGCAGGAACAAGGCATACAGCCGCCAACGCGGCGGCTGTATTGAACGCGTCATAAGTGGGGTTTACTCCTGACTGTGTGCGATCAGGTCTTGTGCCATGCGCTCAGCAGACGGCATGCTGCGGCTGAGTGACCAGTATGATGAATCGACTTCGACCACATGGTCGTTCTTGACCGCTTTCAGGTTCTGATACAGTGGTGAGTCTTTCCAGTCTTCGAGGACGGTGTGGTCGTTGTAGCGGCCAACCAGCAGCCAGTCGGGATCAGCAGCGAGCAGTTGCTCAAGGCTGGTCGGGATATAGGCTTCTTCGGTTTGCTCGGGAATCGGGCTTTTCAGACCCAGCGACGAGATAACCGTACCGGCATAAGACGTCGGGCCGTGCATCCACATGCCTTTGTCGGTGATGACTGCAAACTGTACGGTTTCATCCGCCATTTTGCTGCCTTGCAAAGCGTCGCGTGCATCGCGCATTTTCTGCAAGTGGTCTTCAATTGATTTGCTCATGGTGTCGTCTTGGTGCAGAACATGGCCGATGACCTGTGCCGCTTGCAGGTTCTCGTAGTAATCTTCGCCACGGCTTTTGACGAACAGGGTCGGGGCGATTTTTTCGAGGTCGTCCTTGATGACAGTGTGACGATCTTTATCGGCAATAATCAGATCGGGCTTGGCATCGGCAATGGATTCGATATTGGGCTGGTAACGCGAGCCTAGCGAGGTGTATTCACCGACTGCGTCACGGAATTCGGGTATCAGCTTTTCAGGATTGCCGTCGTCAGAAATGGCGGTAGGCCGTTTGCCTGCTGCAAGAGCACCGCCGACAAAGGAAAACTCCATTGCCGCAATGCGCTGCGGGTCAGCCGGGTAGTCATCAATATTGGGTACAAATGCTGCAATTTCTTCAGCTGAGAGCAGGTGTGCGGCGGTATCGTTGCTGTCTTGAGCCTTATCTTGAGCATGGGCAAAGCCACTTGCAGTCAAAGCTGCAGCACAAATTAGGAAAAATCTATTCATTTTTATTTGTCTATCCTCTTTAAATGAGTTTTGCGCCGCAAAGAATAGCACAAACAATACTGATTATCATTATGCAGTATTTGTCATATACATTTTTCTAGGGTTGTGGACTGCGGCGGATGACCGAGCGGAGTTCAAAGCTGGTGTGGACGTTTTGCACGCCGGGCAGCGGGGTGAGTTTGCCGAGTAGGAACGATTCATAGGCAGGCATGTCTTTGACCACAACATGGATGAGGAAGTCTTCGGCGCGGCCAGTAACGATGCTGAGGCCAATAACTTCAGGAAATTGGCTGACTGCGGCTTCAAAGTGCTCAAAGCGTTCGGGGGTGTGCTTATCCATGGTTACGCCGATATATACGCTGAGCGCATAGCCAAGCGCATCGCGGTTGAGTTCGGCGCGGTAGCCTTCGATGATGCCGAGGTCTTCGAGGCGTTTTACTCGCCGTGCGCATGGAGTCGGCGAGAGATGCACAGCTTCGGCAAGAGCGAGGTTGTTGATCCTCCCGTCACGAGTAAGAATGCGCAGGATGTTACGGTCGGTTTCGTCGAGTTGGTAGAGAGTATCGCTCATTTTTTATCCATTTGTGGTTATTATTGCTAATTAGATCGCCATTATGGCAGATTTTTGGTGAGTTTTGTCGCACTGACTCCTTTATAATAAGTGCATACTTTTTAATGACCGGAGTTCATCATGTCGCAAGCGCGTTTTACCCATACTAAATATCCCCGTTTTGAATTTGCCCCGCAGCTGACCGACCGTCAGTGGCCAAACAAAACAATCACTAAAGCACCGGTTTGGGCGAGTGTGGATCTGCGCGACGGCAATCAGGCATTGATTGACCCAATGACGATTGAGCAGAAGCTGCGTTTTTTCAAGACCCTGGTCGCGTGTGGCTTCAAGGAAATCGAGATTGGCTTTCCGTCTGCTTCACAAATTGAGTTTGATTTTACCCGTCTGCTGATTGAGGAAGGCCATATCCCCGATGACGTGACGATTCAGGTGCTGGTGCAAGCGCGCGAGCATTTGATCGAGCGTACCTTCGAGTCTTTGCAGGGTGTTCGTCGTGCCGTGGTGCATGTGTATAACTCGACGTCGAAAGTGCAGCGTGAAAAGGTATTCGCCAAGTCAAAAGAGGAAATCAAGCAGATTGCGATTGAAGGAGCGCAGCTGGTCAAGGATCACGCGGCGCAGCATCCGGACAGCGAGTGGGTGTTCCAGTATTCACCGGAAAGTTTTTCCCAGACTGAAACCGAATATGCAGTCGAAGTATGCGATGCGGTGTGCGATGTGTGGCAGCCGCAGAATGGTCAGGCGGTGATTTTGAACTTGCCTGCGACGGTCGAAGCATCGATGCCGAATATTTTTGCCGATCAGGTAGAGTATTTCTGCCGCCACTTAAAGCAGCGCGAGCATGTGGTGATCAGTATTCATACCCACAATGACCGCGGTTGCGCAGTTGCAGCAGCAGAAATGGCGATTTTGGCTGGAGCTGACCGTATCGAGGGTACGCTGCTCGGCAATGGCGAGCGCACCGGCAATATGGACATCATGGTCATGGCGATGAACCTGTACAGCACCGGTATTGATCCTGAGCTGGATTTTTCGAACATGAACGAAATTGTGCATGTGGTCAGCGAGTGTAACAATTTGCCGGTGCATCCGCGCCATCCGTACGTTGGCGAGCTGGTATTCACTGCATTTTCCGGCAGCCATCAGGATGCGATCAAGAAATCGCTCGACCGTGGTGAAAGTGCGACTTGGGAAGTGGCTTACCTGCCGATTGATCCTCTCGATATCGGGCGCAGCTATCAGGATGTGGTGCGCATCAACAGCCAGTCTGGCAAGGGCGGCGTGGCGTATATCCTGTCGCGTGATTACGGCCTCAATCTGCCGCGCTGGCTGCAAGTCGATTTTGCGCAGCGCGTGCAAGCGGAATCCGAGCGTACCCAGAAAGAATTGTCGTCGCAGGATATTATTAATCTGTTTGAAGACAAATACCTGCAAGACAGTGTGTTGGTTCTGGAAGACTATCAGGTTCGTCGTCAGTCGCGTCAGGACAGCATGGAAGCGGTACTTGACCAGCACGGTGAGCAAATCACCATTAGCGGCAGCGGCAATGGTGTACTCAGCTCGTTCATTAATGGCCTTGAACAATACAGTGGCTTGAAAATCAGCGTCACCAACTACGCCGAGCATGCGATGACGCAATCAACCGACGCAAAAGCAGTCGCTTATGTGCAGCTGATCGTCAATGGCACGCTCTACACCGGTATTGCTTACAGCACGGATACTGTGACGGCAATGTTGCGCGCAGCACTGGTTGGTGTTTCGCAGGCATTGCGCGAAGAAAAACAGGCCGCATAAGCAAAGCCCAAGTAAGGAGAGAGCCGGATGCAGTGCTGCATCCGGCTTTTTTTAGGTTTGTAGCCAGAAAGTGACCGGCCCATCATTGACCAGTGATACTTGCATATCTGCACCAAATTCACCGGTTTGAATGTGTGGGTAAAGTGTTTGCATATGCTTGCAAAAGCGGGTAAAAAATACCTCTGCTTCGGCAGGCGGCATGGCTGGATCAAAGCCGGGGCGGTTGCCTTTTTTCGTTGATGCAGCGAGGGTGAATTGTGAGACGAGCAGGATGCTACCTTCGGCTTGCTGCACGTTGTTGTTCATTTTGTCGTCAGCATCGCTGAATATGCGGTAGTTGAGCAGTTTCTGCGCCAGTTTTTCGGCTTGTGGCCATGTGTCGGTTTTTTCAATACCGATCAATGCGAGCAAGCCGTGGTCGATATGGGCAATTTCCTGCTCTGCGACGTGAACCGCTGCACTGGTGACGCGTTGTATCAAGGCTATCATGGCAAAATTCCAGTCATTATTAAGTCACTTATTATAACGTGCAGAAAGCGGCTGTTTGGCCGCAAAAGCTGCGTGTTGTGGCATAATATACCGCGCATTTATCCCATAGCCGCATAAGGAAATACCATGTCGCTCGTTGGCCGCCACGTTTTATCAATTGATCCGTTTACCCGCCCTGAACTCGAACATTTACTTGCTGTTGCACGTAAGCTGGAGCCGGTCGCACGGCGACAAGTACGCTGTAATGTGCTGGAAGGTGCGGTCATGGCAAACCTGTTTTTTGAGGCAAGTACGCGTACGCGGATGAGCTTCCACACTGCTTTTTCCCGCCTTGGCGGTAGCGTATGCGATACCACAGGCTTTACTTTTTCTTCAATCTCCAAAGGTGAGTCGTTAGAAGATACGGCGCGCGTGATTGCCGGCTATGCCGATGCGATCGTCATGCGCCATCCTGAGCAAGGCTCAGTCGCGCAATTTGCACGTGGGATTAACGTACCGGTGATCAATGCGGGTGATGGAGCAGGTGAACACCCCAGCCAGGCATTGCTCGATTACTATACGATTTGCACTGAATTCTACCGCTTGTGTAAGCATATTGATGGTATGACTATCACCATGGTCGGTGACCTCAAGCACGGCCGCACAATTCACTCTTTGTCCAAGTTGTTGGCGCTATTTGATAACATCACCTTTAATTTTGCTGCACCAGAGGCATTGGCTGCGCCGCAAGCTTTGGTTGATAAGCTGCGTGACAAAGGTCATCAGGTCAATATCTATGATGATGTCGCAGAAGCGATTGCCAAAACGGATGTTATTTACGCCACGCGTATTCAAAAAGAGCGCTTTGGTACGGGAGAAACGCCGGAAGGATACAGTGAGCAGTTCCGCATCAATCGCCGCCTGATTGAACGCCATGCGCCACAGGATGTGATTATCATGCACCCACTGCCGCGCGACAGCCGCGAGGGCGCTTTTGACCTCGCGACAGACTTGGACGATCTGCCACAATTGGCGATTTTCCGCCAGGCAGATAATGGGGTGATCATGCGAATGGCGATTTTTGCGACGGTACTTGGCGTCGATGATGGTATTGAGCGCTACTTCACTGAACAGCGCGGTTTCCGCCCGCAGCGCTACAGTAACCACGATGCCAGTTTCTACACCATCAATGAGGATTAATCTATGAAAATGATCACTGCAATTATTAAGCCGTTCAAGCTTGATGACGTGCGCGAAGCACTGGCGGACGTCGGCATTCAAGGCGTGACGGTCACTGAAGTGAAAGGTTTCGGCCGACAGAAAGGGCACACAGAGCTCTATCGTGGTGCAGAGTATGTGGTGGATTTTCTGCCTAAGCTTAAGTTAGAAATCGCAGTCACAGATGAGCAAGTTGAAGAAGTGGTGCAGACTATTCAAGAAACGGCACATTCTGGAAAAATTGGTGATGGCAAGATTTTCGTCAGTTCGCTGGAGCAGGTAGTGCGGATTAGAACCGGTGAACTCGATAACGAAGCACTTTAAGTTTTATTGCCCAATGTAACTTAAGGTCGGATCAATGACTCCAGCAATTAACCTGTGCCGCGAGCGCGGCATTGATATCGTGGTTCATGAATTTCACCACGATCCAAACAACACCAACTATGGGCAGGAAGCTGCACAAGCACTGGGTATCGAAGCGGACAGAATTTTCAAAACTTTGATGGTCGCGGCCGATGCGCGTACATTTGCGCTCGGTATCGTGCCCGTTAGTGGCACGCTTGATCTCAAGCACATGGCGACTGCAATGGGCGTGAAAAAAGTGGCGATGGCAGATGCTAAAGTGGTGCAAAGCCGCAGTGGCTATCTCCTTGGTGGCGTCAGCCCATTAGCGCATAAGCGTCCGTGCCCATTATTTCTCGATGAGAGCGCGCAGTTATACGATACGATTTTCGTCAGTGGGGGAAAGCGCGGCTTGGATATTGAAATTGCGCCTGATGATCTGCTCACCTTGAGTGATGGGGTATTCGCTGATATCGCTTGCTTTTAGTTTTGCAGGAAAGTGGCGTAGTTATGGGGCGTTTTGCCCCATTTTTCTTAGCCATCACAATTTGCATCTTTAATTGGTAAAGGAACGAGCCCTTGCGGGGTAATCTCGCGCAGCAGCATCGTACAAATGGACTTGACAGAGCCGTATCGATCTGTTTTTAAGTCTATTTGATAATCTTTACCTTCTTCCGGAACGAAGCTACCCGAAATACCGCAGCGTAGCGCCGTTTCAGGTGTGGGCACCAAAGCTATGGCAATTGGCTGATTGGCCACGACGTAGAATTCACCGCTATCTTCCAAGTCGATATGTTCAGGGTTAGGCATGCCCAGAGAGCGGCCGCGATAACCTCTACTACCGACAATACCACCAAAAATACTGCCCGCACCCGGCTTGCCCCATGCAGAGAGAGAAAGGCAATCCGTGTTTGGTACGCCTTTGATGAGCATATTTGCGGTAATGCGCAAGCGTGCGCGAGGTCCATCTTCAGGTTCGGCCATTTTGATGAACTGAGTGGCGATGCTGGCGCAGCCAAACAGGCATAAGATGCCGAGGTAGGCGAGTGGTTTTTTCATTATGGTTATACTTTATGAATGATCAGGTTTGAAAATTATACAGTAGCTGCTTAAGGAAAGCGCTACGGCTTCTCATGGCATGAGTTACCCAGCATACTGAATTTGCTTTGTTGCATCAGGACAATTGCTATTTGCCCAATGGTTTTTAGGGCGTGAGGCAATGGATTTTTGGGGTTTGAATCTGTCGTGACTGCAATTCAATTTTTTTGCCAAGCCGTTATAATCGCTTTCTTTTTTAAAAATGAGGCATAAATAACAATGAAAGCAGCTTTATTATTGGTCGCGACCAATCTCGGGGTAATGGCGGTGCTTGCAGTGATTTTGCAAGTGCTCGGCATTAACCAAGCATTGGCTGAGCAAGGCGTTGGTAGCGTTGGCTTCCTCGCCTTTGCCTGTATTTACGGCTTTGCCGGTTCTTTTATCTCTTTGATGATGTCCAAAGGTATGGCTAAGCGGCAAATGCGCGTGCAGGTGATTGATCAGCCGCGTAATGAAAGCGAGCGTTGGCTGGTTGAAACTGTTCGTCGTCAAGCGCAGCAGGCTGGTGTCGGTATGCCGGAAGTGGGTATTTTTGATCACCCTGCACCGAATGCCTTTGCCACTGGTGCGAATAAGGATAGTGCGTTGGTTGCTGTAAGCACCGGCCTATTACAGCACATGAGCGCTGATGAAGTAGAAGCTGTACTTGGGCATGAGATGGCGCATGTCAGTAATGGTGATATGGTGACCTCAGCGTTGATTCAAGGCACGATCAATAGCTTTGTCATTGTGTTCGCTCAGATTATTGCATCATTGCTCAATCGTGGTAATGATGGGCGTGGCAATAGCGCGGGCTACTTTGCTACCTACATGATTTTACAGACTGTACTCGGCTTCCTCGGTACGCTGGTAGTGATGTGGCATTCGCGCCATCGTGAGTTCAAAGCCGATGAAGGCGGCGCAACATTTGCTGGAAAGCACAAAATGATTGCCGCACTGCGTGCCTTGCAGCGTGTTCAGCAGCAAGGCGCACAAGGTGCACTGGCACAAGATTTTAAAGCCTTTGGCATCGTGCCGATGAATGGATTATTCTCCACTCATCCCCCTCTTGAAAAGCGTATTGCTGCATTGGAGGCGATGCGTTAATGTTATCTGGTAACACTCATGTAATAATCGATAGGTAAAGTGCTAATCGTGGTGTCAGGGACGATGCCACCTTTTAAGGTTATGATTATAAATAAAAAGCGGATCGTTTGATCCGCTTTTTTGATGTTGGCAGAAGTATTTGTTATGCGCTGCGTTGAGTCGCTTCATCGCGCATAGCTGCTTCGAGTGCAGCAACACTTTCTTTGGCTTGTGCGACTGTTTCGGCGGCAGCATCCAAATACATTTTGACTTTCGGTTCCGTCCCTGATGGGCGGATGATGACGCGTGAGCCACCTTCGAGCTGGAAAACGAGAATATTGCTCTTTCGCTCTGTTTGCTCGTGGTCGATAAATTCAACCACATCCTTGCCAGCAATGGCTTTTGGTGGCTCGGCACGGAAGGATTGCATTAGTGTGCCAATTTGCTTGAGATCGGTGACGCGAATGGATACTTGGCCACTGGCATAAGCGCCAAAAGTCTCAGCAAACTCGCGGCGGTGGTCAGCGAGCGTCTGTCCGCAGCCTTTGAGCTTGATGATCAGATCGAGGAATGCAAGTGTCGCGGAAATACCATCTTTATCACGGACTTTTTCCGGATCAACCAAATAGCCTAGTGCTTCTTCATAGCCATAAAGTAGCTCGGGTGCGCGGCCAATCCATTTAAAGCCGGTTAAGGTTTCTGCTGAGTTGAGGCCATAGTGTGCCGCGACTTTTGCCAGTGCCGGGCTGGAAACCATCGAGCAAGCAAGAGTGCCTTTTTTGCCGGCTGTTTCAGCGCGGCGAGCAGCTTGCCAGCCAAGCAGACAGCCGATTTCATTGCCGTGCAAGCTGTGCCATTGGCCATCTTCATCAGGTACGGCAACAGCGAGGCGGTCGGCATCCGGGTCGTTGGCAATGATAAATTCAGCACCGACTTTTTCGGCTGCTTCGATGGCGAGATCAAGCGCGCCCGGTTCTTCAGGGTTGGGAAAGTCGACAGTTGGGAAGGTTGGGTCCGGTGTACATTGAGCTTCGACCAAAGTTGGTTCATCAAGCCCTGCGGCTCGGATAGTGCGCAGAAGGGTTTCGCAGCCGACGCCATGCATCGCGGTATAAACGTAGTTAAGTGGCTGTACAGGATGTTTGATCTGTTTGATGGTCTCAGCGATATAGCGCTCGACGATGCTGTCATCAAGTTGCTCATACACTTCACTGCGTGGGATGTCGTTCACGGATTGATTGGCTGCAACTTCATCAATGGCAGCGGCGATGTCTTTATCCGCAGGAGGTACGATTTGTGCACCGGCATCTTTTCCGCCAAGATAGACTTTGTAGCCGTTATCAAGTGGTGGGTTGTGGCTGGCTGTGACCATGACGCCTGCGGATGTGTCCAAGTCGCGAATTGCGTAGGCGAGTACGGGGGTTGGTAATTGCGCAGGTAAGAGCAGGGTACGGATGCCGGCTGCTTGCATGATTTCGGCAGTATCACGTGCAAAAACGTCAGAGTTTTTACGTGCATCACAGCCAATGACGATGGATGGCTGATCGTAGTTGGCATTTAAATAGTTGGCGAGGCCGGCAGCCGTTTGGCTGACCAACACGCGGTTCATCCCGGAAGGGCCGGCCATCAATGGGCCGCGCAATCCAGCAGTGCCAAACTGTAAGCGAGTGGCAAAGCGCTTTTCAAGCGTTGACAGGGCGTCGTTATCCCCTTTTTTTGCCTGCTCGATCAACGATGCCAATTCATCGTGCGTTTCTTGGTCTGGGTCTTGCGCCAGCCATGCGTTTGCGGTCTGGATCAGCTTTTCCTGTTGCATGATATGCTCCTTCTTAACTTTGGATTATTATCGTTTTTTAGGGGTAATCGAGCAAGGAAAAAGCATTTTTAGTGTGCTTTTCTCATGCTATGCTCATGTTTTATTCATTGGGATGAAATGATGCAGTTTTCAAGCTTCGGTGAAAAATTTACCGCTCAGTCAGGTATCTTGCGCTTAATGGCGGATATCGGCGAGGCTCAGGCTAGTGGTAAGACGTTTAATATGCTCGGTGTCGGGAATCCGGCTTCTATTGCCGCAGTGAATGCGGTGTTTGCTGAGGTTTATCAGCAAGCAGGGGAAAAGATTCTTGATAATATTGCCAGCTATGCGCCGCCACAGGGAGACAGTGAGCTGATTGCAGCGTTAGTCAGCTTTCTCAATCGCCATTATGGCTGGGGTATCAGCGAAAAGAATGTGGCGTTGACCAACGGTTCGCAAAATGCTTTTTTCTATCTCTTTAACTTGTTTGGCGGTCAGTTCGCTGATGGGACGCAGAAAAAAATATTGTTGCCTTTAGCTCCTGAATATATTGGCTATTGTGATGTGCACGTTCAGGGTGTTCACTTTGCGGCAAGTCAGCCTCATATCAGCCGTACTACCTACCGGGGTATGGATGGATTCTTCAAGTATAAAGTGGATTTTGATGCTTTGGCACAACATCCAGACCTGATTGCAGGCAATATTGGCGCGATTTGCTGCTCACGGCCAACCAATCCGACCGGAAATGTACTGACTGATGAGGAAATGGCACGTCTCGCAGCGATGGCACGTGAGCACCATGTACCGCTGATTATCGACCATGCCTATGGCATGCCTTTCCCTAATATCGTGCAGACTGACGCGACAATGCATTGGGATGAGAATACGATATTGTGCTTGAGTTTGTCGAAGCTGGGTATGCCGGGGCTGCGTTGCGGCATGATTGTGGCAGATGAAAGTGTGATTGAAGCGGTGACTGCACTTAATGCGATCATTAATCTCGCCCCGACGCGCTTGGGCGCGATGCTGGCAACGCCATTGCTGCAAGATGACCGAATCAAAGTGCTGTCTGATGAAGTGATCAGGCCTTATTACGCAGCACAGACGGATTTTGTGCTCGAATTATTGCACAAGGCATTTGCTGACTTGCCTCTGATGATTCACCAACCAGAAGGTGCCATTTTTTTGTGGTTGTGGTTCCCTGATTTACCAATCACAACTTCCGAGCTCTATGCCCGCATTAAGGCAAAAGGCACGATCGTTATACCTGGTGAGTATTTCTTCCCCGGGATTGATATTGCTGATTATCCGCATGCGCATGAGTGCATCCGTATCAGTATTGCGCAATCGCATGAGGCGCTGGAGGCTGGAATTGCTGATATCGCTGCGGCTGTTCGCGACGTATATGGATAACCTTGGCCGCACAACTGAGTGCCGCACTTAATTGTGTTCGGCGTTGTATCAAGTATTTGGATGCCAAAAATAAAGCCCCATAAGTAAACAAGCTTATGGGGCTTTGTGTTGTGTCGTTAATTTATAGGGCAGCAGGTGCTTCAAATAAGGTAACGACTTCTCTAACTCCAGACACGCGGCTTGCAATTCTTGCAGCTTCTTGTCCTTCTTGTGCTGTAACCAAGCCGAGTAGGTACGTTGTGCCGTGCTCAGTGACGACCTTCACCCGAGTTGGGTCAAAACCTGGAATATTAACGTCGAACATTGCGGCTTTAACTTTTGCCGTCTGCTTGGCATCGTAGGCGCGCTCCAGAAGCGTGCTGGCACGACCGATGATGATGCGGTTATAGACGTTTTTAACATTAGGCTCGGCTGAAGCGATGTTGCCAATTGCCTGACGAACCTGCTCACTTGCCGCTTCTCCGGTCAGTAGAATATTACCGTTGTAGCCTGTGACGTTTACATGGCTTTGATCAGCAAGAGGGGAGTTTTTGGCAATAATGGCATTTATCTTAACCTCGAGTGCATTGTCATCGACGATCGAGCCGGCAGTGCGGCGGTCGTGAACGACACTTGCTGTAGTCGTTGCGCCGCCAAGCAGAACAGGCACACATGCTGAGAGCAGGCAAGATGCTGCAACGAGAGGGAGAAGATAGCGTAGTGGTTTCATTGGCAATATCCTTATAATGCGGTAGAGAATTTTTACAATAATAGCACCGATCAATTCAATACGGTCAAATCTGCATGTTTACAGTTAGATGGCATTACTGAAGTTTTATGCGGCCAGCTTCTCTGGCTTACCTGCAAACCAGCCGATTGTGAGTTGCAGTGCATTGACGATCAGCAGCGCATATATTGGTATTTGCCAGCCTCCGCTAGTCTCATATAGCCAGCCAGCCGCGACTGGGCCAATTGCCGCAATCGCATAGCCCACAGTTTGCCCCATGCCGGATAAAGCAGCGGATTGGGCAGCTGTCTCGCCGCGCATGGCGAACAGCATCAAGCAGAAGGTAAAGCTGGCGCAGCCGCCAATACCGAGAATGGTGGTGAACAGCCACATTAATGATGTAGGTGCAAACCAGACGCCAGCTATACCGGTAAAAATCAGCGCTGAAGCACCAGCCAGCAGGTGATCCATTCGGCTGTATCGTTCGCTGAGTGGTGAGATCAGCAGGGCGGTCGGAAGGGCAATGAGCTGGAACAAGGTATTGTAATAACCGGCTTCCGTTTCGGAAAATCCACGTGCTGCAATGATGGTCGCAAGCCATGCAACGAGAGTGTAGAACATCATGGATTGCAGCCCGGTGTAGAGGCTGATTTTCCACGCCAGCGCACTGCGCCATACATTAAAAGCAGGGTTTGCTGGAGATTGTGCTGGTAAGTTACGCTGGTGTTGCTGGCTGCGGATTTTCAGCCAGACAAAAAAAGCTGGGATGGAGAGCAGAGACCATACAGCCAACGCCCACTGCCATCCGGCTACCTTGGCGATAGGTACGGCAAGTGCTGCTGAAAGTGCTGAAAGAATGCTGAACGAGAACATTTGTAGTGCCGTCATGCGCTGGATGCGCGATGGCTGATCGCGCTTGATCGCAGCAGCAAGTAGCACATTACCCATGGTAATACCGGCGCAAAGAATCACCGTGCCGAGCATGATGGTCCATTCACTGGCAAACAGCGAGCGTAACAAGCCACCAGCGGCAATTAGAATCAAGCCTGCGAGAATGGTGTTTTCAAGGCCAAAGCGCCGTGCCAATTTAGCAGCAAAAGGAGAGCAGGCTGCAAATGTGAGGACTGGCAGGGTGCCAATCAAGCCCATGATTGTTGGTGTTGAGTCGATGGCGCTGCGAATGGTTTCAACCAAAGGCCCAACGGCAATAATTGGCGCACGCAAATTGGCTGCGAGCAAAATAACAGCAAGGCTGAAGAGCAAATAAGGGCGCTGGTTCATAAGATCAACGGCTTTGTCATGATGGAAACTAGAGCATCGATTTTAGCATAGAGTGCTGTCATACGATGTCATTAAACGAGGGTGCTTTCAGTGGGTAATTAAGAAAAATGATATTTATAAAATTATGATTTTTCTACAAATACCCTTATTTCTATCAAAATTTTCACCGACTTTATCTATACCATCTTTGGATAGTATGTGCGTGCTGGCCTAAGCTTTTAATCAGATTTCGTGCTAGTTTTTGCCTCTACCTTCAGAACTTATATATCCAAGTGCATCACTTCGTACAGTACTAAGTTTTATTCCCGATATCTGTGTAAAGCAGATTATTGCATTGGGTAGTCAATTAAAAATTATCTTAAGCCTCATGTATGGTGTGATACTTCCCGCAGTGAATGGGATTAGGGCTCTTTAGACGATACAATACGCATTTATTTCACTCGGAACTGGTATGGAAATTATTGCAACGGCTGTGACGCTATTTTTAATTATGGATCCGCTCGGTAACTTGCCTATATGGATGAGTGTGCTGGCGAATGTGCCGCAGCGCCGCAGGCAGCGTATTATCGTGCGCGAAACACTGATCGCATTGGTCATTATGCTGCTGTTCCTCTATTCAGGCTCGGCGGTACTGAAAGTGCTTAACCTTTCGCGTGAAGCAGTTGCTATTGCTGGGGGGCTGGTTCTATTGACCATTGCCATGCGCATGATTTTTCCAATGCGTGGCGGTGGTGGCGTGATGGGGGATGATGATACTGATTCTGAGCCGTTAATTGTGCCGCTGGCGATGCCGTTACTCGCCGGCCCGTCTTTGCTTGCGACCCTGATTCTATTGGTTGAAAATGATCCACAGCACTTTTCGAGCTGGCTATATGCCGTACTTTTGGCATGGTTTGTGTCTGCCATCATTTTGTATTTTGGCGTGTATCTCTATCGCGTGCTGGGGCATCGTGGGCTAAAGGCAATTGAGCGCTTGATGGGGATGATCCTACTCGCAGTCTCAGTTCAGATGCTGCTCAATGCCTTTACTGACTACGTTCATAGTGTCTAAGCGAAGCTTTTAATCCCCAAGCTTGCGCAGGAATGCATCAAACAAGCCGGTAATTTGAGCCGTTGCTTGGTGGAGGACGTGATCACCTGCAATCAGGTGTAGCGTTGCATCAGCTTCGCGTGCGTAGCGCACCGAATGTTCGTAGAGAATCACATCATCATCCCAGCCATGCACAATTTCGGTGTGCGGCAAATCTGTTGGGTAGGTGCGCTGCTGGTATTGCGGTACGTAGAGTGCAGGTGCAATCAAAAATAGGCCGCGCAAGTCCTGACAGTGTTCGGCAGCAAGCACCGATGTATAGCCACCCATGCTTGAGCCAACCAAAACCAAAGGCTCACCAATATCTTTAACTGTGGCAATCAGGCGTTTGAGGCGTTCGTCAGGGTCTTGAGTGTCGATGTCATTGACGCGGTGGGTGGTGTGCCCTAATGCTTCTGCTGTGCGGGCTAGATAGACGATCTTTTTGGCGTTGGCCGAGCTGCCGCGGCCGTGTGAAAGGATAACGTGCATGGTTGTTTGCCTGTATAACTTATCTTTCTGAATCATACCGTATTACAGCGTCGATGGCATAGCCGCTACACGGCTCTGAAGATGGCTTGAGTAGGGCGATAAAGCATCAGCGAAGTTATTTTCAATTAAGATGCATGCTGAGGTGCGAATAGAATACTCATGTGAATGACGAGCCAATTCGGAGCAGTCAAAATGGATGAATTAATGCAAGAAACGAAGATTTTAGACTATGCCCACCCTGAGATTCAGGCGTTGATTGCGCAAAAAAACTGGCGGCGATTGAGCGAAATTGAGCGGGTTAAGTCTATTTACAACTTTGTGCGAGATGATATTGAGTTTGGCTATAACGCCAGTGATGATATTTCCGCTTCAAAAGTTTTGGCAGATGGCTACGGGCAATGCAACACTAAAGCAACTTTATTGATGGCACTGCTTCGCGGCGTTGGCATTAGAAATAGATTGCACGGATTTACGATCGATAAGGCATTACAAAAAGGTGCAATTAGCGGGATTTGGTATTACTTTTCACCCAAAAATATTCTGCACAGTTGGGTCGAAGTGAATGTAAATGATACGTGGTACAACTTGGAAGGCATTATTCTGGATAGAAAATATTTGAAGGCACTACAAGCGATGTTTACTGACTGCAAAACAACATTTTGTGGCTTTGGCGCTTATACGGATAACTTCGCCAATCCTAATGTCGATTGGGACTTGAATGACACCTATATCCAAGACAAAGGCATTAATCAGGATTTTGGATTGTTTAATACGCCTGATGCGTTTTATGCCAAGCATCAGCAGAAATTAAGCCCACTAAAACAGTGGATTTATAGCCATATCGTCAGACATCAAATGAACAAAAATGTGAGAAAAATTAGAGCGAAATTATGGCAGGTAGAGGGCGAAAAGTGATCGTGATTTACGCAATTGGTGACGTTGGCATCTTTCGCTTTGTTGTCTGAGATTGCTTTTTGTCGGGGGCAGTCTGGGGGCGATTGATATTCAAGGGCAGCCCCCAAGTTTTTACTGAGTCATTTTTGCGTCAGTTTGTGCCACTGTATGGCTGAAACAGTACGGTGGCACAACACTGAATAGAGGTTTAGCTTAGCTTTGCCAGTGCTGCTTTGAGCTGCTGGTCGAGGTCGTTGTCGATGAGTTTGTCGTCTTGGAATACCTCATAAAACTTGGGTACGGAGACGGTCGCGACGACTTCGCCATCAAAGAACGGCAGCATTTTCTCGGTAATGGAAAGCGCTGATTGTGCGCCGCCAGCGCCGGGTGAGGTCGCGAGCAGGATGATTTTCTTCCCTTGCAGGAAAGGGCGGTTATGGCGCGATAGCCAGTCGATTTGGCTTTTGAAAAAAGCACTTGGGCTGCCGTTATGTTCAGCAAGGCTGATGATCAGAGCGTCGGCGGCGGCAATTTCATCATGCAGACGCTGTACTTCGCCGGGAATACCGTGCTCATTCTCGTGGTCAGGATCGTACAGCGGAATATCGTAGTCGGTCAGCTTGATCACTTTGGTATCGCCACACAGTGATGCGGCGTAGCTCACTAGCTGGTGGTTGATTGATGTGCTGCTGTTACTGGCAGCGAAGGCGAGAACGGTCATTTTTGCTCCTGTTGTTTAGCGGCGGCAATCGCGCTGGTAATGGCTTTTCTTGCTTGTGGGCTGTTGCGCCAGCAGCTACTACCGGTCAGTTCGCTGCCGCGGTAAAGAATATCGTCAACATCAGCATTTGCCAATTCCTCAAGACGGGTAAAGCCCATCATTTCCAGGCGCTGGATGACGGTATCACCAACGCCTTTAACGGCACGCAATATGGTTTTCTCTTGCTCAGGAAAGCCCGTTGTTTGCGTCTTCATCTTGCTCAATGGCTACGTCGTCTTGCGCAGCCTCTGCTGCTTTGGCAGCAGGTGTGGCGTTGCTGCTTTTGGCCAGTTTGTCTAGCGTGGCATTGATGAATTTGTAGCTATCCTCACCGCCGAATTGCTTGGCGAGTTCGACAGCTTCATTGATGCTGACGCTGGGGTGAATGTCGAAGCGCTGCTTGATTTCATACGCACCGATCCACAGTATCGCGCGCTCGATGGGGTCGAGGAATTTTGGCTGGCGGCTCATATAGTCGCTGTAGGCGGCTTCGAGGACGTCGTTGTGCTCGCAGATATAGCCGTAAGCATCGTCAAAATAGTGCTGGTCAACGTCGCCGGTTTGTGGGTCAGTGAGGCGGTTTAGATAGGCTTGGCGCGGTTCGTCGCCACTGATTTGCCATTGATAGAGGATTTGCAGCAGCTGGCGGCGGGCGCGGCTGCGCTGTTCGATGGCTTGTCTTTTAAGGTTGGGCGCTTTACTCATGGTGTCCTTCGGGGCTTATTTCATTAAAAATTCAATTGTTGTGGCACTAAATGGCTGATAAGCCTTAGTTGATTTGACGCAGCAGACTAACCATTTCAATGGCGGCAAGGGCAACTTCGGCACCTTTGTTACCGGCTTTGGTACCTGCGCGCTCGATTGCTTGTTCGATGCTGTTGGTGGTAAGTACGCCGTTAAGGACTGGTAGGTCGTGCTTAAGTGCGACTTGCCCAAGGCCTTTGCTCGATTCATTGACGACGACGTCAAAGTGCGCTGTTGAGCCGCGGATGACGGCACCAAGGGCGATGATGGCTTCGTAGCGTCCGGTGGCTGCGAGGCGTTGTGCAGCGATAGGGAGTTCGTGTGCACCGGGTATGTAGATGACATCAATATTACTGAGCTCAGTGCCGTGGCGCTTGAGGGTGTCGATGGCGCCGGCTTCGAGTTTGCTGACGATGAGCTCGTTGAAGCGTGAGCAGATGATGGCGTAGCGTGCGTCTTCAAGGACGAAGTCGCCTTCGATGCGGTTGACTTGCTGATTCATGGTTATTCCTTGTTCTTTATTATTCGGGTTGGATGAATTCGCTGACTTCTAGCTGGTAGCCAGAGAGCCCGGTGAATTTATATGGCGTTGAGAGTAGGCGCATTTTGCTTACGCCTTGGTCGATAAGAATTTGTGCGCCGATGCCATAGGTGCGTAGGTCTTGCTCTTGGGCGCGTTTCGGCGGTGGGTCGTTGTGGGTGAAAGCGTGCATTCGCGCAAGAATGTCATTATTAGTGTGTGCTTCGTCGATGACGACGATGATACCGTGTGGTTCTTGTGCGAGGCAGGTAAGGGCATCATCAATACTATATGTGCGTTCACTGAGCTTGGCGTGGAATAGGTCACCGAGGGCATTTTGTACATGGACACGCACAAAGGTCGGCTGATCAGCTGGGATAGTCCCTTTGACCAACGCGTAGTGCAGGGTTTCATCGAGAATGCTTTGGTAGGCGGCGAGTTTGAACGTGCCGTATGCAGTGGGCAGTTCGCATTGTGCAACTTGGGTGACGGTTTGTTCGCGTTCGAGACGGTAGGCGATGAGGTCAGCAATAGTGCCTATTTTGAGGCCATGCTCGGCGGCGAAGATTTCAAGGTCAGGGCGGCGTGCCATGGTGCCATCATCTTTAAGGATTTCGACAATGACGGCGGCTGGTTCGCATCCGGCAAGGCGGGCAAAATCGCAGCCCGCTTCGGTGTGCCCTGCGCGGATTAAGACACCGCCTTCGCGTGCAACGATGGGGAAAATGTGGCCGGGCTGGACAAGGTCGGTGGGTTGAGCATTTTCGGCTACAGCAGCTTGTATGGTGCGTGCGCGGTCATGCGCTGAAATGCCGGTAGTGACGCCTTCAGCAGCTTCGATCGATACGGTAAAGTTGGTCGAGAAAGCCGAGGCGTTGTTGGTCGCTTGCGGCCACAACTTGAGGCGGTCGCAACGCGCTTGCGAGATGGTCAGGCAGACGAGGCCGCGCCCGTATTTGGCCATGAAGTTGATCGCTTCGGGGGTGATGTGTTCGGCAATCATCATCAGATCGCCTTCGTTTTCACGGTCTTCATCGTCCATGATGATGACCATTTTTCCCGCTTTGAGGTCGGCGATGATTTCTTCGGTAGTGTTGAGATTCATGCTGGTGTCCGCTGTGGTTGGGTCAGTAGCCGAGGTCGCGCAGGCGATCAAGCGTAAGTTCGCCGCTGTCGCTCGGGCTGATGAGCAAGCGCTCGACATAACGTGCAATGAGGTCCACTTCGAGATTGACCTGTTGGCCGCTGTGATAGTTGCCTAGTGTGGTGCGGCTCAGGGTGTGTGGCACGATATTGACGCTAAACTGTTCGCCGTCAACGTGGTTGACGGTGAGGCTGATGCCGTCGATGGTGATTGAGCCTTTCGTGGCAATGTAACGGACGATGTTACGTGGGGCACGAAAGGTAAGGCGCTCACTGCGTGCGTCGCTATGGCGCTCGACGAGTTCGCCGATGCCGTCAACGTGGCCGCTGACAAGGTGACCGCCGAGTGGGGTAGCAAGTGTCAGCGCAGATTCGAGGTTGACGCGGCTGCCGATGGCGAGGGCGCCGAGGGTAGTGTGGGTCAGGGTTTCAACCGAGACGTCGGCACGGAATTGCTGTGCAGCGAGATCGACGGCAGTGAGGCAGACGCCGTTGACTGCGATACTGTCGCCAAGCTGAGTTTGGCTGAAGTCGAAGTTGGGGGCATGGATGGTCAGGGTTTGATCGTCGCCATGTTGCGTGCGTTCGCTGAGCGTGCCAGTGCAGGCAATGATGCCGGTAAACATAATCTTGTCGTCTCTGTTTTTAAAGCGTGTTCAGCAGTCGGATTGGTCGGCGCGAGTTAGGATGAAGCGCCAGTCGTCACCCAAAGCACGGCTGTCTGATATTCGGTGGGCTATTTTATCAGATAAGACGGCCGGTGGGGCAGCGTTGAGCAATCCGCGGGCACCATCGCCGAGAAAAAAAGGTGCAAGATAAAGGATGATTTCCTGATACAGCGCAGCCGTGTAGAACGCACCGGCAAGCCCAGCGCCAGCCTCAACCCATACGCTGTTTATTTGTCGTGCGCCGAGTTCGTCGAGTAGGGTCGTAAGTGGGACTTTTCCAGCATCGCTGGCTGGCAGGCGCAGCAGTTCAACGTGCGCAGGATAATGTCGCTCCGGCGCGGTAGTTGTAGTGGCAATGAGGGTAGGCAGTCCATCGCTAAGTGCCGCAGCAGTAGAGGGCGTGCGTAGTTGGCTGTCGATGATGACTTTGAGTGGTGGATTGGCAGTGAGCTTGGTCGGATAGCGTGCGCTGAGGCGTGCGTTGTCGTCGATGATGCTACCACAGCCGGCAATAATCGCGTCACTACGCAAGCGCCAGTAATGTGCATCGTGGCGGGCGGCTTCTCCGGTAATCCACTGGCTTTCACCACTTGGTAAGGCGGTTTTTCCATCCATAGTTGCAGCCATTTTCAAGCGGACGTAGGGGCGCTGGTGGGTGATGCGGTAGAAAAAAGCACGATTAAGATCGTGAGCTTCTTTTTCGAGGATACCGCATTGGGTGGTAATCCCTGCTGCTTCGAGTAAGGCGATGCCTTTGCCCGCAACCAATGGATTTGGGTCTTGGGTGGCGATGACGACATGGGCGATGCCAGCGTCAATCAGTGCTTGCGCACATGGCGGGGTGCGGCCGTAATGGGCGCAGGGCTCTAGAGTGACATAAGCGGTTGCGCCGCGTGCTTGTACGCCGGCTTGGCGCAGGGCGTGGACTTCAGCATGTGGCTCACCAGTGCGCTCATGAAATCCTTCGCCGACAATTTGCCCGTTGCGCACGATGACGCAGCCAACGGCCGGATTGGGGGCTGCGGAAAATTGGCCGCGCTTGGCGAGTTCGAGTGTGCGCTGCATGTAGGTTAGATGCATAAAGAATGTGATGTCAGATTATGATGGTTAAGTATGGCAAATTTTGCACGATTCAATGCAGGATTTGTTCATCGATAAATAAGGGTAATATTTTTTATCAAAAAATGCATAAAAAATTATAAATGTTCAAATTTTGATTTTAATTCCAAAACAACAGCATAAGTTCAGTTTATCAGATTTTTGTTGTTGTGAATGGTTCTTGTTTATTGACATGCCAGCATCAGTTCCGTAGTCTTTTTGAGCATTTTCGCTAAATGCATCTAAATCTCATGCGTATTCATACACCATCTGGATCGTTGGGTGATGATCTTGTCGTCGGTATTAGTCGGCCAAGATGCAATGTGTAGTGTTGGTGATATTTTCTGTATAGGGTTGGATGCTTGGCGCACAGAAAAGCATGCGACTGGACTCATGCTTTTGCCATGCTGATTACAAAGGAACGACTTCGTGATCAGCGCTTTTTTGTTTCTACAGGATGGAGGATACATGTCAACATCACGACAATTTTTGTCAAACCCGTTGCGCAGTGCGCTGAAAAAAGCGATTGCTGCGAGTATGTTTGCTGCTGCGGCAATGCCAGGCGTCAGTCAGGCTGCTGAAGGTACATTGCTGGTTCAGCTCAATGATTATGAAGGCTACGAAGCATTTTATGCGATGTATTTGGTCGATCCGGAAGGTCGCTATGTGCGCACTTTGTGGGTTGCTGGATCTAAGCCACAATTCTTTAAAGATATGCCACGTTGGTGGAAGTACCTTGGTCGTGCACCGCAGGACCTTGATGCGATTACTGGCGCTTCCGTCGCTCCTGGTGACCGTGATGTGATCCGTATTGATCTCGATGATGATATTCTCGATGCAGGCTATAAAATCCGAGTCGAAACTTCGGTCGAGAATCAAAACAACTACCCAGAGGATGTGGAAGTCGAGCTGGATTCTGAACACATGAAGGACAAAATTCCCGGTACCGGCTACATTCGCTATTTCCGCTACAAGTGGGAAGACTGATTCCATGATGCAAGCGTAACTGACGGATTGTAGCTTATGTGGCGCAGTATCCACTCATGGATTGGATTGCTCGGGGCATTGTTGGTGATGACACTGGCTTTGACCGGCACAATACTCTCTACCCAGCCGCTTTATCAGGCATATACGACAGATAGTGCGGGCAGTGATGTTTCGGTAGCGGATGTGATCGAACGCATCGCGACTGCCAACAAACGCATTGAACCGCAACGCCTGAAAATATTGCCATCTGGTGAAGCAAAGCTGAGCTATTCGCGCAACAGTCGCTTGCGTGAAGATACACTGGCGCTCGATAGCGGCAAGTTCGTACGCGGACAAAAAGAGCCTGAGCTATACGTGTTTGTGCGTGATCTGCATCGTTCGTTTTTGCTCGGTGAAAATGGCCGTTTGCTACCTGCAGCTGGCGGGATCGTGATGACGGTGCTGTGCTTGTCCGGCATATTTTTGTTGCTGCGTCGTCTGGGTGGCTGGAGGCAGTTTTTTGACAGCATTTCCTTGCGTGGTGCGGCTAACCAGCATGCATCCTTTGGCCGCTGGGCGCTGTTGCCACTAGTCTTGACTGCATTGACGGCACTTTGGCTATCAGCTGTGACGTTTAATCTGGTCTCCTCCGGGGAGGATAAGCCGCCAGCGTATCCGGAAAGTCTTGAAGAGCTTGACTACGTTGATCCATGGACGTTGCACGGTTTACAGGAAATACCGATCACTGATGTCAGGGAAGTCGTTTATCCGATCCCTGATGACTGGTTTGATGTATGGACGGTGCGTACAGCAAGTGAATATGTCTTCATAGATCAATTCACCGGAGATGTACTCTCACGCGAATCATTACCCGTTTTAGCGAAAGTCATGGATTGGGTGATGTTTTTCCATACTGCAGAAGGCTCGGTCGGCTGGGCGGTGGTGCTGTTCTTCTCATCGCTGAGCGTACCGTTTTTTGCCGTGACCGGAGCGATCGTTTGGTGGCGCAATAAACGCAAGGGCAAAGGCCGGATCAAGAATAACGCCTCGGCTACGACGGCAACAACGCTGATCGTGGTTGGTTCAGAAGGTGGCAGTACATGGGGCTTTGCCAAGGCATTGCACCGTGGTCTGCACGCAGCCGGTGAACGGGTGCGTATTATCGAGATGAACGCACTTGGTGTGGCCTATCCTGAGCTCAAGCGGGTTTTGGCACTGACGGCAACTTATGGCAATGGTGATGCACCAAAGTCAGCAGGGCGCTTTCTGTCTCGCTTGGAAAAAATGCACAGTGAAGGTTTGCACTATGCTGTACTGGCTTTTGGTGACAAGGCTTTTCCTGAGTATTGCGCATTTGGGCAAGTGGTTGAAGCAGCAATGGCAAAGAAATTTGCCGCACCGTTGTTGCCATTGACCAAAGTAGATAAACAGTCGGCGCAGACTTTTGAGCATTGGTGTGATGATCTGGGCAAAGCGCTTGATTTACCACTAGATGTGCATTACGAGCCGAAGCGGCCAAAAACGCGTACCCTGACCCTCACATCACGGGAAGTGTATGGTGAAAGCATCGGTACGAAGATTGCCGTCTTGCGCTTTAGTGCGGACAAGCTGCCTAAATTCCGCCCTGGAGATCTGGTCGCTATTTATCCGCCAGAATGTAGCGTGCCGCGCCTGTACTCTATCGGCTCGGATGCGAAGCATGATGGCTATCTGGAAATTTGTGTGCGCTTGCAAGAAGGTGGGTTGTGTTCACCGTGGCTATGTCAGTTATCTGATGGGGCGACGATTGAGGTAACGGTAGAGCGTAACGATCGTTTCCGCATGCCATCGCGCAGGCCGGTAGTGATGATCGGTGCAGGTACGGGCATTGCACCATTTACCGGCATGATTCGCCTGAATAACGCAGCTCGCCCATTTGATTTGTATTGGGGAGGGCGACACCCCGATGCGGATGCGCTATACGGCAAGGAAATTGGTCAATGGCTGGAAAGCAAGCGCTTGCATCACTGCGTTGTGGCGTGGTCGAGGATCGGCGAACGCCATTATGTTCAGGACAAAATCCGTGCGGACCACGATCATCTGCTTGAGCGCTTGCGTAGCGGTGCGACTGTCATGGTTTGTGGAGGGCAGGCAATGGCATCCGCCGTGCGCAGCGAAATCGAACAGCTTGCGAGCGAACTCGGTACATCCGTGAGTGAACTCAAGCGCCGCAATCGCTATCTGGAAGACGTTTATTAATGTATTTATCGAAAACACTACGCCAAACTCAACAGGAGAATATTATGCGTACATTCAAACTTTCTTTACTGGCTCTGTCTATCGGACTGAGCGTATTTAACACTGCACTGGCTGATAACCCTATGCTAGATGGGGACTACTGGAAAGATGCCGATTTGGCAAAAGTCCAACAAACTGTCGCAGAAGGTAATAACGTTACCGACATGGACAAGAAACTCTACACACCACTGATGAACGCATTGCGCAATGGCGCAAGCGTTGAAGTTGTAGACTATCTGATCGAGCAGGGTGCGGATATTAACCGTATTGGCCACGATGGTCGCCCCGCCATTTTCTGGGCGGCTTCGGGATCGGATTTACCTGTAGTACAGCACCTCATTGAACTTGGTGCTGATACTAGCGTGCGTGATGCTTCAGACCGAAGTGTACTTGGCTACGCAGCCTTTAGCCAAAAAGATCCAGAAGTGCTGAAGTATCTCATCGATCAGGGCTTTGACCCGAATGACGTTGATGACAGTGGCCGTAACGCTGCATTGTGCGCCGCCTATTTGAACCCGAATCTCGACGTCATCAAGTACCTCGCTGAAGTATCTGATATTGAAGCATTGAATGATGATGGCGAAAATGCATTCTTGCTCGCTGCTTACCGCAACAAAAATCCGGAAGCGGTAGATTGGGTACTTGAGCGTGTTGGCGGTAAAGACAGTAAAACCGAAAAAGGTGAAGATGCGCTTTCCCGTGCAGCAATCCGCAACAAGCTTGCTGTGGTTGAATACTTGATTGATCAAGGCTTTGATCCAAAAGACACCACAGATGAAGGTCGTGATGCGCTGTCACAGGCAGCCTATCGCAACTCTGCTGATGTTGTCGGTAAATTTATCGAACTGGGACTGGACGTTAACCGTGCAGACAACAAAGGCAAAACACCACTGATGTATGCGATCCATCGTAATGATCCGGAAGTCGTTAAGCTGCTGCTCGACAATGGTGCAGACGTTAGTGTTGTTGATGAAGATGGCAATACAGTGCTGATTGAAGCAGGTAACCGTAGCCGTAAAGGCAGTGATGAAATTGTTGATATGCTGATTGCCGCTGGCGCTGATGCTACAGCTGTCAATGAAAAAGGCACAAATGCGTTGGTTGCTGCTGCACGTAACGGCCATAGCCTTGCTTCGTTGCAAAAGCTGGTTGAAGCTGGTGCAGATGTCAACGCGGTTGACCGTGATAAAATGAGTGCCCTGATGTATCTCGCTCTGAAAGGGGACGATGCAGCAGCTGTTGAGTTCCTGCTCGAATCTGGTGCAAATACAGACTTCGCTGATGACTTTGATGATACAGCTGCAGACATGATCAAGGAAAACAAAGCGTTGGCTGACAGCGATGTGGCCAAAAAACTGGCACAGTAGATCCATAGTGATGCTCTGCAAAATATTGCGCCATGATTTTGTTTGACGGTAGAGCTGTTTTGCAGAGTATTCTTGCCATTCGCCAGCCTTTCGGGGCTGGCGATTTTGCTTAATTTGGAATAAATATATGACCGATCATCAACATACTGATCATGCAATCCACCACGCCGCCGGTATCGTCATGGGTGGCCCGTGGCAATTACGCCATGTGCCTGTGCCCGGTATCGATAGTGAACAAGTCGCTAGTGCTGCACTTGATGCATTGAGTAGCGTGGATCGGCAGATGTCCCACTACAAAATGGAGTCTAATTTGATGCGCCTAAATCGGGCACCCAAAGATATTTGGGTGGAAGTGGCTGCGGATATGGTTGAGGTCATGCGTGCAGCTGCGGAGATGCGCGAATATACTCATGGTGCACTTGATGTCGGGCTTGGTCAGGCAATAAATGCATGGGGGTTTGGCCCCGAGCCAGCACCACAAAGCAGGCCGGATCAGGTGCGGCTATCTACTGGGCAAGGCCGAGATTACAGCTGGCAAACAGAACCACCGGCAATTAAAAAGCATCATGATCGCAGTTATAATTTATCTGCACTAGCCAAAGGCTTTGCTGTTGATCGAGCTGCGCAAGCTGTGCGAGCGCTGGGTGTGCGTGATTTTCTCGTTGAGGCGGCTGGTGAAATCTATGCGCAGGGGCAGCGTCCAGGTGGTATGGCTTGGCAAGTTGGCCTTGAGTTGCCAGTGCCGGGCAAGACGCTCATATACGGGCATATAGCCCTTGATAACATGGCAGTTGCAACCTCGGGCGGCTACCGAAAGCATCACCGTATTGACGGTAAGACAGCGATCCATACCTTTAATCCGCAAACGGCTACGCCACTGGAAAGTGATCTATTGGCAGTGAGCGTCATGGATAAAAGCTGTATGCGTGCTGATGCACTGGCGACAGCGTTATTTGTGCAGGGTGGGCAAGCTGGTTCGGCATTTGCCGATAAGCATGATATTGCTGCATTATTTCTACTGCGCACAGACGATGGAATCTGCGAAATACGCTCACGGCGTTGGATGGACTATCTTGCCGTGTGTGATGATCAAGATCACAAAACTACGAAAGAATAGAAGGATAGTCTAACTTATTGCCTGCACGAGTGTGTCAGGTCAATAGACAGGCTTTACGGGTTATGAGATATCGTCTGCTTGGCGAATCTCGCTGATCAGCTTTTGGAAAGCTTCGACGTCTGCAAAGCTGAGGTAGACCGAAGCGAAGCGAATATAGGCAACGTGGTCGATGTCTTTTAGGCCATCCATTACCCATTGCCCGATCAATTTTGAAGGAACTTCACGCTCACCGTAATGGCGTAGCTTTTGCTCTATTTGGTCAACAAGTGTATTCACTGTATCGATACTGACCGGACGTTTTTCCACCGCACGCAGTAATCCCGCGCGCAGTTTATCGTGAGAAAACTGCTCGCGGTTACCGCTTTGCTTGATGACGAGTGGCAAAGCAATTTCTGCGACTTCATAAGTCGTGAAGCGGCTGGCGCACTCTGCACTCAAGCATTCACGACGTCGCCTGACTTTATCCCCTTCAGGGGTCAGGCGACTATCGATGACTTTGGTTTCTTGATGTCCGCAAACCGGGCAAAACAAAGTGCGTTATCCCGGCTTATGAGTAAACGGGAAATTCAGCGCACAATGCACTGACTTTTTCACGGACAGTCTGGATGACTTCTTCGTTGTCGATGTCGTCCAAAATATCGCACATCCATGTTGCGACTTGCTTGCATTCGTTTTGCTTGAAGCCACGCGTGGTGATCGCTGGCGTTCCAATGCGGATGCCGCTAGTGACAAATGGTGATTGTGGATCGTTTGGTACGCTGTTCTTGTTCACAGTAATATGTGCCCGACCCAGCGCAGCATCAGCGGCTTTACCGGTTAGCTCTTTTTTGATCAGGCTGATCAGCATCAGGTGGTTTTTAGTACCGCCGGAGACGACATCATAACCGCGAGCCATAAAGACTTTTGCCATGATTTTCGCGTTATCAACCACTTGCTCTTGATACTGGCGGAAGCTTGGATCAAGTGCCTCTTGGAATGCAACTGCTTTAGCCGCGATGACGTGCATCAATGGGCCGCCTTGAATGCCTGGGAAGATAGCAGAGTTGAGCTTCTTCTCAATATCTGGGTTGGATTTTGCGAGGATGATACCGCCGCGAGGGCCACGCAAGGTTTTGTGTGTGGTTGAGGTGACGACATCTGCAAATGGGATCGGATTAGGGTAAACACCGCCAGCGACGAGGCCAGCAAAGTGTGCCATATCAACCATAAGATAAGCGCCGGCGCTATCGGCTATCTGGCGGAAGCGCTCGAAGTCCAGTACTTGCGAGTAAGCAGAGTAACCGGCAATAATCATTTTGGGCTGATGTTCTTCGGCGACACGCTGCACCTGATCGTAATCAATTAAGCCTGTTTTGCTGTCGAGGCCGTAGTGGACAGCATTGTACGTACGACCTGAAAAGCTGACTGATGCACCGTGGGTTAAGTGGCCACCGTGGGCAAGATCCATGCCGAGAACAGTGTCGCCAGCTTCGAGCAAAGCAAGGAAAACAGCAGCGTTGGCCTGCGAGCCAGAATGCGGCTGGACGTTCGCATAATCGGCACCAAACAGGGTTTTGACTCGTTCAATAGCGAGGCTTTCGACTTTATCCACATGCTCGCAACCGCCGTAGTAGCGCTTGCCCGGATAGCCTTCGGCGTATTTGTTGGTCAGGCAGCTGCCTTGTGCTTCCATCACGCGTGGGCTGGCGTAGTTTTCTGAGGCAATCAGCTCGATGTGGGTTTCCTGACGCTTGGCTTCAGCGTTAATAGCCGCGTCGAGTTCGTCATCAAAGCCTGAGATGATCATGTCTTTGCTAAACATAGCAGTGTTCCGTATGGTTGGTTATTAAGCAGTAGGCGGCATATCTTAGCGCTTTCGCTACTTTAGGGCAATGTGCTGGAGGCTTGATTGTCAATGCTGTGAAAGTTGGTGTGGTGGTGGAAGAGATAGAGTAGTGCTGTAGCGGTTGCAGCAAGCCCGATGCCAAGGCCCGTCCATACGCCATAAATACCAAAATCTAGCACCAAGCCAAGTAGCCAGGCAGTAGGTATGCCAATTAGCCAATAGCCAATAAGCGACCATTTGAGTGGTGTGACGGTGTCGTTTAGTCCTCGTAAAATACCGGAACCGATGATTTGCCCGGCATCGAATATTTGCAGTAGCGCAGCAAACCATAACCCATGTACGGCAAGTTGGAATGCGGTTGCGCTTTGTGCTTCGCCAGACATTAGCGCGCGGATAATGTGTTCGGGTATCCACAGATACAGCGCTGCAATCAGTATGCAAGGTAGAAGCGCCAAGGTGATTGCTGTGCGTGCTTCAATATGTGCTTGTTGCCAAGCTTTGTGTGCAAAGGCTTCGCTGATGTGTATTGATGCAGCATGGGAGAAGCCAGCTGAAATCATGAATACCATGAAGATGACCTGATTAACGATAGTTTGTGCGGCGAGCGCATCAACGCCAAGTGTACCTATCATTAGTGCGAGTACTGTAAAGAAGCTTGCTTCGGCAACGTTGGTCAATGCAACTGGCAATCCGAGGCGAAATACAGCACCAATTGCCCACCGTTCAAATGTGATCTGTGACAGATGTAGCCAGGGTTTCAGCTTTTTGTCTTGCTGTAGCATGACGTACATAATTAGCAGAGATGCGCTTAGCGTAAACAGGGTGCTTATCGCAGCACCACGGAAGCCCAGTGCTGGAAAGCCGAAATGACCAAATACCAGTACGTAATTAGACAATATACTCAGTACGATAGATGAAGCCATCATCCAAAATAATGGTCCGGGGCGTTTTAATCCGGTGCTGAAATGGCGCAGAGCCTGAACAAGTAATGCTGGCAGCATGGCTGGTGCAATAATGGCAAGAAAAGCGCTGCATTGCACGATGACTTCAGGTGACTGACCAGCCCAGCGCAGCAATATAGAAATATTGTAGAGCAGTACTATAAATAATAGGGAGCAGACTATAGCCCAAAAGATTCCGGCACCGAGCAGTGCATAGATGCGCTTTGGGCCACCCTGACTCAGAGACTCCTCTGCAGTGAGGTTACTTAAGCCAGTGACCACACCTGCTCCTGCGGTACGGAATTGGTTAAATAAGGCAATTGCCAAGCCACCGGCTGCCAATTCCATTGCACCCAGTGCGCCAAGTACAACAAGGTCAATTGTAGTCAGGGCTACATAGGCGATGTTGGTTGCGATCAATGGCAATGCCAGTGTCAGCATCGGGCGGATGTTAGATAGGATTGAAGGCATGGTTGTCTTTGCCAAGTTGTATTTTTGTGGTCGTTTAAATACTTAAATATGGCAATGGTATTTTGGTGGTTGGAATGCAGATTATGCCAGATACGGTGTGTTCAATACCACTAAGGGAACAGTGGTTCAAAAGGTGTCAGAGTATGGCAGCTTTATGAAGCTGGTCTGCGAGTTCATGCCAGTAGAAGAAATGGCGATGAAGATGGTCGCAACTCTTCTTTTTTATGAAATGGTCGTGCTGTTGACGTATTGCAGGAAGCAAATGGGTCATTGGGAAAGAGCGCCTACCGTAGTTGGTAGGCGCCATGATTGAGTTACTTCCAGCTGTCGCGTAGGGCAACTGTGAGGTTGAAGACCAGTTTGCTGTCTGTACTGTCCGGGTCGATGGTGTAGTAGCCCTGACGCTCGAATTGATAGACAGTGCCGGCATCTTCCGCAGCAGCCGGTTCGGCTTTGGCGTTGTCGAGGATGGTCAGCGAGTCCGGGTTGAGCGTATCAAGGAAGTGGTCGGCTGCCATTGGGTTGGGCTGATTGAACAGTAATCCGTATTGGCGTACTTCAGCATCTTTGGCGTGTGCGGCGCTGACCCAGTGAATAACGCCGTTAGGCTTATAGCCTTCGGGGTTTTTGCCAAGAGTGGCCGGATCGTGGCTACACTTGAGTTCAGTGACGTTGCCTTTTTCGTCGCGGATGACTTCATTACAGGTGATGACGTAGCTGCCGCGTAGGCGTACGGCTTGCCCTTCGGCGAGGCGCTTCCATTTTTTTGGTGGATTATCGCTGTAGTCTTCACGCTCGATGTAAAGGACGTTTGAGAATGGGACTTCACGTTCGCCCATCTCCGGGTTTTGCGGATGGTTGGGCAGGGTGAGCATTTGCTCGTGGCCTTCATTGAGTGTGGTGATGGTGACTTTGATTGGGTCAAGGACGACCATGCGGCGTGCAGCATTTTGGTTGAGGTCGTCACGGATCACTGATTCAAAGTGGCTCATGGCAACGGTGCCATCGGCTTTGCTGATGCCGATTGAGCGACAGAAATCACGCAACGCTTTGGGGCTAATGCCGCGGCGGCGCAGACCGGCAACAGTTGGCATACGCGGGTCGTCCCAGCCGTTGACATGGCCTTCGGTGACCAGTTGGATCAAGCGGCGCTTGGAAAGAACGGTATATTCGAGGTTGAGGCGCGAGAACTCGATCTGCTGTGGATGGCACGGGGTATCGAGTGCGTCGAGATACCAGTCGTAGAGTGGGCGGTGGTCTTCAAATTCGAGGGTGCACAATGAGTGGGTGATGCCTTCGATCATATCCGATAGGCAGTGGGTGTAGTCATACATTGGGTAGACTTTCCACTGGTCGCCAGCATGGAAGTGCGCAAGGTGGCGGATGCGGTAAATGACGGGGTCACGCAGGTTGATATTTGGTGCAGCCATGTCGATTTTGGCGCGCAGGACGTGCTCGCCATCGGCGTATTTTCCAGCGACCATGTCGTCAAACAGCTTGCGGTTTTCTTCGACACTGCGTTCGCGGTAGGGGCTGTTAGTGCCGGGCTCAGTGAGGGTGCCACGTTGGCTGCGGATGGTTTCGCCGTCCTGTGAATCGACATAAGCAAGGCCTTTGTCAATCAGCTGATAGGCGTAGTCGAGCAGTTGTGCGAAATAGTCAGATGCGTGGTGCAGGTTCGCCCATTCAAAGCCGAGCCATTGGACGTCTTTTTTGATCGCGTCCATATACTCGACGTCTTCCTTGGCGGGGTTGGTGTCGTCAAAGCGCAGGTTGCAGTGGCCTTTGAAGTCTTCTGCCATACCAAAGTTAAGGCATATGGATTTAACGTGGCCTAGGTGCAGGTAGCCGTTAGGCTCCGGTGGAAAGCGAGTGGCGACTTTGCCGCCATTCTTACCGTTACTGACGTCTTCTGTGATGATGTTTTTAATGAAATTGGCTGCTGCGGGGGTATCGCTCATGGTGTTTGCCTGTACCGATGCTAAAATGCGCTATTTTAGCAGATTTGACACCATGACAAGGGGGCGCTTGATGCGGTTACTGGGAATGATGCTGGCATTACTGTTGATTGGCTGTGGCAGTCAGCCTGATTCACAGCCAGAAAAGGTTGCATTGAACGATGCGGCAAAAGGCGCATTTTATCCGTACCGTGATGCGCGTTTTGCGCGTGAACAGCAGCCGTCAGTAGCGCAGCAGGATGATGCTTGTGCCTTGCTTGCGGCTCGTCCGCATTGGCGTGAGGCTTTGCAGGAGCTGCGCCACAATTGGCAAATTGAGCCGTGGTATGTACTGGCGTTTATGTATCAGGAGTCGCGCTTTAACCCGACTGCAATGAGTAAATCGCAAGCGTATGGGCTGGCGCAGGTGAAAGAACCGACGTGGGAATGGTATGAGCTGAAACGCGGACGGGTTAATACCTCGCGTGAGCGCTTTGACGACGCGACCGATTTTATGGGCTGGTATGCGCACCAGAACCGCATCCGCAACGGTATTGAGCTCAATGACGTGCGCAATCAATATCTCGCTTACCACGAAGGATTGGGTGGCTATGAGCAGGCGAGCTTTATCGGCAAACCGTGGTTACTGACGGTGACGGATAAAGTGGTTGATCGTGCGATGATGTATCAGGCGCAGCTCTTTACCTGCCCTTTATAAATTATGCCTGTAATGTATTGGCCTCAAGATCACGCTGAGGTATCGGCGGCACTGCGTGATGGGGCAGTCATCGCTTATCCGACTGAAGGTGTATTTGGTATCGGTGGTGATGCTGCTAATCCGGCTGTGGCCACTGAGGTATTGCGCTTGAAAAAAGGGCGTGATGTGGGTAAAGGGATGGTTGTGGTGGTGAGTGATTGGTCGCAGTGCGCTGGCTGGGTGGACGGCCTAAGCGCAGCTGATTTTACTGGATTGGACGCGGCATCGGCGACCCGCGCAACGACGTTTATTCTGCCGGCCAGTGATCAAGTGCCACAAGGTGTGCGCCATCGTGACGGTGGTATTGCCATTCGCCGCAGTTCGCATCCGGTTGTGCGTGCTTTATGCGCTTGCTTGGGGCGGCCAATCATTTCGACTTCGGCCAATTTGCCCGGTGAATTACCAGCGCGTAGTGTCGCAGAAGTGCAAGCCATTTTCCCGGATATGATGGTGATTGATGCTCCGCTTGGTGATGCTATGCGCCCGAGTCGGATTGTCGATTGGCGTAGTGGACAGGTTCTGCGCGACTAAATGACTTGATTAAATGGCTTAGGTAGTTTGGCAGCCATGCCAAGCTGCGATAAGATTCGCTTTTTGTATTTCCGCATAATGGCGGGGAGCGTTTATGAAAATTGGTATTCTTGGCGGCGGTCAACTGGGGCGGATGTTCTTGCAAGCAGCTGCCAATTATCCTTGCTCGATCAGCGTGCTTGATCCTGCAGCTGATGCGCCCTCAGCAACGATGGCTGATCACTTTGTTCAGGGTGACTTTAACGACGAGCAGACGGTGCTTGATTTTGCTCGTGATCTTGATGTGGTTGGTATTGAAATTGAGCATGTCAGCGTTGCTGCGCTGCGCAAGCTGAAAGATCAGGGTAAGCGCGTTATTCCCGAGCCACGTGTGCTGGAAATGATTCAGGACAAGGGTACACAAAAGCAGTTTTATGCAGATCGAGGCATTGCCACTCAGGACTTTTATCTGATTGCCGGCTGTGATGAGCTAGATCTGGAGCGCATTCCATTGCCTTTTGTGCAGAAAGCACGCACTGGCGGCTATGACGGTAAAGGCGTGCAAGTGCTGCGCAGTGAAGAGGACTTGGAAAAACTGTGGGATATCCCTTCGGTGATTGAAGCGATGTGCCCGATTGCCAAGGAAGTAGCAGTGTTCGTCGCGACAGATGGTGCTGGCGATGTGATCTGTTATCCAGTGGTGGAAATGCTGTTCAATGATGCGCTTAATTTGGTCGATGTCGTCAAGGCACCGGCCATCATTAAGGATCACCAACGCGAACGGATCATGGCATTGGCCGAAGATACCGTCTTGGCGCTGGCTAGCCCTGGTGTCTTTGCAGTAGAAATGTTTATTGATACGGAAGGTGAAGTTTGGGTCAATGAAACCGCACCGCGTGTCCACAATAGTGCGCATTTGACTATTGAGGCTTGCCCAAGTTCACAGTTTGACCAGATGTGGCGTATTCTCGCTAATCAGCCACTCGGTACGGTACAGCTCTATCGCCCAGCAGCAATGGTTAACCTGATTGGTGCAGATGGACATCAAGGAGAGGCGGTGATGCCGCACCTTGATATGCTGCTAGGTATGGATGAAGTATCGGTTCATTGGTACGGTAAATCTGAAACGCGCCCGGGGCGAAAGATGGGCCATGTGACGGTGCTCGCGGCAAGCGATGAAGTATTGATGCAAAAAGTCGAAAAAATTAAATCGTATGCGGAGGTAAGTGCTCGTGGCTAAAGTAGGGATTGTGATGGGGAGCGACAGCGATCTGCGCGTCATGGATGATGCTATTGCTGTATGTCGCCAGTTTGACGTGGAGTATGAAGTCACCATCGTTTCGGCGCACCGCACCCCAGAGCGCTTGATTGATTATGGTCGTACTGCGGCAGATCGTGGATTACAAGTGATTATTGCCGGCGCCGGTGGTGCAGCGCATTTGCCGGGTATGCTTGCTTCATTGACGCCGTTGCCGGTGATTGGCGTGCCGGTGCTTTCGAGCAACTCAATTGACGGCTGGGATTCTGTGCTTTCTATTTTGCAAATGCCGGGTGGTGTGCCAGTTGCGACTGTCGCATTGGACGGGGCAAAAAATGCCGGATTGCTCGCAGTGCGTATGCTCGGCATAAGTGATGAAACTCTACGTGGTCGTATGGCGGCGTATCAGGACGAAATGAATGCGATGGTGCTGGAAAAAGCCGAAGGGCTGAAAGATAAATATCCCTGCGATTATTGATCAGTATCATGATGTAAATCGAAGTATTCATGTGTGAACCATGCGTTGTCAATGCCATGGATTGTGATGCCATACTTGGCTAAGTAGCGCATGGAATCTTCGCCTGAAAAGTTTTTTATCATGAGTCTGTTAGTTTTTTGGCTTGGCCTTGTCTGTTGTGCATACCCATATCACCAAGCTGATTGCGCCGACTATTACAGATAAAAATGCACCTGTCAGCAAGGTTGTTAGCAGGGCAAATAAAAATGAATCGGACTCATGGACCAGCTTATCCACCAGCATAATGGCTGCTGAGCCAGCCCATATTTCGGGGATAAATGGTGGCAGATTATTGATGGCGAATAGATTGAGTACCTGCAGACCTGCTTTGATATAGACGCCACGGACTAATGCGCGTTGACCTGAAAAATGCTGATGTTTGGCTAGATAACCATCAAGCAATGTATAAAAGACGATAAAACAGACAACGCCACTCAATATACCGGCTAAATAAGGTAATGAGTTGCCTAAAAAGACCGCCCAAAAAAAGCTGGTAATGGCATTGACGATGACCCATAGTATCCAGAATGACCAGCGTAATTGCATTGTATGCCTTCAGTTTGCTAACAAAGCGTGAGATTGGAAGAATATTTTCGACGATAATAGCAAAGAAATTGATTGAATGATTTTTTGTGGAATCCAAGGAGTGTGCAATGCAGATTTACCATCGACGCTATGATAGCCGCCGGACAGCGGTATTGGCTGGGTTTAGCTTGTTTGTTGCGGCGCTGATGGGCTGGGCATTTTATAAAAATGCTACATTTCAGCCCGTGTGGCTGCTGTTTGTCTTGATGCCATTGGTGGTTATTTGGATACAGCGCAAACCGCCGCTCGTTTTTAACGAACAAGGCGTGAAATGGACGTATGCTTTGTGTGAAGAAAAGACGTTGCCTAGAGTTGGTTTTATTTATTGGCAAGACATTGAAGAGCTGACTTGGTTGCCGCGCAGTGAAGGTGGCGGTAGTGTTTTTATCGAATTTCATCGTGGGGCGTTGCAGCGGAACTTCCCGAGTGTGGGTGCATCATTGCCAGAAAAACATCATGGTGAAGTGGTTAGTATTTTGCTATTGCTTCATTGGTTGGATGCAGATAGTGAGCAGGTATTTAACGAGATGCAGAATGCTTGGGAGAAGGCACGAGATGTAGCAAGCTAACTGTAGGTAGCGTGCCATTGTGATCTATTTATCGGGGTAATGTGTATTACCCCGATTTTTTATGCGCCTACTTTGATGAGCTTAGGCGTAGTGGAATGTGAAAGTTTGCTCGAGGTCTGCACTCAGGCTGTGTGCGACCGGGCAGGCATGAGCAGCAGCTTCAAGTTTGGTGCGAACGTCCTGCGGATAGTCGTGATTGATGTGGAATGCAATGCTGATTGCACTAATTCGGCGTGGATTGGCCGCCATGGTTTTTTGCACTTCGGCGCGGACGTCGTTGAACTCGATGCCGAGTGAAGCAGCTTTCAGGCCCATGATGGTCAATGCGCAGCTTGCCAAGGCGCTGGCAACGAGGTCTGTTGGGGAAAAGGCTTCGCCCTTACCGCCATTGTCTGTCGGTGCGTCGGTTGAGATGACGGTGCCACTTTGATTGTGGGTGGCATCTGTGTGGAGGTTGCCAGTGTATTGAATAGTAGCTGTGTTAGACATGAAGTTCTCCTGAAGTGAGGGAAAGAATCATTTATTTGGGGGCGTAAAGATAGCTTATCAAATTATCTGTCATATACGAGCCAGAATATGGCGTTGTGGAGGTTAATAACAGTAGGTGACTGTTTATTATTTTTCATACAAGTCGGACATTACAGGGTTAGATGGTTATAATTGCGCCATATTATGAATTTGGGGCGCGTGATGACGCCGAATAGAAAAATAGTGTTAATTGGCCCTATGGGGGCCGGGAAGACGTCGCTCGGAAAACGCTTGGCGAGTAAATTGCGCTGGCGCTTTGTCGATACCGATCATGCACTGTGTGAGCGTACTGGTGTCGATATTCCGACGATTTTTGAAACGGAAGGGGAAGATGGCTTTCGTCGCCGTGAAGAAGGTATCCTCGCTGAAGTGCTGAGTGAACCGCACGACTGCATTGTCGCCTGTGGTGGTGGGATCGTGCTCAGTGCACTGAATCGCCGCTTGATTGCCCAGCAGCGCTATGTGGTGTTTCTCGATGTTTCGGTCGAGAGGCAGATGCAGCGTATCGGGTCAGACAAGCGACGCCCACTGACGCAGGTACCGAATGTCGCAGAGCGCTTGCAACAGCTGCGTGATGAACGGCTCGGCTTGTATGAAGGGCTGGCAGATTACCGCCTTGATACCGACGCGAATTTCTTCTCGCTGTCGTTTAAAAAACTACTGACCAGAGTGAATGAAGAATTGCAGCGTGAAGGGCTGTAGTTAATCGTCTTTGGTATTCATGCAGCATGCCTGCATCTCACCACCCCTTTGAACGTTATATAAACTTTTCAAAGGGGTGTTTGTATTATTGGGAATATGCTTTTTAGGCTAAATATGACCTAATATCAGTGAGCAGTGCATTAGCCTTGTTGCTCACGCAGTTCCTTGATCGCCTGATTGGCGAGCTGGTCGGCGACCTCATTGCCGGGATGACCGCTGTGGCCTTTGACCCATTGCCAGTCGATGTCGTACTGTGCAGCGAGGCTATCGAGTTCTTGCCACAGTTCGACATTTTGCACCGGCTTTTTCTGTGCGGTTTTCCAGCCGTTCTTTTTCCACGAGTGCAGCCATTGGGTGATGCCGTTTTTGACGTACACCGAGTCGGTGGTGAGGATGATTTTGCACGGCCTTTTTATCGCTTTGAGTGCTTCGATCGCTGCTTGTAGTTCCATGCGGTTGTTGGTGGTGTGTGCTTCTGCGCCACAGAGGGTTTTCTCGTGTTTGCCAAATTGCATCAGCACACCCCAGCCGCCAATGCCGGGGTTGCCTTTGCATGCGCCATCTGTGTAGATGTTGAGTGCCTGATCTTTACTGGAGCTACTCATGGCGGCTCGCAATCATTTCGCCCATGTGGATTTTGTCGGCTTTGTTCAGCGCGGCATCAGACCAGTTAATCCTGTTTGGTTCAAACAGCAGGATGACGGTCGAGCCGAGGTTAAAGCGGCCAATTTCATCACCTTTTTTGAAGCTGCGCGGCTGGTTGCGGTAGTCATAGGTATTGTTGGCGGCGTTGAGTACGTCACCATGCCAGACGGTGGCAATACTGCTGACGTTCAGAGCGCCGACCATGACCAGCGCCATGCGCCCAAATTCGGTATCAAACATGCAAACGACGCGCTCGTTGCCAGCAAAGATATTGGGGATTTTGTCGAGCAGTGAGAGGGCGACGCTGTGCTTGTCACCGGGGCAAAAGCGCATCTCTGTGAGGGTAGCATCGCAGGGGATGTGGATGCGGTGGTAGTCATCTGGGGCGAGATAGAGAGTGGCGGTGGTGCCATTGATAAAAGGCGCGGCCCACGATTCGCTGCCGAGCAGTTGTGCCGCTGAATACGGCATGCCTTTGGCTTGCAGCATGGTGTCTGCTTGCAGATTTTCATGGATAGCGCAGCGCCCATCTACGGGGCTGACGAGGTGTGCTGGATCAGCGTCTATCGGGCGTGCTCCATCGGCTAACGCACGGGTGAAAAAGTCGTTCAGGCTTGTGTAAGCGTGCGGATCTTTTTCAGCGGCAAAGCTGGTATCTGCACCGGTAATCCGCATGTATGTCGATATAATGCGGTTTTTAAGGGTAGGATGGGTTACGCGCGCAAGGCGGTACATGGCAGCGCTCATCATGCGCCGCGGTATCAGTTTGTATAGGGTCGTATTCATGCGTGTATTCTAGCGTAATTGCTATTGGTGCGTCAGCCGCTTTATCGGTTGGGGCGTGATGACGTTGGCATGTGCTCTGTGTCAGGAAAAGTACGAGCCTGATGCGGCGCAGATGGCATCTATCGGTGAGGCTGCTCATTGAGAAAATATTGCAGCAGACTCCGTGCGTGATGCAGCGGTGTGTTGGTCTGGCGCTGAATGATTTTTACGGTTTTCAGCGTGTGGTTCGCCGTGGCGGGATTTGCCTTTTAAATCATGATACGAGCTTGTTTTTTTGTGTGTAAAGCTGCGGTAACATTTCTACTCTAGACTTCATGAGAATTGAGAAGTTTGAGGGGGAAAAGATGATTGATATCGAAAAGGTGTATCAGCGTAAAGCACGAGGTGCTTGGCGCTGGCCTGTGATACGGCAGGGTGCCGTGGCTTTCTTGCGCTGGATGCTCAAAGAGAAAGAAATTAATCATTTTCTCCGTCAATATGAACATTTGCCGCTCAAGGAATTTATCGAGGAGGTCTTTGCTGAGTTAGGCGTGGACTATACGCTGAAAATGGATACTGATGCGGCTATTTCTGCGCAGGGTCGTTGCGTTGTGGTGGCTAATCATCCATTGGGTGGTCTTGATGGGCTGATGCTGCTGCACGCGATGCTCTCCGTGCGTGATGACGTCAAAATTATTGCCAATGAGCAGCTGTGCGCGTTAACACCGCTGGCGCCGTATATTATTCCAGTCAACGTATGGAAGAACGACTTCGCTCGCAATCAGATCAAGAGCGTTCAGGCAACGCTGGAAGATGGCGGGGCAGTGATTGTTTTTCCGGCTGGTGAAGTGTCACGAGCGGGTGCGGATGGTATTGCTGATCGCAAGTGGTCGAAGGTGTTTTACCAAATTGCCAAGCGCTGCGACGCACCGATTGTGCCGATCTATGTTGAAGGGTTGAATGGTCCGTGGTTTTACCGCATCAGCCGCTATTTGCCATTCATGTCGACATTGATGTTGGTGCGTGAGATGTGGCGTGAGCAGTATGAGCGCATCACGTTGCACATGGGCAAGATGTTGCCGATTAGCTTGCTGCAATCGTTGCCAGTTGATGATGCAGAGGTTGTGATGCTGATTCGTGCGCATGTCTATGGGCTGGCCGATGATGGTGGCGGTATTTTCCACGCACCACAGGCGGTTGCACAGCCGGTTGATGACAAAGTGCTTCAGCATGCTATCCGCTCGACAACAGTGTTGGGTGAAATTAACGATCAATACCGCGTATTGCTGCATCAGCCGCATAAAAACCCGATTTTATTGCAGGAAATTGGTCGCTTGCGTGAAATTTCCTTCCGCCAGGTTGGTGAGGGCAGTGGTCAACCGCGAGATTTGGATCACTATGACAGCCACTATCAGCATTTACTGGTTTGGGATAAAGAAGACCAAGCGATTATGGGGGCATATCGCGTATTGCCGGTTGCGAAAGGACATCGTGAAAAGCGTCTTGCCCAGCTTTATACGCAAGGCTTTTTTGATTTTGTCGGTGATCAGTCGTGGCTTGATCAGGCGATGGAGCTCGGACGCGGTTTTATTTGTCCTGATTACTGGAATACCCGCGCACTCGATATGATGTGGCAAGGTATTGGCGCTTATTATGCGACGCGTCCACATCTGCGCTATTTATTCGGCGGGGTGAGTATTTCGCCACAATATCCCAAAGAGGCGGTGGATTGGCTGGTCGGATACCATCGCCTCTATTTTGTGCCGGACGAGCCGATCGTGCGCGCGCGCAATCCGTATGTGATCAAGCCAGCGCAGCAGCGCAAGATTGCTGAAAATTTCGCCGGATTGTCGCGTGCCGAGGCTGAAAAAGTGCTCAAAAAGCGCCTCAAGCACATGAATTTGGTCATTCCTCCGTTGATGAAGCACTACGCGGCACTGTGTGACGAAGGCGGGGTGGTGTTTGGTGATTTTTCGATTGATCCCGCGTTTGGTTTTTGTGTAGACGGGTTTGTGGTGGTGGACATGAGCCGCATGAAAGCGAAGAAATACGAGCGCTATATTGCGCCGTTTGTGCGAGAGTATAGCGGTGATGTGGCGAGTGGCATGGTGGTTTGATTGTCTTGCCAAAAAAATGTAGATATCAACAGGTGTGCCGTAGTGGTACACCTGTATGAAGTGTTAATAGATGATTGATTTTAAAGGCTCTCATCTATGGGTTCAGGCTATAGTACGTTACTTTGATGCTTCCTTGATAATGGCACAGGCAATACGCGCACCGGCACCGCCGATTGGCTGGCTGCTATAGTCATCAGGGTTAACGTGAATAATGAGTGCGGCGCCGTCTTCATCCATTAAAGCAGCTCTGTCCTCGCTGGCATCAAAGCCGACGTAAGTTGAATACAATTCTACAGTCAGGCTACCATCTTCATTGACATAGACGTTAGGTAAGTCGCCGGCATCATTTGCTTCGGGATTCAGCAGGCCATGAACCAGTTCATCACTGCTGTGATGCACATGGCCGCCA
The DNA here is from genome assembly GCA_019218315.1 of Cardiobacteriaceae bacterium TAE3-ERU3. Lineage (NCBI taxonomy): Bacteria > Pseudomonadati > Pseudomonadota > Gammaproteobacteria > Cardiobacteriales > Cardiobacteriaceae > Cardiobacteriaceae bacterium TAE3-ERU3. Next base: position 155,463 of record JAHUUI010000004.1, on the reverse strand, counting down.
GCACTTTTGAATTCCGGATGTTGGCAATCGCCTGTTTCATGGAAATGTATGCCGTGCCAACCAGCGGGCAGGCCATTTGCTTCAATGCGTAAAATAACCCCTTTTGGTGCATCGGTCAGCTTCACAGTGCCAATGGTTTCACCGGATTCATTATATAGATCAGCACTTTTTTGCTCTGCAGCAGATACGGCGATACTACTGAATAGGGCGGTCGATATCAGGCAGGTAGTAGCAAGAGAACGTATATTCATAAAATATTCCTGGTTGATGTTGTAAAACAGATAGGATTTGTAGACTGGTTATTGTGGCAATTCGTGAACCCTGACAGAGGCATACGGGCTTTGGGCATGCCGCAATAGTCATTGAAATAGTTAAGCCTTTAGATTATGGGGCAAGAAAGCAAATGTATAATTAAAATATAGCAAAGGCACGTACACATTGGCGCGTACACATTTATGCAGTGTTTAGGTGTGACATAAGCCGTTGTTTGCTTGTGATGGTCAAGCCTTTAAAATTTATCCTCAAGGATATGGTTGAAAATAAATCAAAGGTGTTGGTGATGAATGATCATATATTCAGTAAGCTGGAAGTCAGCGAAGCGCTTCATGCAGATTTGACTCTGCGCCAATGTGGCGAGATAGATGTGTTGGTGCTCAGTCATGCGCATTGTGAGGCAGCAGTGTCACTACAGGGCGCGCAATTGTTGCATTGGCGACCCGCGACAGTGAAGCAAAATGTGATCTGGCTAAGCGAGGTGGAACCATTTAAAGCCGGTCATGCCATTCGCGGTGGCGTGCCGATATGTTATCCGTGGTTTGGCAAAGCAGATGGTGAACCGGCGCACGGTACGGCGCGGATTCGCAACTGGTCGCTCGATGATTGGCAAATCGGCGATGAAGGCGCGATTCTGCTGTTCGGGCTTTATGACGATCATGGTCTGGAAGCGACCCTGCACATACAGCTTGGCGAGGCTTGCATGCTAACCCTGACCCATCAACGCGACACCCGGGCGCAAGCTGCGCTACACAGCTATTTCCAGATTGGCGACATCACGCAAACCCACGTTTCCGGCTTGCCGACCAGCTGTTTTGATGCCAATGCACAACAGCAAAGCGAAGTACCGTCCCCGCGCGAGATTGACGCACCGACAGATTGTATCTATCAAATTGAACAGCCGGTGCAATGCATTCATGATCATGGTAACCAGCGCACCATTACTTTGGTCCACAAAAACGCCAGCGATACGGTGCTGTGGAACCCGTGGTATAACACACCAAGCGCCATGCGCGACGATGCTTATAAAGAAATGCTCTGTCTGGAAACTGCGCGAATTAATCGGCCCTTATTACAAGGCGAAAGCCTGAGTGTTAGTATTTTGGTGAATGCAGCGATTAGTACTGACTGATTATTTTCAGGAATATAAGTGAAAATATTAGAGGCAAGAAAACTATTAACAGCTATATCAATTTGCTGGCTTTTAATGAGTTCTTTCTTACTTTTTATCTCGCCAAGGCTTATACAAGCAGATAATCAATTTACGTATATAAAGCACAATCATAAGTTACATTATTTTTTCAATAAAAATGGAACGGTAAAAGAAATTCGCTTTGTGAATAATGGGAATTTATATTCTGTTATGTGTGATGAACACCCGCAACTGTGTCTTGAAAAACCATCTGAAATATATGTGTTTGGCTTTGTTCAATGTATGACGAAATCGACTGTCTTTTTTGAAGATAAAATCTATCAATTTATGAAAACAGGCCTGATCAGAGATCATTATGCAGAAAATAATATATGCCTAAATTTCAGGAATAGATTGCTTTATCTTTTAACTTTTATCATCTCGTCAATCTATCTTTTGTATCTATTTATACGGCAAAAAATGAGAAAATGATAGAACTTCACATGACCCTATTTATTATCACTCTTGTCCTGATATAAAGCCGAATTTTAAAAATTTGCATGACATTAAAGATGCCATATTAATCTCATTTATTTTCCATTGCCTGAAGATTCAATGCGGCATTGATCGCATGCGCTAGGTCGCGCGCGTAGTACTGCATGGATTGTGCCTGGGTAGGCCACAGATTGGGATCACTCGTGCTGAAGGTATCGAGATTGACGTAGATTGCCGGGCAACTTTCGCCGCTATATGGGTCGCTATAGGCATCGGGCTGGACGTGGTGTAGCGGTACGCTACGGTATGGGCTGTGGGTTTTTGTCGTCCATGTTTCGAGAACGTATTGCGCGAGTTCGCTGGCGGTTTCGTCTTCAGGGTCGGTGGCAATCCATAGGCCTGTGCCAGCGCCGTCCGGCTGGTCTTCAGGGTTGAAGTGCAATTCTACTGCGAGCAAGGTGCAGCCGTCTGCTTCGGGTGCCGCGCCAAGTTCTTGCAAAATAGGTGCATCACTGGCGATGCTGTATCGCATACCACTGTCCTTGAGTAGTTCGGTGAAAAGCATTGTCGCGAGGAGGTTGGTGGCTTTCTGTTCACTGATGCGGAAGGCATCGTGTTCGAGAGCGAGGGGTTGCTCGTCGCCGGCAGCGTGAATAAGCATGTCGGCCGCATCGGCAGTGTGGATGACAGCGGCGAGTGAGGCGGCAAGGAAGATTTTGTTCATAGTAGTCCAGCGAGTTGGAAGAAGGTGCGATAAGCGTCGGCTTTTTTTGCTAGTGCGAGTGGATAAGCGCGTGAGGTAGATGGTAGGCGGTAGAGCGTAAGCGATCGTTCGTCAATATGAATAGGAATGCTTTGGTTGGTTTTCGGCGCTTTGTCTTCGTGCTCACAGAGGCTGAGGATGATGTCGGTGGCTTTGCCGCCAGTGGTCATGATCCAGCGGCAGTCGGGCAGTTGCGCGATGGTGGTGGCGAGATCGACGGTTTCGACGATGGTGAGGTGTTTGTCCGAGGCGTTGCCGTGTTCACGAATCGCTTTTCTGACCGTGGGGACGAGGGCAATGCCGCGTTGGTAGAGAAAGTCGCGGATGCGTTCCGGATCGAAGCGGTGTTCTTCGCCGACTTGAAAATGTGCCGCGTCGTTAAAAAAGACCAGCCCGTAGATGCGCCACATATCGTTGTAGAAGTTGGGGTAGTGAAACGGCATACACCATTTTTCAGGGCGTGGTGGCATACTGCCACTCATCATGACGGTAGCATGTGGCGGCATGATCGCGGCAAACGGGTGGCTTTCGACGGCCGGTGCGTTAGTTTGCGACGTCGGCACGGGTTCAGGCATCGGCGTTGACGTCCTGATAGCGATCATCGCGTGCAAAGGCAGTGGCGACGTAGCTGCACTGTGCCTTTATTTTGAGGTTTTCACTGCGCGCGTATTCTACGAGTGCATTGAGTAATTTCCCCGCGATGCCTCGTCCGCGCAGCGGCTGATCGACGTAAGTGTGATCGGCGACAATGATGTTGTCGCCTTGTGGCTTGAAGGTGATCTCGCCACCTTTGCAGCCGTCGTCTTTAGTGTAGATAAAAGCGTTGCCTTGTTTGTTTATGCTCATAATTTCCTATCAGGTTATTTACCGAGGACGCGGTCTAGTTCTTCTTGCTCGATTGGTCCGTAAGGTTGGCTGCGGGTTTCACCTGCAAGCTCCATGCGGTAACGGATAAAGTCAGCTTCGTCGTTGATCATCAGGAAGGGGTTGTGCGCAAATTGTTCGCCAAGGGTGGATTCTTCACAGACGCTGTAGTCGTGGCCGACCCAAATACGCGTGTCAGCTGAGAGTTTTTTCAGCTTTTGCAAGCTGCGGTAGAGGGTGGAAGGATTGCCACCTTTTAGGTCGGCACGGCCACAGCCATAGATAAACAGGGTGTCGCCAGTGAAGAGGTCATTGCCAATATGGTAGCAACAGCCGCCGATAGTGTGCCCTGGGGTGCTGATGACGCCGATGCTTGAACTGGCAAAGGCGATTTCATCACCATCATTAACGAGAATGGCGTCTTCCGGGCAATCTGGCCAAACAGGATGCTCTTTTTCACTGATGAAAATAGTTGCTTCAGGATAGAGCTTATAGAGTTCGTGAATAGCGTTGACGTGATCATGGTGGCTGTGGGTGATGAGGATCATTGTTAGGGTCAGATCTTCCTCATCGAGTACATCGGCGATGCCTTCTGCATCCCACGCAGGGTCAATGACGGCTGCTTCACTACTTTGGCGATCAGCAATGACGTGGATGAAATTGTCGCGGTCTTCGACTTTGAGTTGGATGACTTCGTGGCTCATGATAATTCCTGATGCTATTTAGGGAGGATTAATTGTTGTGCGTTTTCATAACGCGTGCTTTTTGGCGCTGCCAGTCGCGGTCTTTTTTCACCGCACGCTTGTCAAACTCTTTTTTGCCTTTGGCAATGGCGATGTTGACCTTGACGTAGCCGTTCTTCCAATACAGGTTAACTGGTGCGAGCGTGTAGCCATCGCGCTCAACAGCGCCAATCAATTTGCTGATTTCGTGGCGGTGCAACAATAGTTTGCGCGTACGTGACGGGTCGGGAAAGACGTGTGTCGATGCTGATGGCAGTGGATTGATATAGGCACCGAATAAAAAGACTTCGCCATTTTTTACCAATATATGACTTTCCTTGACTTGAATACGTCCGGCACGTAATGCTTTGACTTCCCAGCCCTCTAATGAGATACCGGCCTCGAAATGCTCTTCGAGGAAGTAGTCGTGAAAGGCCTTTTTATTGGTGATAATGTTGTTGTCGTGTGCGGGTTTTTTCTTGCTCATGTTTTTCTTGTCCTGAGCGCTGGTTTACAATACCGCGCAGTCATTAAATATAAAGGCTCTATTGTGCCACAGATCCGCAAGTCGAAAAAATTGCCATTTAGTTCTGCGCAGATGTTTGATCTGGTTGCCGACGTCGAGCGCTATCCGGAATTTTTGCCGTGGTGTAGTGAGGCGAAGCTGGTTAAGCGCGATGATAAAGAAATCGTCGGGTCACTGACCGCGGTTAAAGGCGGGCTGCGTAAGTCATTCACCACGCGTAATCACTATGAATATCCTAAGTGGATGGATATTACGTTGGTTGAAGGGCCGTTTAAGAAGCTCAACGGGCGCTGGGATTTTGTCGAACAGAATGATGGCGGCTGTGTGGTTAATTACCGTATGGATTTTGAAGTGCCGTTCTTTCTTGCACCGATTCTTGGCGGGTTGCTTGATTATATGGCCAATACGATGGTAGATAGTTTTGCGCAAAGGGCGAGAGCGGTTTATGGCGACCCTGCACGTTGAAGTGGCTTATGCCGAGCCAACGCGGCAGAAGATTATTCAGTTCGTGATCAACGAAGGTACGACAGCAGCGCAGGCTGCAGCGCGCTCTGGTATCGTGCGATTTTTCCCCGGGCTTGACTTAAAAGACGCTGAATACGGTATTTTTAGTCAGCCATGCGCGGCGGATCATGTATTGCGCGATGGTGATCGGGTTGAAATTTATCGGCCATTGATCGCTGATCCAAAGGAAATGAGGCGACAGCGGGCGCGCAGGACATAAGTCCGCAGGAAAAATTGGTGCAAGTATGGTGCAAAAGCACCATTTTTTTGTCACGAAATTTATTTTCCCACTTTATTGCACTTCTTTTGAAATTTTCATCTTAAAGCGTAGATTTTTTCATCTTTAAACCGCTATATACTTGACTCTACATCAGCTTATAATTGGCTATCTCTCTTTATATATTGCAAAAAAGCAAGGTATGGTTATAATGTGGGAAATTGTGCAATAAAAGTATTTCCCTCATGTTTCTCGGTACTTTCCCAATTTCGCTAGATAGCAAGGGTCGCTTGTCGATCCCGGCGAAGTTGCGCGATTTTTTTGCCGAGGAAAGTGACAACACGCTGGTGATAACCGCAGATGTTGAAAAAAACCTGCTGGTTTACACGCTTGATCAGTGGGAAAAGGTCGTGCCACAACTGGTTGCTTTGCCTTCATTTAATGCTCGTGCACGCAGTATCAAACGCCTGTATATGGGCTACGCCAATGACTGCAATATTGATGCCAGTGGTCGTGTACTGATTCCACCAGCTTTGCGTGAATACGCCGGGCTGGATAAGAAGGTCATGCTGGTTGGTATGGGGAACAAATTTGAGCTGTGGGATAAGGCGCGTTGGGATGAGGTTAATGCGCAAGATGCTGCGTTGCTTCTCAACGATGGTTTTGAAGGTTTTGATGATGTGCTGGGGTCACTGTCGTTATGAGTCAGCATGTTTCAGTTTTACTTGAGGAATCGGTTGCGGCGCTCGACATTCGCTCAGATGGTGCATACCTCGATGCGACGTTTGGTCGCGGTGGCCACAGTCGCTTGATCTTGCAGCAGCTTGGAGAAGGTGGGCGGCTTTATGCGCTTGATCGCGATCCGCAGGCGGCAGCTGAAGCGGCAGGTATTGATGACCCTCGCTTTCATTTTGCACGGGCTGCTTTCTCGCAGATGGCTGGCGCTTTTGCTGATATTGAGCGTGGTTCGCTTGACGGTGTGCTGTTTGACCTCGGGGTATCCTCACCGCAGCTTGATCAGGCTGAGCGTGGTTTTTCTTTTGCCAAAGAAGGGCCGCTTGATATGCGCATGGATAACGAAGTCGGTATAACGGCAAAAGAGTGGTTGGAGACGGTCAGTGAATCAGATTTGGCGCGAGCCATTCGTGATCTGGGCGGTGAGAGCCACAGTATTGCACGGCGTATTGCCCGCGCGATTACAGCTGAGCGAGGCAAGCTCAATACGACGCTCGATCTTGCCGAGGTCGTTTCGGCTGCGATGCCAAGGAAATATCATCGCCCGGGTTATCACCCGGCGACGCAGACGTTCCAGGCAATTCGCATATCGGTTAACGATGAAGTTGGCGAAATTGAGCGCGCGTTGGCAGCAGCGACAGATTTATTAAAAAGCGGCGGGGTACTCGCTGTGATTACTTTCCACGGACTGGAAGATGCGCTGGTCAAGCGCTTTATTCGCAGCCGTGAGGGTGAAGATTTACCGGCGGAAATTCCGTCACAAAGTGGCAGGATCGGTCAAGAGCTCGAGCTGATTCGTCCACTGATTAAGCCATCCGCACAAGCGGTAGCGGCGAATCCAAGATGTAGAAGTGCTCGTTTAAGAAAGGCGGTAAAAATATGAAACTGATGTTATTTGCGGTAGCGGTATTGCTGGCTGCAGCTGGCTACAATGGTGTGGTTGATGCGCAATATGCACAACAACACGGTCAACTGGTTGGTGAGGTTCAAGCGCTGAAAGAAGCGCGTGATCAAGTCAATGCGCAATGGACGCAACTTTTGATTGAGCAAAAAATGCTTGCTGATGACAGTGTGGTTAGCCACGCAGTACAGGCTGGTATGAAAATGCACCTGCCGGGCGCCGAGCAGGTTGTTTATCTGGATTGATTGACCTGGATTAATTAAATGGCACGTTCTGCTTTCCGTTATGGTGGTAAAACCCGACGCAATGTCGCTTTGGCTTTGCTGGGCATAGCTGCGTTATTGATTGTCGCCAAGTTGGTGTTCTTACAGACAGTGACGGCAGACTTTCTCGTTAAGGAAAGTATGAGTCGTTCATTGCGCATTACGGAAGAAGATGCGCTGCGCGGTATGATTCTTGACCGGGAAGGTGAGCCGTTGGCTATTTCATCGGTCATTAGTAATTTGGTGGTCAATCCGCGCCAAATGTGGGCAACGATTAATGGCGATTTCACTCGCTTGCAGGAAAAATGTCTGGCTAAAAAAGATATATCTCCAGATTGTGACTGGGTGAATGATAATGACCTTGATCAAGATGTCCGGCTGGTGCGGTATCAATATCAGCGCCTGAGGCCAGCAGCGATGATGCTTAATCAAAGCGTTGATGAACTCTACCGTACATTGGATAAGCGTAAGAACCGCCAGTTTTATTACGTTGAGCGCAGTTTGTCGCCAATGCAGGTCGATGATGTCTTGTCGGCAAATGTGCCTGGCTTTGATCGTGAAGATACCTATCAGCGCTTTTACCCTACCGGTGCCTTGATGGGGCAAATCATTGGCTATACCGATATTGATGAGAAAGGTCAGGAAGGTATGGAGTTGGTGTACAACTCATGGCTAGCCGGGCAAAAAGGGCAAGTTAAGGTCATTAAAGACCGCAACCGCAAGACGCTGCGTATGGTTGAAGAAATCCGCCCAGCCTCGCCGGGCTCTCCATTGCAGCTGAGTATTGACAAGCGCATTCAATACATCATGCATGATGTGTTGCAGCGTACGCTGGATCAGTTTAGTGCCAAATCAGCCTCAGGGGTTATGGTTGACGTCAAGACGGGTGAAGTATTGGCAATGGTATCGTTGCCAACCGGAAACCCTAATAACACTATGGAGCGCAAGCCTGAGTTGATGAAAAACCACATCATCACGGATGTGTTCGAGCCGGGTTCAACCATTAAACCAATCGCTGTCGCTGCGGCACTTGATGCTGGAGTGATTACGCCGTCAACGCGCTTCAATACTAATGGTACATTGCGCATTGGCAAGAATATCGTGCGCGATACACATTGGTATGGTGAGCTTGACACGACTGGCGTAATTCGCAAGTCATCTAACGTCGGTATGGCTCTGATCAGTAAGCGTTTACCAAAAACGGCGTATAACGATTTTCTGCACCGCATGGGCTTTGGCCGTAAAACAGGTGTCGCATTCCCGGGAGAGCAGGCTGGTGTGGTTCAACCAGCAGAAAAGCTCAATGAATTTGGCTATGCGACCACTATGTTCGGTTATGGTATGTCTGCCACGGCACTTCAATTAGCTCATGCCTATGCGACACTGGCTAACGACGGCGTTGCTCTGCCATTGTCATTGCTTAAGCAGAATATGCCACCGGAAGGTGAGCGAGTTTTGAAAGCTGAGACAGCGCAAGCTTTGCGCGGTATGTTGGTTGCAGCGGTGAGTCAGGGTGGTACGGGTACACGTGCGCAAATGCCAAGCTATACCGTGGCTGGTAAGACAGGAACTTCGCATAAGATCATTGATGGTGGTTACGCTAAAAACCGCTATCGCTCGCTGTTTGCCGGTTATGCACCAGCAAATAATCCACGTATTGCGATGGTGATCGTCGTTGATGATCCTGTTGGTAAAGCGTACTACGGTGGTCTCGTTGCTGCACCACCATTTGCTGAAATTGGCGAATGGGCACTCAATATCCTTGGGGTACTACCTGATAAGGTGGCGAAATCCGATCAAGTTAAGCTTGAATTCGAAGTCGATCCAGATATGGCGCCAGATTTGGCCTTGATTGAAGATCCATCAGCAAGGGTAGTGCAGTGATACGCTTACCTGAATTGCTACAGCGTGATGATGTGCCCGATGTAGCTGTACGCAATATTGAAACCGACTCGCGCTTGCTCAATGAACACACGTGGTGGTTGGCCAGTAAAGGCGTTTCCTCGCATGCACTCGATCATGCTGGTGGAGATTTGCTGTGTGCTGGGGTCGTTTATGAGCCACCTTATGCGTCAGTGGATCCTCAATGGATCGCTTTTTCTGAGCTGAGCCAGCATATTGGCGATATCGCAGCCCGTTTTTACGATCATCCCAGTCAAAAAATGACCGTATTTGCCGTGACCGGTACTGATGGTAAATCGTCACTGGTACATTTTTTGGCTCAAGCACTTGATGCGGGCATGATTGGTACGATTGGTAATGGTCGTTTGGAAAATTTGCAAAAAGCCAGCCATACCACACCGGACGCACTCAATATGCAGCGCCTGTTGGCAGATTTTGTCACGCAAGATATTAAACGGGTAGCGATGGAAGTGTCTTCCCATGCGCTGGATCAAGGGCGTATTGGTGGCGTGGATGTTGATGTTGCCGTGTTCTCAAATTTAAGCCGTGACCATCTCGATTATCATAATGATATGGAAGACTATTTCCTCGCCAAGGCACGGCTGTTTTCGCGCCCAATTAAGCATGCTGTAATCAATATAGATGATGAGTACGGCCGACGCTTGATTGATGACAACCTGATTTATCCTGATGCGACTATTTGGGCCGTGAGCAGCCATGGTCGGCTTCATAACCGAGCGGATCATTTACTGCAAGCCAAAGAAATTACCCTGCACAGTGGTGGTATTCGCATGATGCTTCAAGTTGATGGTGAAGCTGTTGCGATCGACAGCACACTGCTCGCACGATTTAATGTTGATAATCTGCTCAATGTTGCCGCGTGCTTACTCACAGACGGTTTGGCAGTAAGTGATCTTGCTGCAAAATTGCGTGGCTTGCGTGGTGTACCTGGGCGTGTCGAGCGAATTGCATTGCCACAAGGTTGTGCAGCTATGGTGGATTATGCGCACACGCCTGGCGCAGTGGAAAATGCTTTGCAAGGTGTGCGTGCGCATGTTGCAGGTAAATTGTGGGTTATTTTTGGCTGTGGCGGTAATCGCGACAAAGGCAAGCGTCCATTAATGGCTGCTGCAGCCGAGCGTTATGCAGATTGTGTGGTCGTGACGGATGATAATCCACGCCATGAAGATCCAAATGTGATTGTGCAGGACGTGCTTGCTGGTCTTGAGTATCCACAAAAGGTACAAGTTATTCAGCCTAGAGATGTTGCTATCCGCAGTGTGTTGGCGCAGATGCAGGCGGGCGATGGTCTGTTGATTGCCGGAAAAGGGCATGAGGATTATCAAATTATTGGTGATATTCGTCATCCGTTTAGCGATCAGGACGTGGTACGCAGCTGGGTGGAGGAAGTATGCAATTGAAGTTGAGTGATGTTGCAGAACTTACTGGCGGTGTATTGCACGGTAACGATGTGCCAATTACCACGATCAGCACTGATACACGTACGCTAAATGAAGGTGCTTTATTCATCGCACTGCGCGGTGATCATTTTGATGGCGACAAATTTGTTGCCACAGCAAAAGAGCAAGGTGCAACGGCTGCTATCGTGCACAATTTACAGGCGGTAGATTTGCCGCAAATTACCGTTAGCGATACCCGTGCTGCACTGGCTGCATTGGCTCGTGCACATTGCAGATCTTGCCAGGCGAGTGTGATTGCATTGACGGGCTCTAATGGTAAAACGACAACCAAGGAGTTGTTGCATCGTCTGTTAAGCGAGCGCGGTAAAGTGCTGGCAACGCAAGGTAATTTAAATAATGATATTGGTGTGCCACTGACGTTGCTACGCCTGCAAGGCGATGAAGACTTTGCCGTCGTCGAAATGGGTGCAAACCACGAAGGTGAAATTGCCCGGCTGGTCGCAATAGCTGAACCAGAAACAGTATTGGTGACTAACGTCTCGGCTGCACACCTTGAAGGATTTGGTTCGCTGGATGGCGTTATTCGTGCCAAAGGTGAAATGCTGGCCGCGAGTGCCGATGCGCATATCGCACTTAATTTGGATTTACCTTGTGCACAAGCGTGGCAAAAAGCTTATGGTGAGCGCATTGGCACAACTTTTGCTCTTGATTATGCCGCAGATATTACGGCGCTTAACATTGCCAAAGATGGGCGAAGCTTCACACTTGTTGATGGTGAAGACAGTACGCATATCGATTGGCAGTTGGTCGGGCGGCACAATATCGCCAACGCACTTGCCGCTTTTGCTGTGGCGAAGTCATATGGCGTCAGTGTTGAAGATGCTGCAAAAGCATGGTCGGGGCTGCGCTTAACGCAAAGCAGGCTCACTGCCTATCAGGTTCATGGCAATACCGTTTACGACGACACCTATAACGCTAATCCTGCATCCTTTAAAGCAGGCATTGATGTGTTGGCAGGCGAGCAACCAACATTGGTTGTTGCCGGTGCAATGGGAGAGCTTGGTGAGCATGCGCAAGCGCTGCACCAGGAAGTTGCCGATTATGCACAGATGCGTGGTATTGGCGGATTTTGGTGTGTGGGCGAGGGTGCTGCGCAATACGGTATGGAAACGAATTTCTTACGTTATTTTGATGATCATGTAGCAGCGGCTACGGCATTAAAAGCGTGGCTGGAGCAGTCGGAAGGCGGCGTTGTGCTGGTCAAAGGTTCGCGTAGTGCGCGGATGGAACGGGTAATTGAATTAGCAGGTATTAATAGCTGCGGACATTGATGCAGGGAAGCTGTCCGCTTTTGGATGTAGTTATTGTATGATGCGCGGTTTTTATTTTGCGATTGCTTGTTATTTGTGGCGCAGAATATGAGTGGCAACACCGTGAATTGGTAAAAATTAGGAATGTAATATGTTGTATTTGTTGGCAGAATGGTTAAATGATTATTTTACACCACTCAACGCCTTAACCTACCTCACATCGCGAATTATTCTCGGTGCGCTGACAGCATTGCTGCTCTCTATTTTTCTCGGTAAGCCAATGATCCGTTTATTGCAGCGACTGCAAATGGGGCAGTTTGTGCGCGATGATGGCCCACAGACCCACCTGAAAAAAGCAGGCACCCCAACCATGGGTGGGGCGTTGATTATTATCGTGGTCACAGTTGCGATGTTTGCTTGGGCAGATTTGCGTGTCGTCTATACATGGATTGCACTGTTCGTCTTATTGGGCTTTGGTGCGGTCGGCTGGGTCGATGATTACCGTAAGCTGGTACTCAAAGATCCGCAAGGTCTGCGTGCCAAACACAAATATGGCTTGATGTCGTTAGTTGCGATCGTTGCGGCACTGTGGCTTTATCTGATTGCCGATAACCCGATTGAAACTACTTTGGTCGTGCCATTTTTCAAGCAAGTTACCTGGCAAATGGGATGGCTATTTGTACCATTTGCTTATTTAGTCATGACTGGGGCAAGTAATGCGGTCAATTTGACCGATGGCCTTGACGGGTTGGCGATTATGCCGGTGGTACTGGTTGCTGGTGCTTTATGCGTCTTTGCTTATTTGTCTGGTAATACTTATTTCGCCAATTATTTGCATATTCCTGCGATTGTTGGAGCAGGGGAAATGGCGGTTTTCTGTGCGGCCATTGCTGGTGCAGGACTGGGTTTCCTGTGGTACAACGCTCATCCAGCACTGGTATTTATGGGCGACGTTGGTGCTTTGTCACTCGGTGCGGCATTGGCAATTGTGGCCATTATCATTCGTCAGGAGCTGGTATTTGCCATCATGGGTGGTTTGTTCGTCGCTGAGGCGTTATCAGTCATGGTTCAGGTCGGCTCTTACAAATACCGTGGCAAACGCGTGTTACGCATGGCGCCATTACATCACCACTTTGAATTATCCGGCTGGCCGGAATCACGCGTTACCATTCGTTTTTGGATTATCACTGTGGTTCTGGTGCTGATTGGCCTTTCAACACTGAAGTTACGCTAATGAATACTTATATCAATCGCCTGCGGGCACTCAATCTTGCTGAGCCGGTCTATGTGGCCGGCATGGGTATGTCTGGCCGTAGTGCTCTTGATGTATTGCGTGAAGCTGGTTACGACGCCATTGGTATTGACGAGCGCAGTGAAGGCCGCCATATCCAAAAAGTTAATTTTGATGATGCTGATTTGAGTAGTGCGGCAACGCTGGTTGTCAGCCCCGGGATTGACCGCCGCCGCGGTGCTTTTGCTCGCTATTTTGGCGAGATGATAAATGATGTTGAGTTGTTTGCGCGGATCATCGATAAGCCAGTACTGGCGGTAACCGGTTCGAACGGAAAATCAACCGTTGTCACAATGCTTGCTGAAGCGCTGCGTGCAGTAGGAAAAACCACAGCACTGTGTGGCAATATTGGCTACCCGGTACTGTCTGCACTGATCAACGATGATCCGGCTGATGTGTATGTTCTCGAATTATCCAGTTATCAGCTGGAGCTTTGCCCGAGTTTGGTGTCGCAAGTTGGCTGTGTTCTTAACGTCAGCCCAGATCACCTGGATCGCTATGAGACTCTTGAAGACTACACGGCTGCCAAAGCAAACTTGGTGCGTCAATCTAAGGTGTGTGTACTCAATCACGATGATGTGGCATGTCGCAAGATGGATGTGCTGAGTCCAGCTCTCCAATGGTTTGGTGCCAATCAGATAAATACGGTTAGTGATGGCTCAGTGGTGATTGATGGTGAGCCGCGTTTGCGTACTGATGAGTTGACGCTTAAAGGTGGGCATAACTATGCCAATGTTGTTGCCGTCTTGATTATGTTGCACGAGTTGGGATTGGATAATGATGCGGCGCTGGGCGCGGTCAAGTCTTTTGCCGGATTACCGCACCGTATGCAGGTAGTCCGTGAGCATAAGGGCGTCACTTGGTTCAATGACTCCAAGGCGACCAATACCGGCGCGACAGAAGCGGCATTGAGCGGCATTAACGCGCCATTGTTGTTGATTCTCGGTGGTCAGGATAAAAATCAGGATTTCAGCGGATTAGCTAGCTTACTCAAGGATAAGGAGCTACGCTCACTTCTGCTGATTGGCGAAAATAATACTGCGCTGGAAGGCTCGCTCACCAACGCAAACCTCAATTATGAGGTGTGTCATACGTTGGATAAGGCTGTAGCTAGGGCGCGTGAACTCGCCCAATCCGGAGATTGGGTGGTATTGTCGCCTGCATGTGCGAGCTTTGATCAATTTAGAGGCTATGCCCAGCGTGGTGAAGCCTTCATTAATGAGGTGAATCGCCATGGCGACTAAAACAGCAGGGCTGAAACGTCCAGTCGATAGTTTTCACCGTGCCCAGCGTGGTAGTGCATCTCGCTGGCATGATCTTGCTTTTCCCGATACGTGGCTTTTGGTTGCGTGGTTTTCATTGATTGCAGCGGGTTTGGTTGCTGTGACGTCAGCCTCTATGCCTGAAGCTGCAGATAATGGACAGTCATATTATTACTATTTACAGCGCCAATTAGTGTTTGTCGCAGTCGGGTTGATGGCGGCATATATTTGTTTTTCGGTTTCTATTCGTCAGTGGATTAAGCTGAGCCGCAGCATGATTGTCATTGCGGGTTTGTTGCTTGTGGTTATTCATATACCCGGCGTGGGCGCAGAAGTTAATGGTTCAGTGCGGTGGCTGAATTTGTTGGTGGTTAAGTTCCAGGTTGGTGAGTTGGTCAAGCTGGCAATCGTGCTTTATGTTGCCTCATTTCTTGATCGCAACAGCCGTGGACTGGATCGCTCGTGGTCACCAGTTATACGATTATTGATCTTAACGGCCGTATTTGCTGCTGCACTTTTGATCCAGCCTGACTTCGGTACCACTGCTGTGGTCACCGCGACTATTTTTGGCATGATGTTCCTTGGTGGTGTGAACCTCAAGCGCCTGCTTATTGTGGTTTCTTTGGGTATCATTGCAATGGTTGCATTGTTAGTGGCGGCGCCATATCGCCGTGAGCGCTTGGCTACATTTATGGATCCTTGGGAGCAAAAGTACGATAGCGGTTACCAGCTGGTGCAATCATTGATTGCTGTTGGCAATGGCCGTTTACAAGGGCTTGGATTAGGGCAGAGTATTCAAAAACATCAATTTCTGCCTGAAGCTCATACCGACTTCATTTTTGCAATCATTGCCGAGGAAACCGGCCTGATTGGTTGCATGGTTATTATTTTGCTGTTTGCGCTGCTGGTGTGGCGTATTTTCGTCACCGCGATGATTGCTGAAAGTGTGCGCAAGCGCTTTGCTTCACTGGTTGCTTATGGTGTTGGGATGTGGATTGCGATGCAGGCGTTGGTCAATATTGGCGTAACTGTTGGTGCATTACCGACTAAAGGCCTGACTTTACCATTCATTAGTTATGGTGGTAGCTCTATCGTGATTATGATGATGGCAATGGGCATTGTTTGTCGTATTGATGCCGAAAGTCGCTATCTTGCGCGCCGTGAGGGCATTATATGAGTCGCTTTGCCGGAAAGACGGTTTTATTCATGGCCGGTGGTACAGGCGGGCATGTTTATCCAGCCTTGACTGTTGCTGATGCCTTAGCGGCGGAGGGCGCAATAATTCATTGGCTTGGTAATGCGGATGGTTTTGAAGGTCGTGTAGTACCGCAGTACGGCTACGAATTGCACGATATTCAGGTTCGTGGATTACGCGGTAATGGTGCTGCTGGTTGGTTGAAAGCACCTTGGATGGTGTCGCGTGCCGTATCGCGGGCGTCTGGCGTCATTAAGGCTATTCGTCCTGATGTGGTCATCGGTATGGGTGGTTTTGCCGCCGGGCCGGGTGGTGTTGCAGCCAAATTGCGCGGCATTCCCCTGATCATTCATGAGCAGAATGCAGTAATGGGACTGACCAATAAGCTGCTTGCTCGCATTGCCAATTCTGTTTTGCTGGCTGATGTTCGCGCGAGCAAGGCGTTAGGTAGTAAAGAATATAAGGTGGTCGGTAATCCAGTTCGTGCGCAGATTATCGATAGTCGCCAACAACCAGCACGCTATCAGACGCGTGATGGCCAGATCCGCTTATTGGTACTTGGCGGTAGTCAGGGTGCCAAAGCTGTTAACGAAGCTGTGCCGCAAGCACTGGCTTTGCTCGATGCAGAAGAGCGACCAGCGGTTCGTCATCAGGTTGGGCCACGCTGGGTGGACGTGGTCAATAGTGCCTACCACGATGCAGGCGTCGTGGGTGAAGTTGTGCCTTTTATTGATGACATGGCAGGTGCACTGGCAGATTGCGATTGGGTCGTATGCCGTAGTGGTGCGCTAACAGTTGCTGAGTTAGCGACGGTGGGTGTACCGGCAGTGTGTATACCGTTACCACAAGCAGTAGATGATCATCAGACAGCCAATGCACAGACGCTGGTTGATGCAGGTGCCGCTGAAATATTGCCGCAGTCACAATTAAATGCACAAACCTTGGCCGAAGCAATTCGCAAGCGGCGCGATCGAGCCGCGTTGCGTATACAGGCTGAAGCAGCACTAAGCTGCGCTAAACCAAATGCAACACAGGATATTATTCACACCGTGGAGCCCTATTTATCATGATCAATAAAGCAGCAGACATTCATTTTGGTCGCATTGAGAAACGCCAGATGCGCCGGGTGCAAGAAGTCTTTTTTGTCGGTATCGGCGGTGTGGGCATGAGTGCAATCGCTGAAGTGCTGATTAATCTTGGTTACCGCGTCAGTGGGTCGGATTTGAAGCCTTCCGCTAATACTGATCGTTTGTGTGCTAAAGGTGCACGGATTGCTTTCGGACATGCTGCTGAGAATGTTGGCGATGCCAGCGTGGTCGTCACATCATCAGCGATTGATCCACGTAATCCGGAAGTGATTGAGGCGCGTGAGCGCGGTATTCCTGTTATTCGCCGTGCGGAAATGCTTGCTGAATTGATGCGTTTCCGCTTTGGTATTGCTATTGCAGGTACGCATGGCAAGACGACTACGACCAGCCTGACTGCTTCTATTCTTGCCGATGCAGGGCTTGATCCAACCTTTGTGATTGGTGGCGTTCTGACCAGTGTTGGTAGTAATGCCCGCCTTGGTGAGGGTCAATATCTCGTCGCTGAAGCTGATGAGTCGGATGCGTCGTTTTTGCATTTGCAGCCGATGATTTCAATTGTGACCAATATTGACGCAGATCACTTGGAAAACTACGGTGGCAGCTTTGAGCAACTTAAAGCCGGGTTTGTACAGTTTTTGCATAATCTACCGTTTTACGGGCTTGCCGTAGTGTGTATTGACGACCCGGGTGTGCGTGAAGTATTGCCAGAAATTGCACGCCCGACGCGCACTTATGGATTTGGTGAAGACGCAGATATCCGTGCCATTAATGTACGCCAGGATGGTTTGCTGATGCGTTTTGACGTCTATGACCGCGCTAGCGGTGAGCAATTCCCTGCAGCATTGAATATGCCGGGTAAGCACAATGTGCTTAATGCCTTGGCGGCGATGATTGTCGCTGAAGAGCTTGGTTTGGATCGTCAGGCGATTATTGATGGTCTTGCCCATTTCCGTGGTGTCGGCCGTCGCTTTACGCATCATGGCCAAGTCATGCATGCACGCGGTAGTGCGGACGTATTTGAAGATTATGGGCACCATCCGAGCGAAATTCGCGCAGTGCTTGATGCTGCGGCAGAAGGTTTTGCCGATCGCCGTGTTGTGGCAGTTTTCCAACCGCACCGTTTTACCCGTACCCGTGATTTATTGGATGATTTTGCCGCAGTACTCAGCCAGTGTGATGCGCTGGTGCTGACAGATGTCTATAGTGCTGGTGAGGCGCCCATTGATGGTGCTGATGCACGTACATTGGCGCGTGCTATTCGCGCACATGGCCGCGTTGAGCCGATTCTGATAGCGGATAAAAATGAGATTAATGCCCGCCTAAACGATGATTTACTTGAAGACGATGATGTGGTGATCTATTTTGGTGCGGGTGATATTGGCCGTTACGCAAAAGAAATGACCAAAAATGCTGGGGAGGAGTTAAGCAATGCATAAGCACGACTTGCAGCCTGCTTCCGCCTTTGGCAAAGTCGCCGTATTATATGGTGGGCGCTCTGCCGAGCGTGATGTTTCACTAAACAGTGGCCGTGCGGTTCATGAAGGATTGTGTGCATACGGCATTGATGCGCATTTGATCGATACAGGGCGTGATGATGTCCTGCATTCTCTTGCAGGATTTGATCGTGCATTTGTCGTCTTACATGGCCGTGGTGGTGAGGACGGCCAAATTCAGGCATTGCTCGATTATTTGGGCATACCTTATACCGGTAGTGGGATGACGGCTTGTGCTGTTGCAATGGATAAGCTACTGACCAAATCGGTGTGGCGCGATCATGGTTTGCCAGTATTGCCTGATACTCGCTTAAGTGCAGAAGATGATTATGTCTCTGTTTCAGCATTGCTTGGATGTTCGCAATTTGTGGTTAAGCCAGCACTGGAAGGCTCAAGCGTTGGTGTGAGTAAAGTCATCGATAGTGAGACATTCAAAAAAGCTTATCAGGCGGCTGGCGGCGATGGTGAAAAAATCATGGCTGAGCCTTGGATTGACGGGCGCGAACTGACTTACTCAATTCTCGGTGAGCGCGTGTTGCCCGGTATTGAAATCACCGCCAGCCAACAGCATGTTTTCTATGATTATGAGGCTAAATATCTCGCTGATGATACAGACTACGTCTGTCCCGCTCCGATCGACGATAAACTCAATGAATTTTTAAGCGAAACAGCACTCAAGGCATTCAAAGCACTGGGTGCATCAGGTTGGGGAAGAATTGATTACTTGCTAGATAGCGACAACAATGCCTACTTGCTCGAAATCAATACCGTGCCGGGTATGACTTCTCATTCATTGGTGCCTTTGGCTGCGCGCACCGTCGGGATTGAGTTCAGTGGGTTGGTTGTGCGGGTTTTGCAAACGACTTTGGCTGATAAGCAGGGGCGGTAATGAAATCAGGCAAAAGGTCAGTACGTTCATCAAAATCTGCGGTTAGTGTTCCGCGTGATCGTCATCCGTTGTGGCTAGGGTTGCTGGCAATCAGTGAGGCGATGTTGATTTTATTGTTGGTCGTCGGTATTGCGGTGGCGCTTTATTTCGCGTATCAGCGCCTGACCAAACAAGCTTTTTTCCCTTTGCGCAGGGTTATCATTGCAGAGCCTCTTCGCTATGGTTCGGCTGATGATGTCGCAGCAGCTGTGAATCGGGCAGGTGAACCAGATTTGATGCATGTCGATGTTCAAGAATTGGCAAAAAATATTAGTGATATCTCATGGGTGAGTGATGCAGTGGTGGAGAAGCGCTGGCCGGATAGTGTATACGTCCGCTTGCAGGAGCGCTTTCCGGTAGTACGGTGGGGGGGGCAGTATCTCGATAAGGATGCGGTACGTTTTTCATTGCCTAATCCACCGGCTCAGGAAGCACTCTTTCCTGTGATGGGCCCTGACGGTTATGAAGGGAAAGTATTGGCGCGCTATCGCGAAATGGAACCATGGCTGCTTGGCCAGCAGGTACCCATGAATGGTATTCGTCTCGATCCACGCCTGATTTGGCATATTGATTTACCTGGAGATATTGATGTGATCTTGGGGCGTGATGACCTCAATAACCGACTGAAGAAATTGGCGATGGTGTACAAGCGTGTGGTTGTGCCTTACGAAGCTTATATTGATGCAGTCGACCTGCGTTATCAGGACGGATTTTCAGTACGTTGGAAACCGGGTGTCAAACCTAAAAATGGACAAGAAGCGGCACTGTAGCGCCAGGAGTTAAAGATGAAAAATCGATCAGTAGAAGTCTTGGTAGATGTGGGCAGTGCGGCAGTGCGAGTGGCGATTGCTGAAATTGGAGGCCCCGCGGGGATTGAATTGCTCGGCGTTGGGTGTGTCAGAAGTCAGGGTATGCGTCGTGGTTTTATCGTCGATATGGAAAAGCTTCGCAATAGCCTGGAATATGCGATCGACGATGCAGAACGTAGTGCGGAATTAAAAATTAACAGTGCATGGTATGCCATCGGTGGCGAGATACTTGCGCTTAATACAGATGCTCATACGGCCATTCGTCAGCGTAATGTCACTGAGCAGGATATGGCGCTATTGCGTGCTGATGCTGTACGTAATGCCTCCGACAGTCGCTATCACTTATTGCATGCTTTGCGTCAGCATTATATGGTCGATGAACACGAAGGTATTGAGCAGCCAAAAGGCATGATTGCGGATCGACTTGGCGTGCGTATGCATGTTATTCAAGCACCGATAACCAATGTACGTAACCTTGAGCGATGCAGTGAAGGTGCGGGCATTGGTACAGATGGATTCATGTTTTCTGGTTTGGCAGCTGCTGAGTCGGTAGTGACAGAAGACGAGCGCCAATTAGGTTGCTGCGTTGCAGATATAGGTGCGGGTACGATTGATTTTGTTGCCTGGATACAGGGTCAGCCAGTCTATTCTGGATCGTTACCCATAGGCGGTGAGCACGCTTCTTCGGATCTGGCACAATTGCTCAAAACACCACGGGCTTATGCTGAAACCCTAAAATGCAGTAAAGGTAGCTTGGATACAGCGGATGATCAGGGTGAGGTCAGTGTATCGAGTACTGGCTTGCAAGGGCAGCGACAGTATAAGCGTAAGGACGTTAATGAAATACTGCGCCAGCGTTATAGCGAAATGCTGAGTTTGCTGACCAAAGAGTTACACCGTGGCGGCTGTCTACGCCATATGCACGCAGGTTTGATTTTGACTGGTGGTGCTGCTCGGATGCGTGGATTGGCGCAATTTGCCACGGAACAGAGCAATCTTTCCGTCCGCGTTGCACGGCCAGCGCCGATTCCGGGCCTTGCTGGGCGAGATGATGAGTATTGCTTTGCTACAGTCGTTGGTATGGCGGCTCTTTTGGCTGAGCCAGAAGAAGATGGTGCTTGGGAAACGCAGCCAAAACAAGGTATAATCGACAAATTAAAATCTTTTTTTCAGCGGCAATAATTGTGCGCAATAGGGGTAGAGTATGGCTTTTGAGTTAATGGAAGAACAGGAAACAATGCGTCACGTGCTGATTAAAGTGGTTGGCGTAGGCGGTGGCGGTTGTAACGCTGTTCGCCAAATGACTGATTTTGATCTAGAAGGTATTGAACTAATCGCGGTTAATACCGACATGCAAGTGCTGCAAAAAAGCCCTATTCAACATAAATTGCAGCTCGGTGTTGAGACAACAAAAGGCTTGGGCGCAGGTTCTAAGCCAGAAGTGGGCCGCCGCGCGGCTGAAGAGGATCGCGAGCGCATTCAAGAGACTTTGGTCGGTGCAGATATGGTGTTTATCGCTGCTGGTATGGGCGGTGGTACCGGTACGGGTGCAGCGCCAGTCATCGCTGAAATTGCGCGCGATATGGGCATTCTCACGGTAGCTATTGTTACCAAGCCTTTCTTCTTTGAAGGCGCACAGCGCATGAAAAAAGCAGAAGCTGGATTGGAAATACTGAAAAAGTCAGTTGACTGCCTGATCGTGATCCCTAATGACCGTATTTCTGCAGTAATGGGCGCGGAAGCGACCTTACTTGGTTCGTTCAAGACCGTTGACGACGTCCTTAAAAATGGCGTACAGAGCATTGCCAATGTGATCCAGCGCGAAGGCCTGATCAATATGGACTTGGAAGACGTCAAGACAATTATGTCCGAGCGTGGTATTGCTATGATGGGTACAGGCGAAGCTGAAGGCGAAGACCGTGCACGTGCCGCTACAGAAAAAGCAATCTCCTCACCACTATTGGAAAATATCGACTTGTCTCGTGCACGTGGTTTGCTGGTCAATATCACGGCGAGTTCATCAATTAAACAATACGAATACACAGCCGTTGGCGAGTTGGTTAATAGCCTTGTAGATGAAGAAAAAGTTAACGTCAAAATCGGCGTTATGCTTGATGATGATTTGGGCGAAGTCTTCCGCGTCACAGTCGTGGCGACGGGCATCAATAGCGATGATGAATTGCTAGCTGAGCAGGCAGATACTGATGAGGTTGAGGAAGATGACGGTTATATCGGGCTTGATATTCCGGCTATCTTACGCAATAAAGCCCGTTAATTATGACCAGACAACGCACAATTAAAATGCCGGTTTCCGGCTCCGGGATTGGTTTACACAGCGGCAACCGTGTCGATATCCGTATACTGCCTGCATCGGTAAATACGGGTATTGTCTTTCGTCGTATAGACCTCAAGCCACAAGTTGATATACCTGCACGCGCTGATTGGGTACGGGATACGATGTTGTGTACGGCATTGGTTAATCCGCAAGGTATTCGAGTCGCGACTATTGAACACTTGATGTCAGCACTTGCCGGGCTTGGGGTTGATAACGTTATTATCGAGCTCAATGCTGCTGAAGTGCCTATTATGGACGGCTCAGCTGCGCCTTTTGTGTACCTGCTGCAAAAAGCAGGTATTCAGGCTCAGGATGCTGCTCGTAAGTTTATTGCAGTCCATGAGACTGTTGAAGTGCGTGATGGTGACAAGTGGGCGCGTATCATTCCGTTTAACGGTATGCGTTTTGATTTTAGAATTGACTTTGATCACCCCGTCTTTCGCAACCGCAATAAGCATGCCCGTTTGGACGTTGATGCAGAATCTTACGTGCGCCATATTAGCCGTGCCAGAACGTTCGGCTTTTTGAAAGACATTGAGTATTTGCACAGCAATGGTCTTGCCTTGGGTGGCAGCTTGGACAATGCAGTCGTCGTCGATGATTATCGAATCATGAATGAGCAAGGGCTGCGCTACGATGATGAGTTCGTGCGCCATAAATTACTCGACGCGATGGGTGATTTGTATTTGGCTGGAGCGCCAATTCTTGGCTGGTATATGGGCTATAAGTCAGGGCATGATCTCAATAACAAGCTCTGTTTGGCGCTTCTTGAAGCACGTGCTTCGTGGGCGTGGAAAGAGCTTGATGAAGAGGATCAGGCCAAAGATGCTACAGTAGGTAATGCTGTTGGCAACACCTTGCTCGGCGGCTCTTTTTAATTCCAATATATTGCGCACCAAATAATGGTGCGCTCCAAAAAATCATACATCCGTAGAAACAAACGTATTGTTTTGATCGGTCGGCTGTATGATTTTTTGGTATTGGCTGTCTTGCTTATCGGAGCTACCGATATTTAAGTTTGTCGGTAAAAGGTGAGAAATTTTGAATAGATCAGCTGAACCTGAGCTAGCCTGCTGTAGGTGATATTGACAGCGGAGTCGCTTCGACTGAATATCAAGCGAAACTTTAGTATTTTGGCTCTAAAGTGTAGGCAATTAACTATAAGGTATGCAATATCATTGATGGCAATTAATTGCCAATAGAGCTTAGCCTAATCCACTTTCTTTAAATGCTTGCAGAATGCTTTCAGCTTCGCTGTCTGTGTAGCGCTTTGGATAAAGCGTTGCCGGAGGGCGTACGGTAATGCCTTGTTGTAATCTCATGCCTGGGTTTACTTGTATTTTGACTGTTGGTGGGTGTGGTAGTAGTGAAGCCAGGCGAGCTTCAATTTCACCTGCTAAAAAGCGCAATTGATACGCATCGCCGCCATTGTTGACGTATAAAGTCCAAATGCCATTTTGTACCCCGGCACTGATAGCGCGTGTTTGCCATTGATCCGGCAATGCTTGCAGCATTAAGCGGTCAAGGCGAGCACGGTCACGAGAGCCATCACTGTCGTTGAGTTGATTGGTCCAGCGAATGGCTAAGCGATCAGCTTTGGTAAAGGTATTTTTGTATTTCATTGTTTGATAAAAATAGCAGAGCTATATTGGGGCGGGCTTATTTTCTGGTAATCAGTTTATAGCTGATCAAAGTTAAAATCCACGTATATCACACGACTGGGATGAGGGGGTATTTCTGGTCAATAAGGTATGTTTACTTGAAATTTGGATGGCCAGCCCCCAGTTTTAATCATGATTGTATTTTTAATCGCTGGTCATCCGTGCCATCTTTGCTGGTTTCGGCTATGATGGCGCCCATATTTCAATGGTTATGTACAGTTGTTGTACTGACCAACGTTTGGTCAAGAGGTGTGTTATACACGGTTTGGTCAGCGTTTAACCGTAGAGAATTTAGGATAAGTTATGTTTAAGAATGTTGCGGCAAAAATGTTTGGGTCTAGGAATGACCGACTGATCAAGCAATATGGCAAAACAGTCGCTGCTATCAACCGACTTGAAGAGCAAGTAGCGGCGCTAGATGACGGTGCGTTGCAGGCAAAGACGAGTGAGTTTAAGCAAAGGATTGCTGATGGCGAGTCGTTGAAAAATCTGTTGCCTGAGGCTTTTGCCGTGGTGCGTGAAGCATCCAAGCGGGTGCTTGGGTTGCGCCATTACGATGTTCAGTTAATCGGCGGTATGGTATTGCATGAAGGCAAAATTGCCGAGATGCGTACTGGTGAAGGTAAGACATTGGTCGCAACGCTAGCGGTTTATCTCAATGCACTGACGGGTAAAGGCGTGCATGTTGTTACGGTGAATGATTATCTTGCTCGCCGTGACGGACAGGAACTTGGCGAACTCTATAGCTTTCTTGGCTTGTCGACCGGTATTATCGTCTCCGGTATGCCTCCTCATGAGAAACAAGCTGCATACAATGCTGATATTACTTATGGCACAAACAATGAGTTTGGCTTTGACTACTTGCGCAGTAATATGGCTCTTTCACCTCAGGATCGCTTGCAGCGTGAGCTCAACTTTGCGATTGTCGATGAAGTCGACTCAATCCTGATTGATGAGGCGCGCACACCGCTGATTATTTCTGGTGAAGCGGATATGAATACCGACCTTTACCGCCAGCTTAATGCACTGGTGCCAGCCTTGACCAAGCAGGAAGAGGAAGATGGCCCGGGCGACTTTAGTATTGATGAAAAAAGCAAGCAAGTTGGCTTGACCGATGAAGGGCATGATCACGTTGAAGCGCTGTTGATCGAGAAAGGCCTAATTGGCGAGGGTGAGAGTCTTTACAATCCGAAGAATATTGGCCTATTCCACCACTTGAATGCTTGCTTGCGCGCGCATCATTTGTTCCATAACAATGTGGACTATATCGTACGCAATGATCAGGTGATTATTGTCGATGAATTTACTGGCCGTACTATGGAGGGCCGCCGTTGGTCTGATGGCTTACATCAGGCGATTGAAATCAAGGAAGGGGTAACGGTCAAGAAAGAATCACAGACCCTTGCTTCAATCACATATCAGAACTTTTTCCGTATGTACGACAAGCTTGCCGGCATGACGGGTACTGCAGATACAGAGGCGTTTGAGTTTCAGGATATTTATGGCCTTGAAACAGTCGTTATCCCAACCAACCGCCCGGTACAGCGTATCGACCATGTTGATTTGATCTATCTCAATCAGCAGGGTAAATACACCGCTATTGCTGAGGAAGTCAAAGCCTGCCAAGAAAAAGGACAACCAGTACTGCTGGGTACGGCATCTATTGAAACGTCTGAAATTCTTTCTACTTTGCTCAACAAAGCCGGTGTTGCGCACAATGTACTCAATGCCAAGCAGCACGAGCGTGAGGCAGAAATTGTCGCCCATGCGGGCGAGCCGGGTGCGGTGACTATTGCTACTAACATGGCTGGTCGTGGTACAGACATCGTCTTGGGTGGTAACCTTAAGGCCGAACTTGCTGCGCTTGGTGCTGAGGCGAGTGCTGAGGAAAAGGCTAAAGTACGCGAAGATTGGCAAGCGCGACATGATCAGGTGCTTGAGGCCGGTGGTTTGCATGTGATTGGTGCTGAACGTCATGAATCACGCCGGATAGACAACCAGCTACGCGGTCGTTCGGGCCGTCAGGGGGATGCCGGCTCAAGCCGTTTTTATGTCGCATTGGATGATAATTTGGTGCGTATATTTGCTGGTGAACGCATGGCAAACATGATGACCCGCTTCGGTATGAATGATGAAGAAGCAATCGAGTCAAAAATGGTTTCGCGGCAGATAGAAGGTGCTCAGCGTAAGGTAGAAGCACATAACTTTGATGCGCGTAAAAACCTGCTTGAATACGACGATGTCGCGAATGAACAGCGCAAGGTCATTTACAGCCAGCGTAATGAGATTATGGAAGCTGAAAGTATTGCTGAGCTGGTCTCGAGTATGCGCGAGACGGTGATTAGCGAAGTCGTAGATCGCTACTTGCCAGCAGATCAGGTTCGCCAAAGCTGGGACGTCCGAGGGCTTGAGGCCGCATTGCTCGGAGATTTTGCTCTGAAAGTGGATATTGACGGTGAGTGGTTTGTAGCTGAGCCGGATATGAGTGCAGAAGCAGTCAAGCACCGTGTTATCGATATGCTTAGCGATATTCATGCAGAGAAAGAGTTGCGAGTTGGCGGCGAATTGATGCGCCGTGTTGAAAAGTATGTTGCTTTGCAAACCATTGATGACCAATGGAAACAGCACTTAAGCACGATGGATATGCTGCGCCAGTCAATTTGGCTGCGTTCGCGCGCGCAAAAAGATCCAAAGCGTGAGTATCAGCGTGAATCTTTTGAATTGTTTTCGACCTTGCTTAATCAAATTCAGTTTGAAATTGTGCGTGTACTGACGCATTTGCAGTTCCAAGAGCAACCTGCCTCGGCAGATGAACTTGAGAAGAAAGCACAGGAAAAACGCCAGCAGGAACTCTCAAGCGCGCAATATGCTGATGGGAAAGCTGCAGGCAGTGCTGAAGGTGCTGGGCGTTCTGAGCTGACGGAGGTGCAAATGAAGCGCACTGGTCGTAATGATCCGTGCCCATGTGGTTCCGGTAAAAAATTCAAGCAATGCCACGGTAAATTGAGTTAAAAATATGGCGTCAGGAGTTGCTGGTTCGTCTACCATTCATGTCGTGGTTGGTATTGTGTTTAATCGTGAGGGCGAAGTGCTGATTGCACAGCGGCCCTCTGATAAATCCTATGCAGGCTACTGGGAATTTCCCGGCGGCAAAGTAGAACAGGGAGAGTCTCCCGGTAGCGCACTGGTACGAGAGCTGAGAGAAGAGCTTGGTATAGATTTGCAAGGCTGTATATTTACCCATTTCATGCGTGGAGAACGAGACAATATCTTGCTCGACTTTTATACAGCTCACCCTCGCCAAGCTTTGGCGCCGCAGGGCTTGGAAGGTCAAGCCTGGAAATGGGCAGCTGTCAGTAGTCTGGATCAATACACATTTCCCGAGCCCAATACGGAAGTAATTGCCAAGCTTCGTGCTGGTGGATTGCAAAAATAACACTTTGGTGTGAATGTAGATTGGTAGAATAGGGCTTATATTTTTCTAAAGGGGTTGACGATGAAAAAAGGTAACAGAGCATTATTATTAGCAGTATCAGCCGCGGGGCTTGTTATGGCTGGATGTACCCAACCGTACCCTTCGCAGCAAGCTTATTCGCAACCACAGCAAACCTATACACAACCACAGCAAGTATACGGACAACAGCAAGGCTATAATCAGCAGCAGGGTTATAATCAATACAACCAGCAGCAAAATTACAACCAACAAGCCCAATACAACAATGGCCAAGGCCAATTGATTGGCAAGCCTAATCAGGCGCGTAATGCTGCATTGGGTGCTGCAGCTGGTGCGGCTGTAGGGCAATTGTGGGGTAAAGATACTGAAGCGACGGTCACCGGTGCTGTAATTGGTGGTTTAATTGGCAGTCAGGTAAATACGCCAAATTAATGCTTAGTTGAACAGATACCTAAACGCTGTGCTCAATTGCGCAAATGGCGTGTTAAAATGAGTCTCCCAACGTACCCGCCAAATCGGCGGGTCGTTTTTTTGAGCTAAAATAGAAATACAAATGACTGACATTTTATCTAACGATTACAGAGATCGACGCACCTTCGCGATCATTAGTCACCCGGACGCAGGTAAAACCACATTGACTGAAAAGCTGCTGTTATTCGGTGGCGCGATTCAGTTGGCGGGTACGGTCAAGGGCCGTAAAGCTGCGCGCCATGCGACGTCCGACTGGATGGCGATGGAGCAGGAGCGTGGTATTTCTGTTACTTCGTCAGTGATGCAGTTCCCCTATAACGGCAAGGTGATAAACCTACTCGATACACCAGGACATGAGGATTTCTCTGAAGATACCTACCGTACTTTGACTGCGGTGGATTCCGCGCTGATGGTGATTGACTGTGCCAAGGGTGTCGAGGAACGTACCATCAAGCTGATGGAAGTGTGTCGCCTGCGTGATACGCCCATTTTTACCTTTATCAATAAGCTCGACCGCGAAGGTCGTGATCCGATGTCGTTGATCGACGAAGTTGAAGAAGTGCTTAAGATTGATTGCGCACCGGTGACGTGGCCAATCGGCATGGGGCGTAATTTGAAGGGCGTTTATCACCTGCTTGAAGACAAAGTATTCTTTTACGAGCCGGGTAAGGGCAGCTTGGTTAATGTCGGTGAGGAAGTCGATGGGCTCGATAATCCACGCCTCGATGAATTATTACCCGATATGATTGATGAGTTTCGTGATGAAGTTGAGCTGATTCGTGAGGCGAGTAACAGCTTCGATCGTGATGCTTATTTGCGCGGTGAACTAACGCCGGTATTTTTCGGTTCGGCGATTGGTAACTTCGGTATCCGCGAGATGCTCAATGACTTTGCTGAATATGCGCCATCGCCTTTGGCACGCAAGACGACTGAGCGCGATGTCGCACCGAGCGAAGATAAATTCAGCGGATTCGTGTTTAAAATCCAAGCGAATATGGATCCAAAACACCGCGATCGCATTGCCTTTATGCGCATCAATAGTGGGCAGTTCTCTCCAGGCATGAAGCTGCGCCAAGTGCGCCTCGCACGGGACGTGAAAATTCCTGATGCGTTGACTTTCCTCGCAGCTGAGCGTGACCACGCAACCAGTGCAGTAGCAGGCGATATTATCGGTATCCACAACCACGGCACGATCCGTATTGGGGATACTTTTACTGAAGGTGAAGATTTGCAGTTTGTCGGCATTCCCGACTTCGCGCCAGAACTGTTCCGCCGTGTGCGCTTAAAAGACCCACTTAAAATGAAGGCACTGCTCAAAGGCTTGGAGCAGCTTTGTGAAGAAGGCGCGACGCAGTTTTTCAAGCCAATGATCGGCAATGATTTGATCCTTGGTGCGGTTGGTGTCCTGCAATTTGACGTGGTGCAAGCGCGCTTACAGACCGAGTACAAGGTTGATTGTATTTTTGAGGGCGTCAACGTCGCGACAGCACGCTGGATTGAAGCGCCAAACGACAAGGCACTCAAGCAGTTCGTTGATAAAAATCAGCAGAATCTCGCCGAAGATCACTACGGGCAGCTGGTATACGTTGCGCCGTCGCGGGTCAATTTACAGCTGACCCAAGAGCGTTTCCCGGATATTACGTTCTCGGCGACGCGCGACCATTTGGCACAATAAACATCCGTCACGGCAATATTGTCTGATCTTGCGGGTGGGCTTTTTGCAAAGATATGGTGTTTGGTTATAGACAGGAGCAAATATGATGAATGAGGAAGTGACTCAGCTGAATCAGGTTCTTGAAACCGGGCGTGCTTTTGCTCGCCTGCGTTGGCAGAACAGTGCATATTTGCTGCCAGTGACGGTGCGTGATGACGTACAGCTTGATGACTTGCTCGGCATTGAGCAACACAAGCAGGCTGTGAGCGATAATATTGCGCGCTTCCTCAATGGAAAAAGCTATAACCATATGCTGCTGTGGGGGGCTCGCGGCACGGGGAAATCCTCGCTGGTTCGTGCATTGTTTCACGCCAATGAAAGGCTGGCGATGATTCAGCTGGCCTGTGATGATCTCGAAGATCTGGCTTTTTTGCTGTGGGTGCTCGGTGAACGCCGTGGCCAGCATTATTTGGTCTATATTGATGATTTATCTTTTGCTGCTGATGATGGCAGCTATCGTGCGCTAAAAGCAGTGCTTGATGGCTCATTGCAGGGCATTCCCGATAACGTCATGCTCTGTGTGACGTCAAATCGTCGCCATTTGCTCGCTGAATATCATCGCGGTGACGATGCGGTGCATCCTGAGGAAGACGTTGAGGAACACATTTCCCTCTCAGAGCGCTTTGGCCTGCGCGTTTCATTTCATCCTCTCTCCCAGCAGGCCTACCTCGATGCGGTGGCACATTGGCTGGCTCAAGATCATCGAGATGCTGATGAACACAGCCGCCGTGCGGCATTGCAGTTTGCATTGGCGCGTGGCTCGCGCAGTGCGCGCGTCGCAGAGCAGTTTGTGCGTCAGTACCGAGGCTGATTCATGGAAGGGCAGCACATCGCACGTTTCACCAAAGGCAGCTTATGGCGCCATATCACGGTGATGTCTCTGACCAATGCCACCGGTATGGTCATGGTGTTTCTAGCTGACTTTGTCGATATTTTCTTTATTGCCCAACTTGGTGTTGCTGAACTCGCGGCGGGGGTCGGCTTTGCCGGAACAGTGCTATTTTTTGTACGTTCATTAGCGGTGGCGATGGGTATTGCCACCAGTGTGCTGGTGTCGCGTTACCTCGGGATGAATGATCGCGATGGTGCAGCGCGGATGGCGACCAATACGCCATTGCTCGCGCTATTGATTATTGCCTGTGTGGCGACTGTGGTATTTATTTGGCGCAGCACGTTGCTTGGCTGGGTCGGTGCGACGGGTACGACACTTGAATATGCGGCGAATTATCTTGCGATCGTGATTCCTGGTACGCTGATGATGACGCTTGGCATGTGTGGCGGGCAAATTATTCGCGCGATGGGTGAAGCCAAGCAGGCGATGTGGATTCCGATAGCGGCCGGCTTGGTTAACGTTGCACTTGATCCGTTGTTTATCTTCGTCTTTGGTTGGGGATTGCAAGGTGCAGCGTGGGCGACGGTACTGTCGCAGGCGACGATGATGTTGCTGACGTGGTGGATCATCATTTTCCGCCATCGCATGGTTACGCGCAGTAGTGTACGTGAATGGATTGATGGCGTGCGCCCGACGCTCGAAATTGCCGTACCGTCGATGCTGACTAGCCTCGCAGCACCCGTCAGTACCGCATTTGTATCGCGCATGATGGCGCAGTTTGGCGACAGTGCGATTGCGGCCTTTGCCGTGGTTATGCGCTTGGTGCCGGTCAGCCTTGCGGTGGTTTTTGCTCTCTCGAGTGCGGTCGCGCCAATCGTTGGGCAAAATGCCGGTGCCGGGCAATTCGACCGTGTACGACAAACCCTGAATGTCGCGTTCAAGTTTAATTGGCTGGTGGTTGCGATTGTCACTGCATTGCTGTTTTGCCTGCGTCATATTTTGCCGGAGCTGTTTTCACTCAGTGGTGATGCAGCTGCGCTGATGGTGTTCTTTTGCAGCGGTATGACGCTGCTATTTGGCTTTGATGGTATGGTATTTTTCCTCAATGCAACTTTTAACAACCTCGGTCGTCCGCTGTATTCGACGCTGGTTAATGTTGGTCGTGTGTTTCTCGGCGTGGTGCCGATGGTCTATATCGGGCAGCATTTCTGGGGGGCTAATGGTGTATTGCTCGGTTTTATGGCGGAATGTGTTGTGGTCAGCTTTATCAGCTGGTTTGTCGCTACACGTTTGATTGGGCGCTATCAGCGCGGTGAATTGGTGCTTGGGCGTCAGCGTCGCCGTGATCAGCGTCGTGTTGTCGCGCTGTGGCCGTTTACCAAGCGGTGGCCATCATGATGCATGTTGCTTTATTTCAACCGCAAATCCCGCCCAATACCGGCAATATCATCCGCCTGTGTGCCAATACTGCGACAACGTTGCACTTGATCCATCCGCTTGGTTTTGTGTGGGACGATAAGCGCCTGCGCCGTGCGGGTATGGACTATGCAGAATTTGCTGCCGTGCAGCATCACGATAATTGGGCACAATTCGCTACAGCCATGCACGGTAAAACCATTTGGGCATTGACCACACGCGGCCAGCGTAGTGTCTATGATGCTACTTTTAGCGCAGGTGATGTCCTGCTGTTTGGCAGTGAAACAGCGGGATTGAGTGCAGAAGTTCATGCTTTTCTACCGGATGTACAAAAATTGCGCTTACCAATGCATGCAGAATCACGCAGTATGAATTTATCCAATGCCGCGGCGGTCGTGCTTTATGAAGCACTGCGCCAAACCGGCTTTGATGGTTTGCGCTGATGCTGCGATTATCCGTTTTACTCGCGCTTATTCGCCCTCGCACGTTGTTGCTCGGTATTGCCGTTATGTTGCCCGGTAATGCGGTGGCGTGGCGTGATGGTCAGTTTAGTGTAGTGTTATTTGCCCTGATGCTGGCGACGACCATTGCTTTGCAATCTTTATCCAACATCGCTAACGATTATGGCGATGGCAAGCGCGGTACAGATGATCAGCGTATCGGGCCAGTTCGAATGGTTGCCAGTGGTGCATTGTCTTTGCGCGCTGTGCGGCGCTGTATGTGGGTATGTGCGCTATTGGTGTTGCTGCTCGGGGCGTCTCTGCTATTTCTTGCATTTGATCAGTGGGTGCAGGTCGCCGATTTTGCTGTTTTGGGTATTTTGTCGATGCTTGCCGCAGTTGGTTATACGGTTGGGCGCTATGCTTACGGCTATTACGGGCTTGGAGAAATTGCGGTATTTGTTTTTTTCGGCTTGCTTGCCGTGATGGGAAGTTATTACCTGCAGACGCATCAGATTAATTCAAGTCTGTGGATTGTGGCGTGTGGTTGTGGTTTGTTTGCGGCGGCTGTACTCATGATTAACAATTTGCGTGATCTGGATAATGATCGCGATGCCGGCAAGCATACTGTTGCGGTTTTTCTGGGTCGTAAGTATGCACTGTTACTTTATGGCTGTGTATTATTTGCTGGGTTACTGTGCTATTTGATGTTTGCATTGATGGCTCGGCAATGGGGTGTGCTGCTCTGCATTATTTTGATGCCAATGCTGATCAAACATATTCATCGCCTGCGACTCGCCACCAGCGCACATAAAGTTGGTGCAGAATTGCCGGCCATCGTGGTTATTAATCTGTTGGTCAATGGCTTGTTCGTGGTTGGGACTGTATTGTCGGCACTATTATTTCAATAAAAATCAAAGATATTATCGGGTGAGGCAGGATGAACAGTGAAGCAGTGATCGAATCACTGGATTATCAAGGGCGTGGCGTTGCTCGACTCGATGGTAAAGCAGTATTCGTCAGTGGTGCTTTGCCCGGTGAACGGGTACGTATCCACATCACACGTGATAAAAAGCGTTTTGCAGAAGCACAAACCAAAGCAGTACTCTCCGCTGCGCCAATGCGCGTTGAGCCGAGCTGTGTGTATTACAATAGCTGCGGAGGCTGTGATTTGCAGCACAGTGATGCAGATTGGCAAATTGAAGCCAAGCAGCAATTATGGCTGGAGCAGCTTGAGCGCTTGGGTGGTGTGCGGCCGGAAGTAATTTTGCCAGCACTTTCCGGTGACCCCTGGCATTACCGCAGCCGTGCGCGCTTGTCAGTCGCTTATGTTGGTGGGGCAGTTTTGCTTGGCTTCAAAGGGCGACAGTCACACCGTGTGGTTGATGTGGATAGTTGTCTGGTACTTGATGCACGTATCAGTGAGGCTTTTCCTGCATTGCGTACTCTTCTTGCCGCGCTGCTTCCGCTGAAAGTAGAGGAGGTGTCACTAAACGTCGGTGATAGTGCAGTGGTGGTTGGGCTGAAATCACAGCAATGGCACAAAAAAGCGACACAAGCCGTCCTCGGCTGGCAAGAGCAACAAGCGCAAGAATGGCAAGTCTGGCGGCATGGGCATGGCTATGTAGAGCCAGTACAAGAGCCAGCATTGACCTTTAGCCCTACAGTACATACACAGCTGCCTTTTACCCCTGATGACTTTACCCAAGTCAATGCCGCAATGAATCAGGCGATGGTTGCGCAAGCATTGTCGCTTTTGTCTATTGAGCATGGACAGCGGATTTTGGATCTATTCTGCGGTCTGGGCAATTTTGCCGTGCCAATGGCAAAAGTCGGTGCAAATGTGTTAGCGATCGAAGGTGTGCAAGCAATGGTCAATCGTCTGCGGGAAACGGCTAAGACGCAAAATTTAGCAGATCAACTGACTGCTGAACGTGCAGATTTGTTTGCTGTGACGGCAAAAGATATTCAGCGCTGGGGCAAAGCAGATGCGTGGCTGCTCGATCCGCCGCGTGCAGGTGCGCAGGCAGTGGTTGAGGCATTAGCGAAGAAAAGCATGCCTCAGAAAATCGTTTATGTGTCGTGCAATCCATCAACCTTGGCACGCGATGCCAAAGTGCTGGTTGGGAAAGGCTATCGTGCAGCGCAGGGTGGTATCATCAATATGTTTCCGCAAACAGCACATGTGGAAAGTATGGTGATGTTTCTGCGCGATTAAACGCAGCACGGCGGCATCGAGATGCCGCCGTGTTGAGTGAAAGCCAGGATGTTAATTACTGGCTGTGATCGTCTCGTAAACCATCGG
Source organism: Cardiobacteriaceae bacterium TAE3-ERU3 (assembly GCA_019218315.1). Lineage (NCBI taxonomy): Bacteria > Pseudomonadati > Pseudomonadota > Gammaproteobacteria > Cardiobacteriales > Cardiobacteriaceae > Cardiobacteriaceae bacterium TAE3-ERU3. The sequence continues at coordinate 120,741 of JAHUUI010000004.1, read as the reverse complement.
ATTATCTTCTGGTTTACTGTCGCTGATGGTGATTGCTGCGAGATAATCTTGTGCAGCCTGCTCCCAGTCGTCCTCACTGTCTGCATGGATAGTGACAATTGGAGTCTGACTGTCAACGGCGCTACCAAGGCCGAGGATATCGTCAAAACCAACTTTGTGGTTGATTTTGTCCGCTGCGAGGCGGCGACCACCACCAAGGTTGATCACCGCAACACCAACGCCACGCGTATCAACGCTGCTGATGAAGCCAGCTTGTGGAGCCATCAATGGCTTGATGATTTTGGCCTGACCGAGGTGACGCTTGTAGCTGCTACAGAAGTTATCCGGCCCGCCTTGAGCGATGACCATATGATCAAAGCGCTCAGCTGCTTTACCATTGTCGAGAACGGTTTGCAGTGAATTGCGCGCTTCATCACGAGTGCCAGCCAAATCAGCATTGACAAGAATTTCTGCACACAGCGCCATGGTGATTTCTTTCAGACGTGGATTGACGTTCTCATTGCGCAGGAAGCGTACTGCTTCGGCAACTTCGACGGCATTACCAGCGCTTGAAGCGAGTACCTGATTCATGTCGGTAAGTAGGGCGGTGGTATTACAACCAGCGTGGTTAGCAACATCGACAATTGATTGTGCGAGCGCCTGTGATTTCTCGTAGGTAGGCATGAATGCACCGTTGCCGACCTTGACGTCCATAACCAAGCTATCGAGCCCTTCAGCGAGCTTCTTCGACAAAATTGACGCGGTAATCAGTGAGATGGATTCGACTGTGGCTGTGACGTCGCGGGTCGCATAGATTTTGCGGTCGGCTGGGGCAAGGTTACCGGTTTGTCCGATAATCGCACAGCCGACGTTTTTGACGATGTGACGCAGTTCATCCGAGCTTGGGTACATACCGAAGCCGGGGATAGATTCGAGCTTATCCAGCGTACCGCCGGTGTGGCCAAGACCACGGCCGGAAATCATCGGTACGTAGCCGCCACATGCTGCGATCATTGGCGCAAGCATCAGCGAGACAACGTCACCGACGCCGCCGGTTGAGTGCTTATCGACGACCGGACCATTGAGGCCGGCATTTTGCCAGTCCAATGAATCGCCACTGTCGCGCATGGCAAGCGTCAGAGCAGTGCGTTCGTCAATATTGAGGTCATTGAAAAAGATCGCCATGCACAGTGCAGCAATTTGCCCTTCACTGATACTTTCATCGGTGACGCCGCGTACGAAAAAGGCAATTTCTTCGTCAGTGAGGACGCCGTGGTCGCGTTTTTTACGGATAATTTCCTGTGGTAGTAAACGTGCCATGTTCTCTCCTTAACCGATTTGGTTATTTTGCAGCAGCTCATCAAGTAGCGATGATGCACCGATACGCACATGCTGCGGGTTAATCCAGCTATCGCTCATGCGCGACTCAATCAGTTCGAGATAGTTTTGTGCATCTGCCTGAGTGCGTACGCCGCCGGAAATTTTGATGCCAACTTCACGGGTGACGTGTTCGGCATTAATGGATTCAATCATCAAGTCAACGGCTTCGGGTGTTGCACCAACCTTGATTTTGCCAGTTGACGTTTTGAGGAAGTCAGTACCTGCTTCAATAGAGAGTTCACAGGCGCGGATAATATTTTCTTCTGTTTCCAATGCGCCTGTTTCGAGAATGACTTTGACCAGTCGCTTATGCGCGTGCGCTTCTTGGCAGACGGCGGTGAGCAACTCGCTGGCATGCTGTTCATCACCCTTCATCATTGCCTCATAAGGCAGAACGACGTCGATTTCATCTGCACCGTGTTCAATGGCTTTGCGCGTCTCGTGGACGGTTTTTTCAACCGAATCACGGCCGTGAGGAAAATTGACCACAGTGGCGATGGCAACGCCACTGATATTTGCTTTTTCGAGGCCTTCGCGAGCAGCTTTAATCAGGTGTGGGTAGACGCACACTGCGGCGACGGTTCCCGCGCTATTGCTAGCTTTGCTGCACAGCTTGTGGATGTCAGCCGGGGTGTCTGTTTCGTTGAGTGACGTAAGATCAATCAACGCTACGATTTGTTGGGCGTTAAATGTGCTCATGATAGCTCTTGTTCCTTTGCTTTAAACAATATCTCAAACGACTATTCTACACCATGGCTGCCTTGGTTTGGCGAGTGTCGATGGGTATAAAAAAAGCGCCATACCCAATGGGCACGGCGCTTGCTGTCAGTAGCTGGATATTAAACGAGGTTTAATGCTGCTGTACCAGCGAGACCGATGAATAAACCAGCAATGGTCGCACTCATCAGGTTAGATAATGTACCGGCAATCAGTGCGCGGATACCAAAGCGTGCGACATCCTTACGGCGATTTGGCGCCATAATGGTCAGGCCGCCGACCAGAATTGCGATTGAACTGAAGTTTGCGAAACCACACAGCGCAAAAGAGATAATCGCTTGTGTTTTTGGACTCAATGCCGCAGCAGTCGCAGGATCTTTGAGGTATTCCATGAATGAGCTGTAGGCAACAAATTCATTGACGACCAACTTCTGGCCGATGAACGAGCCAGCCAGCTGTGCTTCATTACCGGTTGCGCCGATCAGCCACGCCAAAGGTGCGAAGATCCAGCCGAGGATTTGCTCAAGGGTCAGGTTGTCAGCGCCAAACAAGCCGCCGATTCCGCCAATGATACCGTTGAACAGGGCAATGATCGCGATGAAGGCGAGCAACATTGCGCCGACGTTCATGGCGATGTGCATACCGGTAGTTGCACCAGTTGCTGCAGCGTCGATGACGTTTGTAGGCGCATCTTCATCTTCAGCGGTGAACGTATCGACCATGTGTTCGTTACTTTCCGGCTTTTCTGTTTCCGGTACGATCAGCTTGGCGAATAACAAGCCGCCCGGTGCAGACATAAATGATGCTGCAAGCAGGTAAGGCAGGGGAACGCCCATCGCGGCATAACCTGCGAGTACTGAACCGGCAACCGAAGCAAGACCACAGCTCATGACGGCGAACAGCTCGGACTGAGTCATGCGCGCGATAAACGGCTTAACCACCAGTGGTGCTTCAGTCTGGCCGACAAAGATATTAGCTGCAGCAGACATGGATTCAGCACGTGATGTGCCGAGTAGTTTATGCAGGCCACCACCAAGAATACGAATGATCCACTGCATGATGCCGAGGTAGTAAAGTACAGCGATCAATGACGAGAAAAAGATGATCATTGGCAGTACGCGCAGAGCAAAGATGAATCCACCACCGCCAAATACTTCAAACATTTTGTCGCTAATCAAGCCGCCAAACAGGAATTCAATACCCTGATTACCAAAGCCGATGACCCATGCGACACCTTCTGATGCCTTATTCAGCGCCTGTTGACCGATTGGGACAAACAGCACCAATGCGCCGATGGCGAATTGCAGTAAAAAAGCCAGTGAAACCGTACGGATATTGATTGCACGGCGGTTATTGGAGACGATGATGGCAAGAAGGATCAGTGTTGCCATACCGAGAAAGCTAATAGCGATGCTCATGTTGGAGAAGTACCTTGTTGAAGTGCAGAAAGCACGCAGTGTATGACATATAGGCAATATAGTAAACAACTTATAATGCTGCATTAGCTTGCTCATTTTTGCAGATGCGATATGCACCTTTTGTATTGGTAGTAAAGGCTTATAATTACCCATATATTTAGCAATGAGGTAGTGGATATGAGCATGGAAAAACAGCTCGCAAATGGTGGTGTTTTTTGGTCGTCAGCCATCGTGAAAACGTGGGGAGAAGACCTAACTGCGCAGATCAAATATGCATTAAGCCTGCTTGATGAAATCAAGCAGCTTGCCGTTGTACCTGTGTCGCAATTTCAGGTTGGTGCTATCGTGATTGATGATGAAGGCAATGCCTATGCTGGCGTCAATCAGGAATATGCTGGCGCCGCGATGGGGCAAACTGTGCATGCCGAGCAGAGTGCGATAGCGCATGCATGGTCGCGCGGGGCAAGGGAAATCCGCCATGTGATCGTCAATTATCCACCGTGTGGGCATTGTCGACAGTTCATGAACGAATTGCGTGACAGTGATCAAATACGCATTCATTTGCCTGAGGAACAGAATTTACCATTGCATGGCATCTTGCCACATGACTTTGGCCCTGCGCACTTGGGTATGAGTGAACGCCTGCTTGATCAATCGCGAGTTGAGCTCAAGGCCACCATAGCGGTCGAAGATGATTTGATGCAAGCGGCCATTGATGCCGCACAGTACAGTCACGCACCTTATAGTGGCGCATATGCCGGGGTTGCGTTATTACTCAAAGACAAAAGCATCATCACTGGCCGTTACGCTGAAAATGCCGCTTATAACCCGAGCCTACCGCCACTACAAGCGGCACTGAATTTATTGCATCTACGCGGATTGGATACTGATAGCATCGTTGATGCAGCAATGGCTCGTGTTCCCGGCCATGGCCAAGCGGTGCATGCCAATGCCTTGTGGCAAAGTCTGAATGTACCTAAATTGAGGGTGATACCTGTCCTGCCGGGTTAGAGGGCTATTTGATTAAACACCTATTAACTGTTTGTTAGTAGGTGTTTATAAATAACTTCCTAGTTTGAATGCCGTAGCTGTTTACGCCACTGATAGATTAGCTCGTGGGCGGCTTTGGGCGTGAGTTCGTCTGGATCGGTGTTGCGGATGGTATTGATCAGTTCAATGGTCGCAGGGTCAACCTCGGGTGCTGAAGGCTTGGCTGCTGGCTTATTGGACGTTGGTTCTGGTTGTAAGTCAGGGATGAGGGCGGTTTGTGCCATTTTTGCCGGACCATGATCGCGCACTGCTTCAAGTTGACGCATTTTTTGAGTAGCAGCATGGATGACGTCGGTGGGGACGCCGGCAAGTTTGGCAACTTGCAGGCCGTAGCTGCGGCTTGCCGCACCGTCTTGCACTTGATGCATAAAGACGATGTTGTCCTTGTGCTCAACCGCATCGAGGTGGATGTTGTGTACGGTCTTATGGTTATCAGTAAGCGCGGTTAACTCGAAGTAGTGGGTAGCAAACAGGGTTAGGGCTTGGTTGTCGCGGTTAAGGCGTTCGGCGGTTGCCCATGCCAGTGATAGGCCGTCGTAGGTACTGGTGCCACGGCCGACTTCATCCATGATGACAAGGCTGTGTTGGTCGGCATTGTTGAGTATGTTTGCGGTTTCGGTCATTTCAACCATGAAGGTTGAGCGCCCGCCTGCGAGATCGTCGCTGGCGCCGATGCGGGTGAATATGCGTGTGAGTTTACCAATGTGGGCGCTGTCAGCAGGGACGTAACTACCGGCATGAGCGAGAATGGCAATCAAGGCATTTTGCCGCATATAAGTGGATTTACCGCCCATGTTCGGGCCGGTGATGATCAGTAAGCGGCGCTTTTTGGAAAGATTAAGGTCGTTGGCGATAAAGGGGGCGTCGAGGCTGGCTTCGACGACAGGGTGGCGTCCGGCCTTGATATCGAAGCGGGCACTGTTGCTGAATTGTGGGCGGCAGTAATGGCGCGTGACCGCGAGTTCGGCAAAACCGGCGAGGGTGTCGGTTTCAGCGAGAGCAGTAGCGCAGTGGTAGAGGTCGTCGCGCTGGCTGTCGATGCGGCCGAGCAGTTCGTCGTAGAGTGTTTTTTCGAGCGCTAGTGCGTCGTCGCGTGCGCTCAAGATGCGGTCTTCGAGTTGCTTGAGTTCATCGGTGATGTAGCGTTCGCTGCTTTTCAGGGTTTGGCGGCGTATCCAATGTGTGGGTGCTTGTTCGCTGTCGCGGCGTGAGATTTCGATGTAAAAGCCGTGCACGCGGTTGTAGCCCATTTTAAGGTTACTGACACCGCTGGTTTCGCGTTCTTTGGCTTCCATCTCAGTGAGGATGGCATTGCTGTCGCGCTCAAGGTGGTTGAGTTCGTCGAGTTTGGCGTGATAGCCGTCAGCGAAAATACCCCCATCCTTGAGTAGCAGTGGTGGGGTTTCAACAAGGGCTTTGTCGAGGTGGGCGGCGAGTTCGGTAAATGCGCCAAATGCGGGCAGGTACGCTTCAAGTTGGGCACTGTGTTTGGCCGCAGGCGCGAGCGTTTCAGCGAGTGCGGGCAGAAGGGCCAGTGTGTCGCGCAGTTGTGCAAGTTCGCGCGGGCGGGCGCTACCCATGGCAATACGCGTGGTGATGCGTTCGATGTCGGCGATGTGGCGCAGTTGGTCGCGCAGCGTAGTGCGTTCATCAGCATCAATCAGTGCGGCAACGGCATCGAGGCGGGTATTGATGTGGTCGTGGTCAGTGAGCGGCAGGTTAATCCAGCGGCGCAGGTTGCGGCTGCCTGCTGGGCTTTGGCAGAGGTTGATGATGCCGGTGAGGCTGTGCTTGTGGTCGCCACTCAGGGTGTATTCGAGTTCAAGGTTGCGCCGTGTGGCAGCATCGAGAATGAGATTGTTGTTGCGGGTTTCTTTTTTCGGTGCGCTCAGAGGCGGTAAGGTTTGGCGATGGGTGTCGTGCAGGTATTGCAGCAGGCAGCCAGCGACGCTGATAGCTGGGTCATCAGCATCAATGCCAAAGCCGTCGAGATGATTGACCTGAAAGTGCTCTTGCAGGAGTTGCGTGGCGCTGTCGCGGTCAAAGTACCAGTCGGGCTGGCGGCGAGGGCGCTTTTGCTGCGGGAAATTGGGCAGGCGACACGATTCCGGCATGAGAATTTCGGCTGGGCGCAGGCGTTCGATGAGTGCGCGTAAGTCGTCTAGAGTGAGTGCTTCGCTGAGGATAAAGCGTGCACTGCTGATGTCGGCGTAGGCGGCGACGTAGTGGTCGTTTTTCAGCGGTGCGAGGCAGAGCAGGATGTTGTCTGAGTGTTCATCGAGCAGGCCGTCGTCGGTGACGGTGCCGGGCGTGATGATGCGCGTTACCGCGCGCTCGACCGGCCCTTTACTGGTCGCTGGGTCGCCGATTTGTTCGCAGATGACTGCTGATTGGCCTTGCTTGATCAGCTTGGCGACGTAGTTTTCCAGAGCATGGACGGGGACGCCCGCCATCGGTATGGGTTCACCGGCTGATTTGCCGCGGGTGGTGACACTGATGCCGAGCAGTTTGCCGGCGCAGTGGGCGTCGTCAAAAAATAATTCGTAGAAATCGCCCATGCGGTAGAGCACCAGGATGTCGGGGTAGTCCTTTTTGATGTGCAGATATTGCTGCATCATCGGGGTATGGTCCGCGACGTTCAGTTTGGTGCTGTTACTCATAGGCGATTAGGTTGTTAGATTGATTGCTGTAATGCAGGGCGTAGGGCGGTGAGCAATGCTTTGTGCATGTGTGGGTTGCCACAGGCAACTTGACCGTTTTCGAGCATGTTTTGCTTGTCGTTAAAGTCGGTCACAATGACGCCTGCTTCTTGGGCAATCAGGATGCCGGCGGCCATATCCCACGGCTGCAGATCCATTTCGTAGAAGCCATCGAGGCGGCCACAGGCAACAAAGCAGATATCGAGTGCGGCTGAGCCGAGGCGGCGGATATCCGGGAAGGTATCGAGGACGCTTGAGACACAGGCTTTCTGTGTTGGCATTAATTCAGGGCTTTTGAATGGGAAACCGGTGCCGATAATGGCACGTGATGGCTCTTTTTGCCCGCCTGCGCGGATTTTACGCCCGTTGAGCTGAGCGCCTTGGCCTTTGGCTGCGGTAAAGGTTTCATCTGTGACGGGGTTATAAACGATACCGGCTTCGAGTTTGCCATTTTTGAGCAATGCGATAGATACGGCAAATTGTGCGATGCCGTGTAAGAAGTTATTGGTGCCATCAAGAGGATCAATGACCCATTGGTATTGCCCGTCGTTGCGCTCGGCATTGGTTTCGCCGCTTTCTTCGCCAAGAATACTGTGGCTTGGGAATTTGTCGAGCAGGACGGATTTGATGACTTGCTCAGCGCGTTGGTCGACGATGCTGACGAAGTCGCCGGGGGATTTTTCCTGCGCCTGAATTTGATCGAGTTGGCGGTAGCCTTGTTGGATGACGCGGCCTGCTTCTTCGGCGGCGCGCTTGGCAATGGTGAGCATCGGATGCATGTCAATTCCTTGGGTTTAGTTAGCGCGGCATTTTAACAGAAGGGAAACTGTTGGGCTAAAAATGCGTCACTGTATTTATGGTGCTTTGGCTTTGCGTGGAGAAAAAAGCCGTTTACCACGCGGAAGGAAAGGCAAAGACGTTGTCGTAGCCCTGCTGAGTGAGGATTGCCGCAGTGTGTTGGGTACGCGCACCAGCTGCACAGACGAGCAGGTATTGCTTGCCCGCTTCGATATGCGCATCGGGGTTGTTGAGCAGGTCGGTCATTTCTACCTGCATGTCTGCTTGCGGCAGGGTGCGTGCAGCCCATTCTTCGGGGCGGCGAATGTCGATAATGGTCATGCCGTCGGCTTTGCCTTGGTCGATACTGTGTGGATAGATAAATTCGTGCATGTGTTTTTTCCTGAAAGATGACTCATCTGGGTGGTGATTACAGTTGGGTTGTTTGCCAATGCGTAGCACCTGTTGGCGCATAGTCGCAAAGTCATAGTAAAGCATTTCATCATGCGCGATCGGCATGTCAGCGAGTAACTTGATTGCAGTCAGTGCCTGCCAGCAGCCAAGCGTGGCCGGTACTGGACCGAGTACACCAATCGCATTGCAGTTGCCACCGGGTTGGACGTCTTCCGGCCACAGGCAGCGCCAGCATGGCGTATTGTCGCCGGGGTTCATAGTGAACAGCTGACCAGATAGTGCTGCAGCATTGGCAAAAATGACCGGTTTTCCGGTGAGTAATGCGGCGTCGCTGAGTAAGTAGGCAAGCTGGCGATCATCGCTGCAGTCGAGCACTATATCGTGTGTGTGCATGGCTGCAAGCCATTCCATGGCATCAAGGCGCTTGCAGATGGTGTCAAACGTGCCATATGGGCTGCGTGCTCGACAAAATGCCGCGGCAACTTCAGCTTTGTAGCGGCCAATATCGGCGTAAGTAAACGGAATTTGCCGGTGCAGATTGCTGGCTTCGATACGGTCGTCATCGACGATAGTTATGTGGCCAATGCCAGCTGCGGCGAGGTAGGGCAGTGCGGTTGCACCCAGCCCACCTGCGCCAACCAGTAGAATGCGCGCGGCTTTGAGTTTGTTCTGCACCGCGTCGCTCATGCCGCTGACTTTGAGCTGACGCGAGAAGTCGTATTCAGCCATTAGCAGCAATGGTGGTTAAGCGTCCATTCATTTGTGCCGTCGCGGTAGTATTCGTGCTTCCAGATGGGGACGTCATGCTTGATGGTGTCGATGATGTAGCGGCAGGCGTCAAACGCGACGCCACGGTGCCCGGCACTGACGCCGACCCATACCGCCATGTCACCTATTGCCAGCTCGCCAATGCGGTGGATGCAACAGGCAGCGTCGATGTCGAATTTATCCAGCGTGGCTTGCACGATTTTTTGGCCTTCTTTTTCAGCCATTGCTTGGTAGGCGCTATAGATGAGCTTGTCGACGGCTTTGCCGTTGTGGTGATCGCGTACCCAGCCTTCAAAGCTGACGTAACCGCCGCTTTGGTTTAGGCGTAGTGGTGCGCGGGCAGCGGCAGTGTCGATTGGTTGATCGGTGATGTGAAAGAGCATTTTTATTTTCCGTTGCGTTGTGTGCGGATAGCTTGCTTTTGGTGGTAGCACAAATTGAGGGTATTGCTAACCGCCGGCGACAGGCGGGATAAAGGCAATTTCATCGCCTGCTTGTGGCGCGTCCGTCCACTGGCAAAAGCTTTGGTTGCGCGCGACTCGGAGCTGATTTTGCGCCAGCGTAAAGCCGTATTTGCTTTGTAGGGCAGCATAGAGGGCGGCAAGATCAGGATAGCTTTCGCTGATGGTTTCAGCTGATTTTCCAGTGGCTTCGGCAAGTGCTGCGAAATAGAGGACGGTATAGCCGGTATTAGTGGTAGTCACTTTTGCCTCCGGTTTTGTTGAGCAGGTGGATGTGGTCGATGCTGATGTCGTGGCTCATCGCTTTGGTCATGTCGTAGATGGTCAGTGCAGCAACAGAAACAGCAGTGAGTGCTTCCATTTCGACGCCAGTTTTGTGCGTGACGCGCGCAGTTGCACGAATGACAATGGCAAAATCAGCATCCTGATAGTCAAATTCGAGTTTGACGCTATCGAGTGGTAATTGGTGGCAAAGCGGGATCAGTTCGCTGGTTTTTTTGGCCGCCATGATGCCGGCAAGATGCGCAGTATCTGTGATGGAGCCTTTTTTTGTTTGCCCATTGACGTCGCGCAGTGCTTGATAGACTTCTGGTGGGAAGGTGACTTGTGCGCTGGCGGTAGCGCTACGACGAGTGACGCTTTTGTCGCCGACGTCGACCATGTTGATGTTGCCATCGGCATCGAGGTGTGAAAATTGGCTCATGATGAGGTTTCCTGAATGTGTTGTGCGGTTTGCCAGTCTTCCGGGGTATTGAAGTTATCACGCCCTACCCAATCGTCAGGCATGACGACGTGGCGGATATCGCTGACTGCGGCAAGCGGCATCATTTGCCGTATGCCACTGCTGAGCCATGATTCAATGCGCGGAAGCAGCGCGCAGCTATACCATGCAAATAGCAGTTGAGGTTTGCCGTCGCGTACGGCGATGACGCTGCTTGCCGGAAGTTTGTCGCGTAGGGTAGCGATAAGCTCAGCCGGGGTGACGAGTGTGTCAATTGGCATCAGCCATGTGCCTTGTGCGCCAGTCAGTGTGGCTGCGGTCAATGCACCAGCCAATGCTGATAGTGGGCCAGCTTGGTCAGGTAATTTATCGTGTACGCGTATGACATTGGCGGGTAGGTCGTAATCTGTACCAGCGCTGGCGACTTGTACTTGTAGGCCTTCTGCTTTGGCGAGGCGGATGTGGCGCGCAAGCAAAGTTTCGCCGTTGTATTCGAGCAGGGCTTTGTCTTGCCCCATACGGCGAGATTGACCACCACAAAGAATGGTGAGGGTTTCAGACATATTTTATGATTGTGGTTGCAAGTGTGGGTAAAAATTACACGGGCGGGTGCGGCTGTCAAGCTGGTCTTTAAGGACTTTGTTCCAGCCTGTTTTACATGCGCCGGTTGAGCCGGGTAGGGCGAAAATGGCTGTACGGTTAGCAATGCCGGCGACAGCGCGCGACTGCAGAGTGCTCATGCCGATTTCTTCGAGTGAGACTGCACGGAAAATTTCGCCAAAGCCTTGTATTTCTTTGTCGAATAATACGCTGATTGCTTCAGGCGTATTATCGCGGCCGTAAAAGCCTGTGCCGCCGGTGATGATGACGGCGTTGACTTCTGGGGCGGCAATCCAGGCGCTGACTTTGGCGCGGATGCCGTATTTACAGTCGGTGAGCAGGGCGCGCTCGGCAAGATGATGGCCTGCTGCGATGATGCTGTCTTCAAGATATTGCCCTGATGTATCTTCAGTAAGCGTGCGCGTATCGGATACGGTGAGGATGGCAATATTGAGTGGATGGAAAGTTTTTTCTGCATGGCTCATGTTAGGTGTCCTTATTGCATTAACGGTTCGCGCGGCAATGTTGCCGGGTCGGTAAGATGATCGCGCTGATAGATCTGGATGTTTTTATCTTCAGGAAGTTTATCCGGCTGACGTAAATCGTATTCCTCAGTGTAACCTTTTATGTCAATGCCAAGCCAACTTGCAAAGATATCGATAAAGTGAGCGCCACTGAGCGCTTTTTGGACCACACGGTGCGCTTGGGCATCACTATCAATCAGAATTAATGGGACTTCATAACTGTTAATGATGTCATCAGATTGAGTGATGGCTTGTGGTGTGATCGAGAGGCCGTGGTCGGAAAAATAGATTAAAGAATAGCTACCGTGCTGCGCGAGAATGTCGGCTGTTTGGTGAATGAAGTCGTCAGTCTTTTCAATACTGGCAAGGTAGCAGTTGAGATCTTGACCATGGTTGAGGTCAAAGTGGTTGGGGAAGCCGTGTAGGCGTTCGCAGGCAATAGGGTGCGAGCCAAGTGTGTGCATCACGATTAGGCGTGGGGTGTTGTTTGGCTCTGGCTGGTCAAGCGTGCTGGCCAATTTATCCAGCAGTAAATTGTCGTCGTAATTGGTATCAGCCCATGTACCGTTATTGAGGAATGTGGCTTTTTTGGTACGCATCGCGACAAATGAGGTTGAAGTATCGTATTTGCCGAGCCGTCCTTGATTGGATAGCCAATAGGTTTGATAGCCGGCTTTATTGGCAAGGGTGATGATGTTGTTCTCGGGGATGGCATTGCCGTGCTCATCAAGCTGTTGCAGGGTATGGGAAAGCGCAGCGATGGTGTTGGCGCCACTGGCTAACATACCGTCGATAAAGATACCGTTACTTTGATCAAGCCATGGTGTGGTTTTGTGTGGGTAACCATAGAGGGAAAAGTAATCTTTGCGCGCACTTTCGCCGATGATCAGAACATAGTTTTGGTAGCGGTTGTGGTCTGCATTTGTGCTTATTTGCCAGCTATCTTGCTTGGCTAAGCTGGCGACGAGTTGCTGATGGTTTTCTGTATAGCGAATGCTGTGGCGGATAGTATCGCGTATTAGCGTGCCTGGCCATGATGACATTAAAGTGTATAGAAAAGTAGGAATAATCAGTACGTATGCAATTTTACGTGCTTTAAATAGGGTCGCCGTACGGTAGTAAAGGATCGAAAGAATAATGAAGCCAATGCCAATAAGGTAACTGACCCAGCGGATGTTGCTTAGAAATTCCCCACTTTCATTTGGGGTGGTTTCCAGTGCGGAAGCAAGCATGGCCAGTGTAGGGCGGCCATAGATAGTTGCGATTGGGCTGTATAGCGCAAAAATCAGCAGCATAACTAGCGCTATTCGCAGCATCCATTTGCTATAGCGTGCGAGTAGCAATGCTGGAAGTAGTGGCCATGCGTATTTAATTTTGGTTAGCGTTGGATCAACCGCAGCAGTTGTTGCGATTGTTAGTAACACAATAATTATTAAATTCAGTATGTTTTTATTTCTATAAGACATTTTTAAAATTGTGGAAATATTCTTACGTGCTGTTGCGTGGATTAACCGCCGATCTGCGAGAGGTGGCGCATGATGCCGGGGTTGTCTTCGTGCAGGTGGTGGGTGGCGGGTTTGTGTATGAGCAGGCGTTGCAATTGTGCTTTGAGCCCGGCGACGTCTTCTTCTATAAGCCAGCGGCGCAGGTCGTAAGCGAGGCTATCAAATAGGCAAAGGTGCATTTTGCCGCTGGAGGTGACGCGCAGGCGGTTGCAGCTGGCGCAGAAGTCCTTGCTGTACGGGGCGATAATGCCGATGCCGCCGAGATAATCAGGGTGGGTAAACTCTTTGGCAGGTCCAGCCATTGGGCTGCGTTCGCGTAGCGTCCAGCCTTCGCGTATTAGGCGCTCAGTGATGGTTGCGGCGCTGACGTGTGATTTTTTGAATAGGGCTTCGTTATCGCCGGTACGCATCAGCTCGATAAAGCGCATGGTGATTGGGCGCTGCTTGACGAAGGCGAGGGTGTCGTCGATGACTTCGTCTGCGGTTTCTTTCATCAACAGCGCGTTAAGCTTGACGTGGCAGCCGTAGTCGAGCATTTGTTCGACACCGCGTAAGATGCTGTGCAGGGCATTTTTACCGGTCATTTTGGCGAAGGTGTCGGCGTTGAAGCTGTCTATTGAGACGTTGAATTGTGCAACACCTGCATCGTGTAATGGCTGGTAGAGCTTTTCGAGGCGGTGACCGTTAGTCGTCAGTGCGACTTTTTTGATGCCGGGCTGTTCGGCGCAGATGCGCACGATATCGGTGATATCGCGGCGCAGGGTCGGTTCGCCGCCGGATAGGCGGATCTTTTGCGTGCCGCTTTCGGCAAAGCCACGTACTAAAGTAGCGATTTCGGGTATGGTGAGGTCGTTAGGGTTGCCGCAAGCCTGATAACCATCGGGTAGGCAATAGACGCAGCGGTAATTGCAAAAGTCAGTAACCGATAGGCGCAAGTAAGCAATGCGGCGCTTGAAAGGGTCTATCAGGTTGCTCATAGTTGGCCGCCCATGGCAAAGCGGTTGGTAAAGGGTACGACGGTGACGTATTCACCAGCAGCTTTGTCGCCATCATCCGCTTCGAGCACGATAAAACAGTTGGCGCGTGCAAGGCCATAAATGCGGTGTGAGTCCTGCCTGCCTTGTGGGGCGACTTGCCATGTGCCGTTGTGCTGGGTGAGTAAGCCGCGCTGGAAGTCTTGTCGGCCGGGGCTTTTGTGCAGGGCGTCTGCGAGGGCAACATTTGCGGTCAGCGTCGGTGGTGCTTTTGCGCCAGAGAGTTGCCATAGAGCTGGTGCGATGATTTGCTGAAAGCCGACAAAGCCGGAAACAGGGTTGCCGGGTAAGCCAAAGTACCATGCTTCACCAATTCGCCCATAAACAAACGGTTTGCCGGGTTTCATTTTGACTTTGTATTGGCGGATTTCGCCGAGTTCACTGACGGCCGCTTTGAGGAAGTCGTAGTCGCCGACTGAGACACCGCCAGAGGTGATGATGACGTCACATTCCTGAGCAGCTTTGGCTAATGTGGCTTTGATGCGCTCGAGGTCGTCATTAATCAGGCCGTAATCGACAACTTCTACAGGTAAATCAGCGAGTAGTGATTTGATCATTGCACGATTGCTGTCGTAGATTTGCCCGGCTTCGCTGAGTGGCGTGCCAGGTGCGACCAGTTCGTCGCCGGTAGAGAATACTGCCACTTTGAGTGGCGCATAAACAGCTACTTCACCATATCCGACACTGGCGAGCAGTAGAATGTCGGCTGGGTGGATGATTTGCCCGGCTTGAATAACGGTTTCGCCTTGGCTGAGTTCTTCGCCTCGGTAGCGGATGTTGTTGTGTGGTTTGCCATGGCGAGTGAAGGTGATGTGTTTGTCATCTGCCTGAATGTACTCTTGCATTTCGACGCTGTCTGCACCTTCAGGAACGACTGCACCGGTCATAATACGGACGCATTCGCCTTGGCTGATTTTGCCGATAAATGGCTTGCCGGCAATGGATTCGCCGATCAGGGTCAGGGTTGTGCCTTCGGCAAGGCCGTCTTCTCCGCCAAAGAATGCATAGCCGTCCATTGCCGAAACATCCGCAGCGGGAATTGCGACGTTGGATTGTACGTCTTCGGCGAGTATCTGGCCTCGTGCTTCGTCGAGCTGTACAGTTAGTTGTTTGTGTTGAATGGCATTTTCAGCCTCGCTACCAATGAGGGTATTTAGTTCTTTTAATGAGATCACACCCTACCTCCTTTATTTCGTGCTCTATTGTAACCTTTTTATCGGTTTTTACATTGATATAAATCAATTATCAGTATGGTTATATTTGCTTATTTACATGGCGTATATCGAATTTACAAAAATGCTTCAAGTACGTTGTTGAGCAGAGCAAAGCCGCGAGGCGTTGTCCTCAGATGGTGCTCAATATTCGGCTCTATGAGCCCTTGATTGATCAGTGGCTGTAGGGTTGGGCGTAGGTCGCCTAGAGTGAGAGCTGTGCGCTGCTCGAGGTAGGTGGTGGGTACGCCGCTTTGCAGGCGTAAGGCATTCATCATAAATTCAAAGGGCTGTTCATCATGAGAAATGGTGTGCTGCTGATCTTGATAAGGGTTTGCGTAGTCACTGTTGGCTTTTTGATAGCGGGTTGGTGCGCGGTATTTGCTGTTGCGGATAATCGTTTTATTGCCACTGGTGCGTTTGCCGTGTGCGCCTGCGCCAATGCCTAAATAGTCGCCAAACTGCCAATAATTGAGGTTGTGGGTACTGGGTCGGTTGCGCGTCCATGCGCTGGTTTCATATTGGGTGAAGCCAGCGCTGCGTAGCAATTCGCTGCCGCGTTCGTAAATCTCTATCTGTCGCTCGTCGTCGGGTAGGCTTGGTGGGTTGGCATAAAAAGCGGTGTTTGGCTCGATGGTGAGCTGATACCAGCTTAAATGCTCAGCGCCAAAAGCGATGGCTTGCTCAAGGTCACTGAGGGCTTGTGCGGTACTTTGTTGTGGTAGGGCGAACATAATATCCGTGTTGATACGTTCAAACCCTGCTTGCTGGGCGATGGTGATTGCACGACGTGCTTCTTCACTGTCGTGAATGCGGCCGAGCGTTTTCAGGTGTTGTGGATCGAAGCTTTGAATGCCTATGGAAAGGCGGTTGATGCCTGCGGCGCGGTAGTCACGGAACTTTGCTTGTTCGAAAGTGCCGGGGTTGGCTTCCAGCGTGATTTCGCAGTCGGGCGCGAGTGTCATGCGCTCATTGATGCCATCAAGCAGCGCAGCGATGGATGCTGCGCTGAAAATGCTGGGAGTGCCGCCGCCGATGAAAATACTGGTTAGGGGGCGAGGATCGCGGTCGTGATCAAGGTCTGCAAGCAGGTGCGTGATATAGGCAGATTCATCCGGTTGGCGGCGTAAGGCATGTGAGTTGAAATCACAGTACGGGCATTTCTGTACACACCACGGAATGTGCACATAGAGGCTCAGGGGAATATCGTTCAATCTTGGTAGTACTCGTTCAACGGTAAGGTTTGCAGGTACTTTTGTAGTTGGCGTTGGTGCTTGCCTGGCTTTCTGTCGCGTTGTTCCGGTTCAAGCTTAGCTTGCTCTTCGCGGTGTTTTTGCATTTCTCGCGTGAGTTGGCGGATGTGCTGAAGGTCAGGATCAGCGTAGCGGGCAAAGAGTTCGCCAACGATTTCAGGGTCATTTTCTGCCAGACGCTCAATTTCACGCTGGATACGCTGCATTTTTGCACCGTCGTTTAAAAATGGGTGGTTGATGTGTTCATGAGCGTGGCGAACGGCTTCGACATCATGCTCGTCAAGTAGGCGGGTGAGGTAGTTGAGATGGCGCTTGAATGCGTTGCCTTGTAGGCGCTTGCCTTCGATTAGTGCTGCTTGTAGGGTCTCAGTGATGGGTAAAAGTCCATATTGCCCTGAAGGCAGGGTGAGCAGTTCTTGGACAAATGTTTTGATTTCTTCACGTTGGCGCTTTTCTTCACTGCGGTTGGCGCGGATGACACGGCCTTCTTCGTCGTATTGTTTTTCCTGTTCGGACATGATGATTTGGGTATGGCAAATGTAAATGTGCGGCTATAATAGCAGCCTTTTTGGTCGCTTGCGGGGCGCTTTATTTATGAGGGAGGTTCGAGTGCGATTTTTGCTGGCTGTAGCACTGATTCTGTACACAGGGTGGACATGGGCGACGATATTGCCAGCTGAGGTTGCGGCGATGCTTGATAAGCATGGCGTTAATCGTGATGATGTCAGTATCTGGGTTCAAGCTGTTGATGCTGATCAGCCTCTTGTGGAGCTTAATGGGCAGCGGCAGCGTAACCCTGCATCTGTTGCCAAGTTGCTGACAACATCCGCAGGGTTAATCCGACTGGGGCGTGACTACCGTTGGCAGACGCGTTTTTACGTCGATGCACTGCCAGATAATAATGGTGTTGTGCATGGCAATCTCTATATTGAAGGTGGTGCTGACCCATTTTTGGTTGAAGAGCGCCTTTCAGCTATGATCGATACTTTGCGTGAACGTGGCATTCGCCATATTACCGGTAATATCGTTCTCGATGAGTCGCTATACAGGCTTCCTGCAGAGGCGCGCGACCGCGAGTCATTCGATGGTAATCCTTGGGCGGCCTATAACGCGGTACCTAATCCGTTGATGGTTAATTTTCGCACCATTAAATTGACGATGCGCCCACAAGGGGGAAGTGTTGCATTCGATTTGTGGCCAAATATCGTCAATTGGAAAATCGATAATCAGATGAATGTGAACAATGGTTCTTGCAGTAAGAACTATGCTCCGATTGTCAGTATTGAGCGCGATGATATGGGCTATGCGACGGTCATCTTAAAAGGGCGTTACAGCTTGCAGTGCGGAAAGCGCGAAGTGACGGTTGTTATGGGTGAGGCTGTTGAGCAGTTTTATTATTTATTTCGCGACCTCTGGTATCAGAAAGGTGGAACGCTTGATGGTGCGGGGGCGGTTGGTCCGCACCCTGCTCAGGCCAAGCTGTTTTATACAGGGGAGTCGCTGCCGTTGTCTGAGTTAATTGCGATGATGAACCAGCAGAGTAACAATGTGATGACGCGCCAGCTGATGCTCTCGCTTGGTGTGGAAACCTATGGCCGGCCGGGTAGTCTGCAAAAGGGGCGTGATGCAGTCATTAATACCCTTAGCGCATTTGGCGTCGATACTCATGGCATGATTATTGATAATGGCGCCGGATTGTCGCGGATTAGCCGCGTAACTGTTGCACAGTTAGTTATGTTAATGCGGAGCTTGTATTATTCCGATAAAAAGCAAGTATTCCTCGATTCGCTGGCTGTAGCAGGTGAAAGTGGGACATTGCGCAAGCGCTATCGCGGTGAGCGTCTGGGCGGCAATTTACGTGGAAAAACCGGTACGATTGATGGGGTTCGCGCTTTTGCTGGCTTTTTGCGCAGTAAAAGTGGTCGGGATTATGTTGTCGTGATTATTGGTAATGGTAAGGCGGCTTTGCCGAGCCGCTATATGCAGGATGACTTCTTTCGCTGGGTTGAAGGTAAATGAAGATAAAAAAATTGTTTATTGCCGGATGCATGATGCTGCTTGCGGCGTGCTCTGATGTTGAACTGCCCGCTTCACAAGCTGGGTCATCACTTAATGAGCTGGTTTCCAAGGCAAATGTGCAACAAAAGCTTACTCAGCGTGGTTTTGAGTGGGGTGCACCTGCATTTATCCGTATTTTCAAAGAAGAAAATATTCTTGAAGTATGGCTTGAGCGTGAGCAGGGAGAATATGCCTTATTTCAGCAATATCCAATTTGCACTTACTCAGGGGATCTTGGCCCCAAAAAGCGTGAGGGAGATAAGCAGTCTCCGGAAGGATTTTATGCTTTTGGTATGCGGCATTTAAATCCTAATAGTCGTTATCACCTATCATTTAACCTCAACTATCCAAATGCTTATGATAAAGCTCATGGATATACGGGGAGCTATTTGATGGTGCATGGCGATTGTGTTTCGGTGGGTTGTTATGCCATGGGTAATCGTCAAATTGAAGAAATTTACACATTGGTAGGCTCTGCTTTACAGCATGGACAGCCGTTTGTGCGAGTGCATGCCTTTCCGTTTCGCATGAGTGAAGAAAATTTGGCGCGACATCAGTTTTCCCCTCATATCAATTTTTGGCGCATGCTTAAGCCCGGATATGACGCATTTGAGCGCAATCATAAGCCACCGGTAATAGAGGTCGTTGATGGTCTATACCAGCTTCGCTAGAGTGCTGAAGTAATGAAAAGTATGTCCATATAAAATAATCCATATATATAGAATGTGTTTGCTTTCAGCCTGTGTTAGTATTTTGGCGTCCAAAATTATATTCTACAAAACAGGGTAAGGCTTAAATGAAGGGGATAATACGCAGTTTGGCTCTTTGTCTCACCGTATTATGGAGTGGCTCTTTTGCTCAGGAGCTGGAGGCTGGAGGTGAAACGGCAGAGGATGAATTGCAGTCTCAACCAATGCTCTTTCGTGTTGGCAGTGGCTACAATAATGGTATTTATTTCATGCTTGCTACGGTACTGGGTGGGATAATCTCTCACCCTGAAGGTGATTTGCCCTGTGATCACGGGGGTAATTGCGGGGTCGATAATCTGCTTTTGGTTAACGTTTCAACGCCCGGTTCTGCAGCGAATATCAAAAAGCTGGAACGCAATGAGGTTGATTCGGCATTTGTACAATCAAACATTGCTTATTGGCGTTACACCGCAAGCGGCCTTTACGTGCAAGACAAGCCGTTTGATGAGTTACGTGCTTTAGCCAGCTTATATCCGGAAATGCTGCACTTGGTTGTACATGCTGATAGCGACATCAAAAATATCGAAGATCTCGCCGGTAAGCGGGTCGCGGTGGGGGCGCAAAATTCCGGTACATTTATTAATGTAGATGAGCTGCTTGCAGCTTATGGTATGAATGCTTCACAATTTGATGCGGTTTATGATGATGCACCTCAAGCCGTTGAGAAATTTCTCGATAATGACGTAGATGCGGTGTTTTTTGTGGCTGGAGCGCCTACGCCACAAGTGCAATATTTGAGCACACAAACAGATATTCGTTTGATCCCAATCTCGTCAGTACAAAGAGATGCGTTGCTTTCGCACAATCACTATTACACCAGCACCGTCATACCAAAAGGTATGTATCAAGGGATAGATGAAGATACGCCAACTGTTGCTGTGCAAGCGCTATGGGTCGTTAGAGAAGATCTCGATAATGAGCTTGCCTATCAGTTGACTAAAGCTTTATGGCGCGATGATCACGCTTATTGGCTGCATCGCGTCTTACCTGATTCCGCATTGAGTATTGCCCACTCGTTGGACGGTATCGGAATACCGTTACATCCAGGTGCGAAACGCTATTACAACGAAATAGGAAAACGCTTTTGAAACGCAAAGCTCAGCTTGTGGTTATTTGAGAAATCGCCGCTTGGCGCGTATTATAGCGCTAATTGTAAGCTGGCTAGTCTAGCAAGGTATTATTAAGATTCAGGAACTGAATATGTCCGAAAGTTATCAACAAAATAAATCATCATCGGGGCTTTACGGCGGCAACGCAGAATACGTTGAAGCGCTTTATGAGCAGTTTCTCCATGATCCGGAAAGCGTCAGTGATACGTGGCGCCAATATTTTAGTGAGCTAAAGCAAGACAGTACTGAGGTTTCACGCCTTGACGTACAAGAGCGCTTTGAAATATTGGGGCAGATGCCTGCTGTCGCATCTTCAGGTGAAGGCGAAAGTCAAAAGCAAATGGGTGTACGTAAGCTGATCCACGCTTACCGTTTACGTGGACACCGTAAAGCCAAAATTGATCCAATCAATCTCCGTGGAGAATATGAAGTTCAAGAATGTGAGCTGGCTTATAACGGACTGGATAAATCAGACCTTGAGACAACATTTGCTACGGATAATGCCTTTGGTAAGTCTGAACTGAAGCTCAAAGATTTGGTCGCAAAACTGGAATCAGCCTATGCAGGGCATTTGGGTGTTGAGCTTGCGCATGTTTGGGAATTGGAAGAGCGTCGCTGGTTTTTTGAACGCTTGGAAAAGCATGCAGAAGACTATGGCTTTAGTGCGGAAGAAAAGAAGGTATTCCTTGAGCGCTTAGTAGCCGCAGACGGTATGGAAAAATATCTGCACAAGCGTTATGTCGGTCAAAAGCGCTTTTCTCTCGAAGGTGGCGATGCGCTGATTCCATTGATGCAGAATCTTGTCGACCACCTTGGTCGTCACGGTACAGAAGAAATCGGTATCGCTATGGCACACCGTGGTCGCCTAAACATGCTGATCAATATTTTTGGTAAAAACCCCCAAATGCTGTTTGATGAGTTTGATGGTAAGTTCCAAGCCGCTGAAAACCGTAGTGGTGATGTGAAGTACCACATGGGTTTTTCGTCTCGTATTGAGATTGATGGCAAAGAAGTCGACTTGTCGCTCGCCTATAACCCATCGCATTTGGAGTTTGTTAATGCGGTACAGATGGGATCTACTCGTGCGCGTCTTGAGCGCCGTCGGCACGATAGCGATCCGGATAGTAACATGCTTGATATTGCCAATAAGGCAGTACCAATTTTGATCCACGGTGACGCAGCTTTGGCTGGTCAAGGGATCAACCAAGAGACGTTGCAGCTATCTCAATTGCGTGGTTATCAAGTAGGTGGTTCTATTCATATTGCCGTTAATAACCAAATCGGCTTTACTACGTCGAACCTGAAAGATTCGCGTTCTTCCATGTACTGCACAGATATAGCTAAATCTATTCAGGCACCTGTGTTGCACGTCAATGGGGATGATCCTGAAGCAGTCGTATTTGCAGGTAAGCTGGCAGCAGATTATTTGCTCAAATTCCAGAAAGATATCTTTATTGACTTGGTTTGCTACCGTCGCCTCGGGCATAACGAAGCTGACGAACCATCAGCGACTCAGCCCAGAATGTATGAAAAAATTCGCAAGCATCCTGTGCCAGCAGAAGTTTATGCTGAGCGCTTGGTCAAAGAAGGCGTTATCGATAAAGAGACCTATAAAGCTATGCAGGATGATTACCGCCAGCGCCTAGAAAGCGGTGAGCGTGTTGCACCTGCGAAAGAAATTGACAGCAATGCCCGCGACGAACTTTATCTTGAGTGGTCTGCATTGCGTGAGCAAGATTGGGGTAAACCGGTTGATACCACCTATCCTGCACAAGAAATCAAAGATTTGGGCAAGAAAATTTTTACCGCACCGGAAGGATTTAATGTTCATCCGATTGTTAAGCGAATGCTTGATACTCGCTTGAAAATGATCGCGGAAGATCAGGCATTTGACTGGGGAACTGCAGAAAACCTTGCATATGCAACTTTGTTGAATCAAGGCTATCAAGTGCGTGTATCCGGTGAAGATTGTGGCCGTGGAACGTTTTCTCATCGTCACGCTGTCTTGCATGATCAGCAAACAGGTGATAGCTATATGCCTCTTGCTCATATTAAAGAAGATCAGCCTTCTTGCCGTATTATCGACTCGCTACTTTCAGAAGTTGGTGTGCTTGGCTTTGAATATGGCTATGCTACAGCTGAGCCCAAGGGCTTGATTATCTGGGAAGCTCAGTTTGGTGACTTCGCCAATGGTGCGCAGGTCATTATTGATCAGTTTATCGCCTCCGGTGAGACCAAGTGGGGTCGCTTCTGTGGCTTGGTCATGCTATTGCCACATGGCTACGAAGGGCAAGGGCCAGAACACTCATCAGCACGACTGGAGCGCTATCTCCAATTATGTGCAAAAGACAATATGCAGGTTTGTGTGCCATCTACACCTGCTCAGGTTTATCATATGTTGCGCCGTCAGGTTTTGCGTGAATTCCGCAAGCCATTAGTCGTCATGACGCCAAAATCATTGCTGCGCCACAAACTGGCTGTGAGTTCATTAGAGGATCTTGCTGAAGGGCATTTCCATGAAGTCATTCCAGAAATTGATGATATTGCAGCAGATAAAGTGAAGCGCGTGGTGTTGTGTGCTGGTAAAGTCTATTACGACTTACTGCAACGCCGTCGTGATGAAAATATTGATGATATTGCGATCATTCGCGTTGAGCAGTTGTATCCTTTCCCGGTACAGCAATTGCGCGATTTGCTGTCATCTTATCCACAAGATGCACAATTGCTATGGTGTCAGGAAGAGCCGCGAAATCAGGGTGCTTGGCATCAAATTTATGAATCATTGCTTGATGCTGCACCAGAAGGTCGCCGCGTCTATTATGTTGGCCGAGAAGAATCCGCATCCACAGCTGCCGGTTACGCAAAAGTACATGCCGCAGAGCAGGCTGCTTTGGTCGATCAGGCACTAGATATCACTAATTAATAAATTGCTTTCAGAGGTAAAAATATGAGTACAGAAGTAAAAGTTCCTGAGTTGCCAGAGTCGGTTGCAGATGCGACGTTGGTTAACTGGCATAAGCAAGTTGGTGACTTTGTCGAAGAAGGCGAAAATCTGGTTGATTTGGAGACAGATAAAGTCGTCTTGGAAATGCCTGCGCCAACCTCAGGTACCTTAAAGGAAATCATACAGGAAGACGGTGCCACTGTTACTTCAGGTGATGTTGTTGCTATTCTTGAAGCAGGTGAGAAGCCAGCTGCAGAGGGTGGTGAGAGCGAAGCCAAGGCTGAGCAAACTGATGAAGAAAAGTCTTCAGCAGCAGAAAATAAGGCTGAGAAGTCTGGTAATAAGAGCAGTGATACAACTGATAAAAATGCGAGTCCGGCGGCTCGTAAATTGGGCGTTGAGAACGACATTAACACTAAAGATGTTGCTGGCTCAGGTCGTGGCGGGCGCGTAACCAAGGCTGATGTGAAGCAGCATATGGCTGGTGGCGGCTCACGCCATGAAGAGCGCGTACCGATGACACGTATGCGTAAGCGTATTGCTGAGCGCTTGATGGATGCTCAAGCAAGCACTGCGATGCTGACTACCTTCAACGAAGTTAACATGAAGCCAATCATGGATCTGCGTAAGAAGTATCAGGATCAGTTCGTTAAAAAGAATGACATCAAGCTTGGCTTTATGTCGTTCTTCGTCAAAGCTGCAGTGGATGCGCTTAAGCAGTTCCCGGCTGTGAATGCTTCAATTGATGGCGATGATATTATTTATCACAACTACTGTGACATCGGTATTGCTGTATCTGGTCCTCGTGGCTTGGTTGTGCCAATCCTGCGCAACAGTGAATTGATGGGCTTTGCAGATATTGAGCAAGGCATTAAAGATTTCGCAGACAAGACCAAAAACGGTACGTTAAGTCTTGAAGAAATGACCGGTGGTACATTCTCTATCACTAATGGTGGTACATTTGGTTCGATGATGTCGACACCAATTTTAAACCCACCTCAGAGCGCTATTTTAGGCATGCACAATATTGTTGAGCGCCCAGTAGTGGAAAATGGTGAGATTGTGATCCGTCCAATGATGTATTTGGCGCTATCTTACGATCACCGCATTATCGATGGTCGCGAGGCTGTAAGCTTCTTGGTGGCGATTAAAAATGCTATTGAAGACCCAGCCCGTATGCTGCTTAACGTCTAAAATTCTCAACAGGGCGCGTCAGTCGCGCCCTTTATTGTTACGGTAATTAAAAAGGTTTCGCTATGAGTCAACAATTTGACGTCATCGTAGTTGGTGGCGGTCCTGGTGGTTATGTCGCTGCTATCCGCGCGGCTCAACTTGGTTTTAAGGTCGCTTGTGTGGAAATGTGGCAAGACGATGAAGGTAAAGATCGCTTGGGTGGTACTTGCCTTAACGTAGGTTGTATTCCTTCAAAAGCACTACTGGAGTCCTCTGAATTATTCCACAAGGCTCAGCATGATTTGGAAATCCACGGTATCGACGTGTCTGATGTAAAAATTGATATCAGTAAGATGTTGGCACGTAAGAATCAAATTGTTGAGCAACTGACTGGTGGTATTGCACAGCTATTCCAAGCTAATGGTGTTGAATGGTTGAAAGGTCGTGGTAAATACCTTGGTGACAAAAAAGTTGAAGTGACTGCTCATGATGGTGATGTCAGTGAATATAAGGCGTCCAAAGGGGTTATTCTTGCATTTGGTTCTGTGCCAGTTGATATTCCTGTTGCCAAAATGGATGGTGAGAACATCGTCAGTTCTACCGGTGCACTAAATTTTGATCAAGTACCAGCACGACTTGGCGTTATTGGCGCTGGTGTTATAGGTTTGGAAATGGGTAGTGTATGGCGTGCGGTTGGCTCAGAAGTTACCGTGCTTGAAGCTACTGATGCTTTCTTACCTATGGCTGATCAGCAGCTCGCCAAAGAAGCTCAGCGAACATTTAAAAAGCAGGGTATTGAGATCAAGCTTGGTGCAAAAGTCACTGGTGCTGAAGTTAAAGACGGCGAAGTGGTCGTCACTTATGAAGACAAAAATGGTGAACAGAGTGCGACTTTCGATAAGTTGCTGGTCGCTGTTGGCCGTAAGCCAAATACGCAAGATGTGCTTGGTGAAGGCTGTAAAGTCAAAATTGGTGAGCGTGGATTTATTGAAGTCGATGAGCACTGCCGTACTGCCGAGTCTGGTGTGTTTGCAATTGGTGACTGTGTACGTGGTCCAATGCTCGCACATAAAGCCAGTGAAGAAGGCGTGATGGTCGCTGAAATACTTGCAGGCCAAGCTGGTCATGTACGTTATGACGTTATCCCTTCTGTTATCTATACACACCCTGAAATGGCGTGGGTAGGGCAAACAGAAGAGCAGCTGAAAGAAGCAGGTGTGGATTACGTTAAAGGTGATTTCCCGTTTGCGGCTAATGGCCGGGCAAAGGCAATGGATGCGGCTGGAGGATTTGTGAAAATCCTTGCTGATGCAGAAAGTGATGAAATTCTTGGCGCGCATATTATTGGCCCTAATGCGTCAGAAATGATTCACGAGTTGATCGTGGCTATGGAGTTTTACGCTGCAAGTGAAGATATTGCCCGTATCGTTCATGCCCACCCGACGCTTTCTGAGTCAATTCACGAAGCTGCTTTGGCCGTTAGTGGTTCTGCGTTACATAAAGTGAATCCTAAGAAGAAAAAGTAGTCAGTAATTGGCGTCGCCTTATTGCATAAGCGATAAAACGAAGGCTCCTAAATTTATTTAGGAGCCTTTTTGTATAAATATTTAAGTAAGTTCTGGGGTTCAGGAGTCAGAGGTTATACTTAATACTTTATTTTGTTAAGTAATCTCTCCATTTTAAATATTTTTGATTTACTCTCATTTTACAGAGTAAGTTATCGATTTATATTTTGACTTCGAAATATAAATTAATCATTATCAATAGGTGTCAAAATATCCAAGTAATGATAGTATATTAAATTAAATATTAGTATTGAAAATGTTATTGCGTAGAATTACTACTACTTTGGCTATGATGATAGGTATTGTAAGTACAATACTACTTTTTAAGCTTAATTGAATAGGTGATGAGATTAAAGTGGATAATTAAAAATGGGTAAGTATATTCTGGCAACAGATTCGACGAGTTGTTTACACTATATAGCACCGCACGTAACTGATGTGGAAATTTTACCTTTGTATCTTTTTATGCGTAATCAGCCAAGAAGAGACTCTATAGATATAACTATCGATGAGTTTTTACAATGGATGAATGACCATCCCGATGAGTTGCCATACTCTCGACCTCCATTGGAATATGATATTGATCGCATGATTTGTCGCTGGATAGAGCAAGGTTATGAAGAAGCTTTGTTTGTGACGCTTTCTGGAGCAATTAGTAAGACCAATGAGTTGGTTAAAAAAAATGCGTTAAAGTACAAAGATAAAATAAAAATAGCTGTCTTTGATTCGCGTAGCCAATCTGTGGCACAAGCGATGTTGTTACTCGAGGGTAAACGCCTTTTAGAAAGTGGCAATAGTCTTTCTGCGACGGTAACCAAGCTTGAGTTTATGCGTCGCCGTGGGCAATTGTTTTTTACCTTACAGACATTGAGCTACCTTGTCCGTAATGGTCGTTTTGATAAAAAGAAAGCAACTGTGGCCAATTTGTTTCGTGTGAAGCCTATTCTAAGCTTTAATGAGGAAGGTAGTATTATTCCTATCGAACAAGCATTAGGATTGAATCAGGCAATGCAAATTTGTATTGATAAATGTGAAGAGTTTGTGTTAGGTCGGTCTGCGACAATTTTTGTTAGTCATGCTGGCGATAAAAAAGGTATAGAGTTTCAAAGGAAGGTGGAACGTCATTTTCCAGAGACTCGGATATTAAGCGTACTTACCTCACCCGTTATTGCCTGCCACACTGGACCTGGTTTATACGGTATTGGTGCGTTCTTAAATGAGTAATATGCTCTGCTAGAGTGATGATGCAACTATTGCAAATTTTGTGTTTGCATGCGTCCTGATGACGGCATTAAATGATTATTTAACTGCTGGTTATAGCCGTATTGTTAATCAAAAAGCTGCCCAGATGCTATTGGATATCGCATGCTTTGGGCAGCTTTTCTACTGGTGAGATTGTTCTGTTATTTGTCGGGCATTTCAGTAATATTTGCTTCTTGCGCATCAGCTAGCGTACCGAGATTGGTCACATTATTGTAGCCAAGGTCTTTTAATGTCTGCGCTGCTATTTCAGCACGGCGACCACTTCTACAATAGACAAAAATCTCATCATTTTTATCGCTAGTCAGCTCAGTGATTTTTTCACCAATTTCATCGTAGGGAATATGCTCAGCATTGTTAGCGTGTTCTTCAGCGTATTCATCAGCGCTGCGTACGTCAATGAGATAAGCTTCGGCCATTGCTGTAGATGTAGCAAATAAACTAACCAACATACAGAGGCTGATTAGGCGTTTGGAGATAGACATGAGTATAGCCTCAAAGGGAACCATTTTATCTTGCTGCTATGTTTGGCGCCAGTATTTTTGCCTTTGCTGAACAGAGAATGATAACTGGTGGTCGAATCTTATAATTTTACTTGCTGGGATCCGGTTCAAATGGTAAAAAGCGAAGTTATTACCTGTTTATTTTGGAGAATCGGATGCAATATGTATCAACGCGCGGTGGAGAGTCTTTAGGGCAGTTTTGTGATGTATTGCTGTCGGGTCTGGCAGCAAATGGTGGATTGGCGATGCCACAGTCCATTCCACAAATTTCTGCTGATGATCTCACAGCGTGGCGAAAATTGTCATATGCCGATTTGGCTTATCAGGTTATGTCGCCTTTCATCAGTGATATCCCGGTTGAGGATCTGCAAGAGATTTTGCAAAAAACATACCGTCCTGATGTTTTTCACAGTACTGATATTACTCCATTACAGCAATTGGATAATGGGCTGTATCTTCTTGGATTATCTAATGGCCCATCGCTGGCATTTAAGGATATGGCGATGCAGTTCCTTGGCAATGTGTTTGAGTATGTGCTGGCGAAGCGTGGGCAATCAATTAATATTCTTGGCGCAACTTCTGGCGATACTGGCTCGGCCGCAGAATACGCAATGATTGGCAAGCATAATGTGAATGTCTTTATGTTGTCACCACACGGGCGTATGAGTGCATTCCAACAGGCACAGATGTTTAGCCTCGATGAGCCAAATATCTTCAATATTGCTGTGGAAGGGGTCTTTGATGACTGTCAGGACTTGGTCAAAGCCGTCAATAGCGATGCAGCGTTTAAAGAAAAATATCATATCGGCGCAGTTAATTCGATTAACTGGGCGCGTGTTTTGGCGCAAACGGTCTATTATTTCAAGGCTTATCTGGCATTGGATCTCGAAAATGGTGAACAGGTAGATTTCTGTGTCCCCTCAGGTAATTTCGGCAATGTATTTGCTGGGTATCTTGCCAAGCAAATGGGCTTGCCAATCGGTACTTTATTGGTTGCAACCAATGAGAACGATGTACTTAATCAGTTTTTTGCTGAGGGTATTTACCGAGTGCGCCCATCAGCTGAAGTGGCGAAGACGTCCAGCCCGTCGATGGATATTGGTAAGGCATCAAATTTTGAGCGTTTTTTGTATTTGATTGCCGGATGTAATGGCGAGCAAGTTGCAAAGTGGTATGAAGAGATTGCTCAGCAGGGCGAGATTGATTTGCGCGATACGCCATTTTGGCATGCTGTACAGCAGTCTGGCTTTAGCGCAGGACGCTCTACACACGAAAACCGCCTCAGCGTGATTGCTGCATTATATGCCCATGATGGGGTGCTTATTGATCCGCATACAGCTGATGGTGTGTACGTTGCGGAGTTGTATTGCCGTGCATATGATAGTGGGCGGCCAATGGTGTGCTTGGAGACTGCATTACCAGTTAAATTTACAGATACTGTTGTGGAGGCTACGGGGATTGAGCCAGATCGTCCCTCTCGCTTTGATGGCATAGAAGAGCAGCCACGTCATGTCGACGTCCTACAAAATGATGTGTCCGTACTTAAAGACTTTATTACCCAGCGCATAGCAAACATCGAAAGTTAGTAGAAATCTGTTAGGCGTTTGAATCAGCACCCAATTCATGACTTAGTGTATTGGTAAAGAGAAATATTATGGGTTTGATTGGTTTATGCATATTTTTTAGTGCATAAAGGGTTGGTTCAATGGTATATTTCTTTTTAATAAAGTAGTTAATTGTTTTTTCTGCTTTAGCCTATGGACAGATGGAGGAGATGGAACATGAGTGTTGAAAAACTTTGGGATTTGTCAGGTAAGGTTGCGATCATCACTGGTGCTGCAAATGGTATAGGGCGTGCGAGTGCATTGATGCTCGCTGGTGCAGGTGCTGATATTGCAATCGGTGATTTGGATATGGACGCAGCCGGAAAAGTTGCCGATGAGATTCGAGCAATGGGACGTAAGGCGATTGCTGTGCCATGTAATATTCTCAAGGATGAGGAAATGGTTGCGGCGGTTGAAAAAACGGCTTCAGAGCTTGGCCGTATTGATATTTTGGTTAATGTAGCTGGTGGTGGTGCCGGAGGGCGTGAAGATCCAGGCAAGATAACGGTTGAAGATTTCGAACGTGATTTCCGTCTTAATGTTTTTTCAGCATGGCGCATGATTCAGCTCTGTGCACCGCATATGGAAAAAGCAGGTTCTGGTTCGGTGGTAAATATTGCGTCAATGGGTGCGATCACCACTAGCCCAAAAATGAGTGGCTATGCTTCCTCAAAAGCGGCCGTTGTGCATATGGGGGCAAACCTTGCTTTTGATTACGGCCCAAATATTCGTATTAATGCTGTCGGCCCTGGCGCCACTCGTACCCATGCGCTCGAAACGGTATTAACGCCAGAAATTGAGCATGAAATGCTCAAGAATACGCCGATCAAACGCCTTGGTGAACCAGATGATATTGCAGGTGCAGTGTTGTATTTTGCTGCGCCAATTTCTGGATGGGTTAATGGTCAGGTCTTGTTTGTGAATGGCGGTGGCGTGCAAACGCTGGGTTAATGATCCTAACTGTGACCTGTGCTATTCAGCCCTGCTACAAGCAGGGCTGAATCTTTTTGGCCTTGTATAAGTGACGTTGTGTTAAAGATTAAGAGGTTGTCTACTCTTCAATACTCATTATCTATATTATGTTTAGTTAGATAATTTAACGATTAAGAGGATGCTATGCCACACAATGCATTGTTTACTCCCCTGAACATAGGTAACCTCACTGTGAAAAATCGTATTTTCATGGCGCCACTCACAAGGTTGCGCGCAGTTACGCCTGGGGATGTGCCTTCCGCACTTGCAGTTGAATACTATCGCCAACGTGCTGGTTCAGGTTTGATTGTTGCCGAGGCGACAGATATCTCACCACAAGCGCGTGGTTGTGAAGGTGCACCGGGTTTATATAGCGAAGATCAGGTTGTTGCATGGAAAGCAATAGTCGATGCCGTCCATGCTGAAGGAGGGCATATTGTTGTTCAGTTGTGGCATACGGGGCTGGTATCGCATAAAAGTTTACAACCGAACGCCAAGCGCCGATCTCCGCATCTGCAGTAAATATTGGATCACGCACATCTTTGCGTGATCGTGACGGCTATACCATTCGCACAGAAGCAACACCATCTCGTGCTGCAACTCGTGATGAAATTGAACAAGTTATTGCTGATTATGCGCATGCCACGCGTTGTGCCCAACAAGCAGGTTTTGATGGTATTGAAATCCACGCTGCGCATGGCTATCTGCTGCAACAGTTTTGGAACGAACACACCAATAAGCGCACAGATGAATACGGAGGAAGTAAGGAAAACCGCGCACGCTTGATGTTGGCAGTTGTAGATGCTTGTGTTGAGGCTTGGGATGTGGAGCATGTCGGGCTGCGCCTGTCTCCGTTGGGTAAGTTTAATCAAGTAGATGCTGGCTACAATGAAAAAGACAGTATTTGGTTGATTGAGCAGCTTAACCAGCGTAATTTGATGTATCTACACTTGTCTGAGTGTGAATGGGCTGGCGGAAAAGCGTATAGTGATGATTTCCGCCAAACCATCCGAAATACTTTTACAAACCCGATTATTGTCGCTGGTGGTTATGATGCAGACAGTGCTGAAAAGGTGATTGGTGCGGGTTATGCTGACGCAGTCGCTTTTGGTCGTGACTATATCGCTAACCCTGATTTGGCAGAGCGCATCCGCTGTGGTGAGCCGCTTAATCAGCGCGATGAAGAGACGACTTATGGAGGAGGCGCGAAAGGCTATACAGATTATCCGTCGATGGAGAAAAGCTGATAAGAGTCAATAGCAAAACTCCCCCATAAAAGAGGGGCTACTTGAAGAATCGAAGATAAATCCCGTTATTATCGGACTATGCAGCCACCAGAGTAAATCTCATCACTAAGGGGACGGCCAATTGCTGCAAATTTTCCATCGCTATAAAAGCCAATGGCCGCATTGCTGTAGATGGCTGGGTTTGATCCAGGCTCTCTCAGGAGGTGATGGCTGCCCATAGTGCTTGTCTCAAGTATCAGCTCACTACCGTTAGCCGTACTGTAGCGCGTGCGCAGTGTGTTGCCGTCTGCACAATGCCATATCGTCCATTTATCGGCCGTGATGGGTAAGTTTGCCTTTGGTAGCGCTAATTGTTTGCTTGATAGGCGTGTGTCTGAGTTATTTCCTGCACAGGCTGCGAGTAATAAAAGTGTAGAGGCTAAAATCAGGTGCTTTTGCTTCATGTTATTTCCTTATTTGTTTTACCAAGCACGAACAGTAGCGCTGCTATATGGCGTGTAGTTTAATCCTAAGCGGTACTGATACACTTTTTCGTATTCTAAAACACGCTTGACGTAGTCACGAGTTTCGTTAAATGGGATTTGTGCAATCCATTCATCAAGCGGTAGGTTAGGGTATTCAGCAAGCCATTTTCGCGCACGATGTGGCCCAGCATTGTACGCTGCTGCAGCGTAACCTAGGTGGCCAAATTCGCGCAGTCGGTCTGCAAGATACTGGCTGCCGATAGTGAGGTTTGTGTCAACGTTGGTCAGCTGGCTCGTTCCACCATATGGAATGTTATAGCGCCGTGCGGTGTCGCGAGCAGTGGCGGGCATCACTTGCATTAGCCCCAAAGCACCAGCTGGAGATTTGATTGTTGGTTGGAAAATACTTTCTTTGCGGATAATAGCGTATATGGTTGCCGGGCTCAGCGCATGTTTGGTCGCCAAGGCCCGTACGCGCGCCTCATAATCGGTTGGGAATCGAACGTTAAGTGCATCCCAGTCCTTTTCTTTTGCCAGCGTACTGATGGCGTGAATATGCCAGCCATATTTATCTGCAAGCAGTGCAGCTTGGCGTATTTGAGCGTTGGTTTTATTTTTAATCAAGCTTTTCCACTCGTTAATCGCACGGCTTTCCATACCCATGTTTTGGAAGATGCGCATGCGGTATGCTTCAGGTTCGCTGAGCAGTGCTTGTTCGATACCAATATCACGAGTGATTGAGTGATCATTGAAGGCATAGGATTGCCCCAGTTTTTCGGCAGCGAGAAAGCCAAAAAAGTCGCGCTTGTTAGCGGCTTTCTGGTAATACGTCTGGCTATTGCGTTGATTGCCCAATTTTTCATACGCTTTGCCTACCCAATAATTGATTTCAGGGTTGTTATCTTTACTCGCAAGCCCTTGGGCAAAGGTGGCAACGATACTTTGCCAGTCACCTCTGCGCAAAAAGTAGGCGACCATATCATAAGCGGTATTGTCTTCTTGCATGTCGGCCGGGATGCGTGCCCATGTTTGGGTTGCGCGAGGGTCGTTATTACTGGCCAATGCACGAGTCAGGCGGTTATATAGCTGCGCTTCCAAATCAGGGTCGGCAATTCCCGGTTTGTTTAGCTCAAATGCCATTGAGGCAACGCGGTTAGTATCTTTAAAAGCCTGACGGCTGAGTGCGTTGACCAATGCACTTTGCTGCCAAAATGGATCGGTGATGGTCATCGCCTGTTGGTAAGGCGCATTGCCACTGACGATGCTGAGCCAGATATTGGCTGCGAGAATCCCATCACTCGGTAGCATGGTTGAAATATGGCGTGCTACACCATAGTTGCCTTCTCTCATGGTGAGGATAAAGCGGTTGCGTATGTCGGCCGAGGTCAGTTTGCCACTACGTACGGCTGCGGCAAACAGAGGATCACATGCAGCTTCAATACTGCTGGCTTTCTGCCAAAGATCGTTAATGCCATTAAATGCTGCTTGTTGGTTACCGCTGGCTAATTGTGCCAGGCGGTATTCACACTCAATGGATTCATCCGCAAAACGGGGGTCGTATGTTTCGATGATTGTTTGATATTGTCTGCTTGACAGCCAATGTGGGAAAGCTCTCTCAGCCAACCAGCCAGAAAATGGGGCGGTAGGGTGAGCGCGAAGGAAAGTTGAGATAACGCTGCTTGGCGTCGTGGCAAGATTATCCCGATAAGCTCTGTATTGAAGGTAGGGATATAAAGGATGACCTTGCATACTTGCGACAGCACTGAGTGGTGCACCAGCCTTAACCAGTTCTTCATTATCGAGTAGACGTTGTTGCGCATGACTGATACACGCGGAAATTGAAACCAGCAGGATGAATGCTTTTCTCATGATTCCTCTTGGCAATTGATGGGTTGCAGGTATTTATGGGGTTGCATGTTCATACGCTAGCAAGCGTATACGTGCGGTAGCAGTAAAGCTTATCATGGTGGAAGCGTGATATTCCACATCTGTTTGTATACATTATCATAATCCGATCAGTGCGGGATTGCTGCGATAGCGGCGATAATATTGCATTACTTTGGGTACATACGCTTTAGTTTCAATAAACGGTGGAATTTTATAGCCGTACTTGATGACATTTCCCTCACCGGCATTATAACCAGCGATGGCCAGCTGCATATTGCCATTGAACTTTTTGAGTAGCCATTTAAGGTAAGTTGCGCCACCGCGGATATTTTGTCCGGTATGGAAAGGGTCACTGACGTTAAATCGCTTTGCTGTTGGCGGCATCAGCTGCATTAACCCCTGAGCACCAGCATGTGATACGGCACGGGATTTATACGCTGACTCTGCTGAGATCACGGCATGGACAAGGTAAGGATCAACGCCAATTTCCTTGGCTATGCGGTTGATTTGGGCACTGAGGCCACGTTGGCGCTCGAGAAATGCGCCACTTACAGCCACATTTAACCCGGTACGTACGGCTTGGGCAATTTCTTGGGCAACGATTTGGAATGCAGCAGGGCAGTTCTTGGTTGGCTCCAAATGAAGTACGCGCCCATTAGCGCTGGTGATTGTGCCACCACAGCTGCCGCTGGTATTGAGGTAATCCTGATCGTATGCTGCGATGGTTGCATGGCGATCACCCAAGCGGATTTCTCCTCCGCTAGAGCCGGGCGTATGGTCGTATGAACGGGTTGCACATTCGTAGGCATGTACTTCACCATTGATTTCTACTCTCCCGGCGCCACTGCACGACAGACTATTTTCATTGCCATTACCCAGATTTTGCGGCTGGCCGATGCTTTTGCTTACAGCCGCAAAAGAGCGGGAAAAAAATGTACAACGCTGAAAATTTTTACGGGCATTTTCATTGACGAAACTTGGTAAGCCTTCATCGTCATAGCATTTATAAATATCACCCGGCTGTGATGAAGTCGTCGCTATTGCTGCTTGTGTAGCAGCAGAGTCATCGCCAGTGTCTATCGTGGTGTGTTCCTCGGTTGTGAGCTTGGTTGCCTCATCACCTCCTTCGCTCGTTACCCCCATGACTTGGCAGTTTTCCGCTGGTGGGTTGATGCTTTGAATAATGGATTGATCTCCCTGCGCATCTTGGCAGAGATAAATCTTTTCCCCTTCGGTATTAAGATTTTTTGCGGCTAAGTTATCCGCTATTGGAGGGCGTTGCTCGTCTGTTTCCAGTACGTTCACTTTGATTTCCGAAGCCAGATTGTGGTCATTTGATGCTGAAGCGACGGAAGGGCGCACCAATGCTTTTGCGCCACCTTTTGCGCCCATAACGATACAAGATGCCTTGGGCTTGGTTTTGGCTTCTATAACCTGACTTTTTGCCGTACCGTTACCGCTTGCCGGGCAGAGATAAATTTTAGTGGCGTCTTCTCGATAAATTCGTGTTGTGGGTAAGGCGTATTGAAAAATAGGAACGGGCGTCAACGGTGCGTAGGGGACGTTGCTGAAATCCAGTGGTGGCGGTACAGAAGGGAGCACTCCTTCTGGAGGCGTATTCGAAACGGTTAGCTTACCTTTGGCTGGTGTTTGTGGCCTGGGTTTTGCCGTCTGCTCCGGAGCAGAATCAGATTGCTTTGGTTTGATCTTATGAATACTGTATGGCTCACATGCTGGCGCAGGTGCTGATGTGGCACTGACCACATTGTCAACGCCACTGGGGTCGGGGCATAGCCATAAATTATCTGTTGCTGCGCTATATGCCCTGAAGCTAATCAGGGCAAAAAAAGCGTACAGCCAAGGTCGGAGCTGCACCATTAATTAAGATTGAAATTCTGGAAACTCAGCAATAGGTTTCCAAGTGGTGAGGCCTTTCTGCCACAGCAGATCGCGTTTACTTAAAACACCGTCAGCCAATTTTTGTTCGATGTCTGCGTGAGAGAATGGGCCGTGCTGCTGGCCGTTACGCACATAGTAGAATAGCTTTTCCGGCTTTTGCTCTTGATGAATGATAACCTGCTCTACAGAAGGCGCATTTTCTTGATGCTCCGCAGTTTCTACTTTTTCCGATTGGCTATCTGAATCGGTGGTTTTTGCTTGATTAGAAGTTGCTTTTTCATGTTCAGGCTTAAGGATATTTAGCGATAGAGCATGGAGGGCAAGCCCACGTGGGCGTAAAGCCAATGCCAAAGCATCACGAAGGTAATTGGTGAAGCGCACATTTTCAGCGTGAATATCTTCTACCGGAACGCGCTGAGCTTTAAGAATAGTCGCGATACATTGTGAAATCCACTGCGAAAAATCATGGTCATTATGAAATTGAGCACCTTTGAGGCAAAACTGCATCAGGCGCTGAGGGCTGTCTATCTTGATGCTGTAGGTGCCGGTAAGAGAGAGCTTTACATGATGGTGGTCGGTATAGTCGAGTGACCAATCTCCTTCACTCTTGCTGTTATCGCGCACATAAAAATAGTGCAGCGGTCTGGTTTGCTCAAAAGTATCCGGATGGAGCTCGTGGGTGCCGCTGGGTAGCTGCGTACAGTCCTTGTCTGCTTGAGCCAAAACACAAGACTGTGATTCGGGGACGTCGACAGTTGTGATCGCTGTGGGAGACTGCACCGTGCTGTATTGAATCTGATGCTGCGCATCGAGGTTAGAGGTCAATACGCTAGATTTAGGCTGGCTGGTAGTGAATTTTTTAAATAAACGTTCAAACATGGTTTTAGACTTTTTGGCTGTTACTGGCGTTGGTAAGGGCGGTTTTTAATGCGGCTTCTGCTTCATTGAGCTTGGTGATGGCCTCGTGGCGTTGCGAACGTGCTTGCTCGTGCAGGGTAATGCTTTCTTCAATGGTTTCAATCAGGCTACGGTTGGCGCGTTCGATACTCTCGATGTCAAAAACACCACGCTCAATTTGCGTTTGGCTGGTTTTGTTGGCCATTTTCAGATTAGCGGCATTTTGTTTGAGTAATTCATTGGTCAGATCGGCACTGGCTTTGAGTGCATCGCTGGCGTCTTGTGCATGATGAATAGCAATAGCTTGGGCAAGCTGCTGACGCCATAGCGGTACTGTATTGATCAAGGTAGTATTGATTTTATTAACCAATCCTTTGTCGTTTTCTTGCAGCAGGCGAATGCTTGGCAAGTTTTGCATTGCAACTTGGCGGGTGAGCTGTAAGTCGTGCAGGCGACGGGCGAGCTCATCGTGGTGGCCTTGATAATCGCGCAAACGCTGGGCTGCTGCAATGTCGTCACTGTCGAGTGCTTTCTGCTTCATCTCAGGCAGGGTTTCTTCATCGCTGCGTTTGAGTACTGCTTCGGCTGCTGCAATGTAGTGGCAAAGCTCACGGTAGTATTCGAGGTTTGCATCATATAGGCGATCAAGTGATTTAATATCGATCAGTAATTGCTGCTTTTGCACTTCGAGGTGGTTGCTGATTTGATCGATCTGATCGCTAACGCTATCAAAGCGCTGAAAAAAATGCTCAATTGATTGCTTTTTGCCCGTCAGGCGTGCGAGGAATCCGGGCTTTTTGGCAAGCGTTTTTTCACTGCCTTGAAAACCGCGCATCAGCGATACCATTTGGTTAAGTAGTTGCCCGGCTTCGCCGCTGTCTTTGCTTTTGACGTCGCTGAGCATGTCATCTGCGATGTGCGTTAAATTGCGCTGGGCATCGCAGCCAAAATCCAGAATATTCTGGCTGCTGTTGAGGTCGATTTCTTTTGCTATCTGTGCGACTTTTTGTGAGTCCAGCGTAGTGTTGTCGAGATCTGTATGTTTATCGCTCATCTTGTCGAAGCTGCTCCAATTGTTCTTGCAGGACGTCCATTTGGATACTGAGCCGCTGCTGATCCATGTCGCTGATGTTGCGGTAGTGAGCGGTCAATTGATCGTGTATTGTATCCAATAATGCGCTGAATTGCTGTCGGGATTGGTCTTTTTCAGCATTATTGGCAGTGCTGTATGTCGTGCTGATGTCTGCAAGCTCGGGTAAGTGCACCACCAGTAGGGTGCGCGCCTCACGAACACGGTTGCCATCCTTACCGAGTTCGCCGATCAAGGCATTGCCCCGGCGTAAAATCTGCTTCAATCTTGTGTAGATATATTGGTCTCGTTCGCTGTCTGCGAGCAGTGTGCTTGCTTGAGTGATACGGCCAAGATATTCACGGGCGTTGGTGAGCATGCTGCGCAGCGTCGGAGAGAGATTTGCTTCTTCAATCTCTTCATCTTCCTCTTTGACCTCGACAACGATGTCGCCATGTTCATCGACATCTGGAGCGTGATAAGGTTCGGCAAGGTAATTCAGGTAATAGCCGAGTGCTGCGAGTGCTGTGGCAATCAGACCAACCGGCATGACGCGGCGTGTGGCAAATACAGACAATATAAAAACACCGAGGCAAATAAAGCCCATCGCTATTTTTCGTTCGTCACGGATGGGCATATCTGCTTTACCGAGCAGAATTTGGTCACGCTTTTGCAGATAGTAGCGGCGGGTCAGGTTTGCGCCATAAGTAATACAAGCGATCACCATTGCCAATGCGGCTGATTTAAGCAGCTGCCCACGAAACAGGGAAATAGGCACAGCCAACCACAGTGGCGCCTGCATCAAATATAGGCTACTGCCACGCAAGCTGAGGTGTTGAATTTTTAAGCCGTCTAGGAATTTTTTCAGCATCAGTTAAAAATGGTGATACAAGAAGGAATGAAAATAACACCGGCCAGCAGTAGCCAACCCAGTGAGCGAAGAATTGGATTCATTTTTATAAACCAATGTGGAATTTTGATTACTTGATTTTAGCATGTTGATTAAAAACTTGGCGGGTGTGACCGCCTGTTCATATTCGTTCAATATATCTGCATCAGGGCAATGGCGCTTTAGGCTATATGATGCGAGATGAGTTGATCATTTTTATAGGCCGTTATCATTGAAAAATATATAGTTTTGATCTTTAAGTAGCGTGGTAGAATCCGCAGCTCTTTATTCCTACGACAAAAAAGGTACATGGGATGTTGCATTTTGTTAGGAAATACGGCGTATGGTTGCTGCTGATTATTGTGCTCGGATTAGGTCTATGGGCTGGGCAACGCTATCTCAATTTGGCTTCGTTACAGGACGTACTGGGCAATTTGCACGCTTTGGTCGATAAACACCCGGTAGTGACCGTTGGTGGGTTTGTATTGCTGTATGTGATCGTGACTGCTTTGTCGATCCCGGTTGCGACGGTACTTACTTTGCTTGGCGGAGCACTATTTGGCTTGTGGCTGGGCAGTTTGCTGGTGATTTGTGGTGCGACTTTGGGCGCAACTGTGGCGATGTTATTTAGCCGCTATGTATTGCGCGACAAAGTGCAGCACCGCTTTGCGCGGCAGTGGCGAGCGGTTAACCAAGGTATTGAGCGTGATGGTGCGTTTTATCTCTTTACCTTGCGTATGATTCCGATCTTTCCGTTTTTTATCGTCAATCTGTTAATTGGCTTGTCCACACTGCGTACATGGACATTCATGTGGATCAGCTTTGTCGGCATGCTGCCGGCGACGATGGTCTACGTCAATGCAGGCCGTACCTTTGCCACGCTTGATTCACTGTCGGGTATCGTCTCGCCGCGGATGTTGTTCGCCTTTTCCTTGCTTGGTTTATTGCCGCTACTGTCGAAAAAGATACTTAATATTTACCGGCGTCGTAGCGTGTTAAAAGGTTGGCAAAAGCCCAAGCAGTTTGATCGCCATCTGATTGTGATTGGTGCCGGAGCAGGCGGATTGGTCAGTGCGTATATTGGCGCGGTACTCAAAGCCAAAGTGACGCTGATCGAAGTGGGGGAGATGGGTGGTGATTGCCTCAATACCGGTTGTGTGCCGTCGAAAACCTTGCTCAAAAGTGCCAGTGTTGCCCAAACCTTACGCCAAGCAGACAAACTTGGCTGGCGCAATGCCACAGCAGAAGTGGATTTTGCGGCTGTGATGGATCGGGTTCAGCAAGCAATTACGCGTATTGAGCCGCATGACTCAGTTGAGCGTTATGAACGGCTCGGTGTCGAGGTTATCAAAGGCAGAGCAGCGCTACTCGACCCGTGGACGGTTGCCGTCAATGGCGACAAGTTGACTGCTAAATCCATCATCATTGCCACCGGGGCTAAACCACGTATCCCAAAGATAGACGGTATCGAGCAAGTAGATTATCTCACCAGCGAAACGGTGTGGACGATTCGTGAGCAGCCACAGCGCTTATTGGTGATTGGCGGCGGGGCGGTCGGCTGCGAATTGGCACAAGCATTTCAGCGCCTCGGTTCGCAAGTCACGCTGGTGCAGCGCGATGAGCATTTATTACCACAAGCTGATCATGGAACCAGCGCACTATTGGCGCAGGCATTAACAGATGAAGGGGTTGATGTACGCCTCGGCTATCACACTGTGGCATTTGATGATGCACAAACCTTGCGTTGCCGCGATAGAGAAGGCAATGAGCATACAATGGCATATGATCGCGTGCTGCTTGCCACTGGACGACAGGCAAATGTCGACGGCTGGGGGCGTGAAACCTTGGGATTGGCATTGCGTGACAATGCTACCCTGCAAACTGATGATTTTCTTGCCACGCGTATGCCGCATATTTATGCCGTTGGCGACGTCACTGGCCCGTATCAGTTCACTCATGCTGCTGCGCATCAGGCATGGCATGCGGTGGTCAATGCGCTGTTTGGCAGCTTCAAATCTTTCCGCGTCAGTTACCGCACTTTGCCGTGGACGGTTTATACCGACCCTGAAATTGCGCAAGTCGGGCTGACAGAAGTGCAGGCGCAGGTCGATGGCATTAAATATGAAGTGACGCAGTACGATC
Organism: Cardiobacteriaceae bacterium TAE3-ERU3; assembly: GCA_019218315.1. Classification (NCBI taxonomy): domain Bacteria; kingdom Pseudomonadati; phylum Pseudomonadota; class Gammaproteobacteria; order Cardiobacteriales; family Cardiobacteriaceae; species Cardiobacteriaceae bacterium TAE3-ERU3. Next base: position 79,799 of record JAHUUI010000004.1, on the reverse strand, counting down.
TGGACGACCTCGACCGCGCGATTACCGATGGCGCAACCATTGGCTTTATCAAGGTGCTCACCGCCAAAGGGAATGACCGCATCCTTGGTGCAACCATTGTCGGCGCGCATGCTGGTGAGCTGATCAATGACTACGTCACTGCGATACACAACGGTAAAGGCCTTGGTAGCTTGCTCAAAACTATTCGCCCATACCCAAGCTATGGTGAAGCCAATAAATACGCCGCTGGTGAGTGGAAAAAAGCGCATTTATCACCGCGTACCATGCAGTGGTTGGAAAAGTTTCAGCAATGGCGCTTGGGTAAATGAAGCAGGCTGATTTACTACTGATTGGCGGTGGGCATGCGCATCTAGTTGCAATGCGTGAGTGGTTGCGCAAGCAGCAGCGGCCGACTGGCACAATTGCCCTGATCATGCCTTCACCGCACGGCTACTATTCAGGGCGCTTGCCAGCTTGGCTGGCTGGTCGTGCCGAGTTGGATGATTGCAGCGTGGATATTGCCGCACTGTGTCAGCGCCTCGACATTGAATTGGTGATAGGTAGCGTACATGGCTTTGATGCCGCACAACGTTTGATCAGCAGCGATAACGGATCCTGGCAAGGGCGAGTTGTGTCATTTGATACTGGTGCAGCATTGCGCACGCCGGAACAGATTGAAGCAGATACGGACGTACTTGGCGTTAAACCATTTGATGCGTTTGTTGCCGGTATTGAGCATTGGCGACAGCAGCCCGAGCCGATTGCCGTGATTGGCGGCGGTGCAGCAGGCGTTGAACTCGCTTTGGCGTTGGCACAAACCATGCCCGATATAACTTTGATCAGTAGCGGCAAAATATTGCCCGAGCAGCTTGCCAACTTGCGCGAGAAAGTGTGCAAAGCATTGGTTCATAACGGTATTACCTTGATCGAGCATGCACCAATCAACCATTTGGCAGCAGATGGCGCTTACGTAAATCAGCAAAAGATAAGTAATGCTAGCTGCTTTATCCTTACCACAGGTGCAGCTGCGCAGCCTTTTTATCGCAATAGTGGCTTGGCGCTTGATGATAGAGGGTTTGTCCGTATTCGCTCGACCTTGCAAAGCATCTCACACGCAAATGTCTTTGCCGCCGGTGACTGCGCCAGCTTGAGTGGTGCAGATAAAAGCGGCGTTTATGCGGTGCGCCAAGGGAGTATCCTTGCTGAAAACTTGTCTCACGCATTAAGCGGCAAGCCATTGCTTGAATACTCCCCACAACCCAACGCCTTGGCACTGCTTGCTGACGGCAAAGGCGGCGCATTTATGTCGTGGCGTGGCTACAGCGCACAAGGCCGCTGGTGTGGGTGGTGGAAAAATTATCTCGACAATCAGTATTTGCGTAGTATGCAGGCTTAATGATTGACTGGGATTTTATAAAAGCTGTTGTAAGATTTTCCGGCAATATTACGTCTAATTGTTTTCATGGAAAAATAACACCATATGGGGGATTTATGACGAAAGTATGGAAAAAGGGCTTGTTGGCAACGGCTTGCCTTGTGACAAGTATGGCAGCAACAGCGCAAAATACAGCGATTAACTGGGATGATGTTCTACAACACGCCAAAGGCGAGACGGTTTACTTCAACGCATGGGGCGGCAACGAAGCGACCAATCAGTATCTCGTTTGGGCGGCAGAGCAGGTGCAAGATCAGTACGGCGTGACGCTCGAAGTGGTGCCGATTTCGGATATTAAGGACACCATTCGCCGTATCGAAACCGAGGTAGCCGCAGGTAAGGCTGATAATGGTTCGGTCGATTTGGTGTGGATTAACGGTGAGAACTTCGCGGCACTGAAAAAGCAGGGCTTGTTGCTTGAGGGCTGGGCGCAGCAGTTGCCGAACTGGCAGTATGTCGACTTGAGCAAACCGGTTGAGAAGGACTTTTCCTTGCCAACCGATGGTGCGGAAGCCCCGTGGGGCGGCGCACAGCTGACCTTTATCGGCAACCGCGATACCCTCGCAGAACCGCTGACCAGCCCGCAAGCTTTGCTGGCTTACGCACAAGACCATCAAGGCATGCTGAGCTATCCTCGCCCGCCAGATTTTACCGGCACAACCTTCCTCAAGCAGCTGATGCTGTCGTTGGCCGAAGATCCGGCAGCTTTTGAGCAAGCGCCACAAGATACTGACGCGGAAGCTTTAACAGCGCCACTTTGGGCGTATCTCGATCAATTGCATCCGTTACTGTGGCGAGAGGGCAAAGCATTCCCGACGTCACCCAGCGAAATGGATCGCATGCTTGGTGATGGTGAGCTGGCCATGTCGATTACCTTTAATCCGCTGCATGCGCAAAATCAGGTACAGAGTGGTAAGTTACCGGAGTCGGTCTATACCTTTGGTTTTGCGGACGGCATGATTGGTAATGTGCATTTCGTCGCTATCCCGCGCAATGCGAGTAATGCTGATGGCGCAATGGTCGTGGCCAATTTCCTGCTTTCGCCGCAGGCTCAGGCGCATAAAGCGGACGTCAGTGTGTGGGGCGATCCGACGGTTCTCGATGCGAATAAGCTTGAAGGTGGGGAACAGGCGGCCTTAAAAGCGGCGTCACCCTCTGAAGCGTCACAAGTCCCGGTCATCAGTGAGCCAAATGCGGCGTGGATGGACTGGCTGCGCGAACAGTGGACTCAGCGCTATGGCGCGTCATAGGTTCTTTTGTGCAGCATAAGCACAAAAGATGAGAAAGCCATTTTGCTGCGCAATGTGTTTACTCAATACGATTTGAAGCGTAAGCCTCTGATTGCGGTGGCGGGTATAGCCATGGCAGTGGTGTGCTTGCCAATGGTCTATGGCTTGTGGCAAGTGTCGCATGCGGGGGCGTGGTCAGCATTGTTTGCAGATAATCAATTCGCGCCAGCGCTGATCGCGACACTGATTTCTACGCTGGTATCCAATAGCGGTGCGCTACTGATTTGCTTGTTGGTGTTACTGGCGTTTTATCCTGGTCAGCGTTGGCAGCGCCACCAGCGGCGCTTGCCGTTTTTTCTCGCTTTGCCGCATATCGCCTTTGCGGTTGGTTTGTTCTTTCTATGGATGCCGAGTGGTACGCTGGTGCGTGTGCTGTATGCAGTTGGGCTTGATTGGCGCAGTGTGTGGCCGGATATGCGTGATGGGAATGGTATCGGCTTGGGTATCGTGCTGGCACTGCGCGAAAGCTGGTTTTTGCTCTGGGTTGCTGCTGCACAGCTACAGCAGCAAGGATTGCATAGTCAACTCTTGGTGATGCGCAGCATGGGCTACGGGCGCTTGCAGGCGTTTGTATTCGTGTTAGTGCCACAATTATTGCCGCGTATGGGTTGGGCATTGCTGGCGACGACCGCGTATTCAATCGCGGTGGTCGATATTGCTTTGCTGGTCGGGCCGAATAATCCGCCCACTTTGGCGGTGCTGGCGTGGCAGTGGATCAATCATTCTTCACCAGTGATGCGTGAGATGGGCATGACCGCGATGTTTTTATTGGTGTTACTGATGATCGCTTTTGCCAGTAGCGCGTGGTTACTTTGGCAAGTATTACGCCGTACGCTGTTCCCATTTTCCGGGCGGCGCATCAGTTGGCGATTGGGTTGGGCAGGGCGGCTGACTTCAATACTATTAAATGGCAGTGGCATTGCTGTTCTGCTGATCTTGCTGCTGTGGTCGTTGGCAGGAGCGTGGTTCTATCCGGCTTTATTGCCAAAAACGTGGACGTTGGCTAATTGGCAACACGCAGATTGGTCGCTGCTGGCAACCACATTTAACCTCGCTGTGTGCTCAACATTGATCGCATTGCTACTGCTGATGCTATGGCTCGATGCAGGTATGGCACGCTTTAATCGCTTGGTGTGGTTGCCGCTGCTGTTGCCTGCTTTACCGCTGGTGATCGGGCAGTATGATTTACTTTTGCGCATAGGCTTGGACGGTACATTTATCGGCGTGGTGTGGACGCATTTGCTGTGGGTCGTGCCATACATGCTGCTGGTGCTAGCGCCGGCTTATCAGCATCTCGATCCGCGCTTGCAGCTTATTGCGCGCAGCTTGGGGTTGTATAGCTGGCGCTTGGCATTGCTGGTGCGCTGGCCGCTACTGGTGCGTCCGGTACTGGCTGCATGTGCGATCGGATTTTCGGTCAGCGTTGCGCAATATTTACCGACGCTATACAGCGGTGCAGGGCGCTTTCACACTGTGACCACACAAGCTGTGGCACTTGCCAGCGGGGGGAATCTGCGCGCACAAGCGGTGCAGGCTTTTGTACAGTGGCTATTGCCTGCACTGGTCTTTCTCGGATTATTGATGATCAGCTTGTGGATTGGGCGTAAAAGGCGGGAGCTGGATTAATGTTGGAAGTAAAAAATGCGGCAATTTACCGCGACGATAAAGCGATGTTTGCGCCACTGTCGTTCCGCGTTGCGGCGGGTGAGGTCTTGGCGTTGATGGGGCCGTCGGGCAGCGGTAAATCGAGCTTGCTCAATTGGATGATTGGCGCATTACCGGAGGCTTTGCGCGGCGATGGTGAATTGTGGCTCAACGATGAGCGCCGCGACCATTTACCAACCGAGCAGCGGCGTATGGCGATTTTGCTGCAAGCGCCACTGCTGTTTGCGCATCTGAGCGTCGGGCAGAACTTATTGCTCGCGATCCCTGGGCGGTACGGTAGTTTAAGCCAGCGCCGTGAACGTGCCAAAGCTGCATTGGCACAGGCCGAACTGAGCGACTTTTATCACCGAGATCCTGCAACGCTGTCTGGCGGGCAGCAAGCGCGGGTTAGCGTCTTGCGCGCGCTGTTGTGCGAACCACAAGCGCTGCTGCTCGATGAGCCTTTTTCGTCCCTCGATCACGACTTGCGCGGCCGTTTCCGTGAATTTGTCTTTGCGCACATTGCGCAGGCTGATATACCGGTATTGATGGTCAGTCATGATCCGCAGGATGTACCGGCAAATGGGCGCATTATTCACCTGAATCAGGATGGCTATCATGATTGACCACTTCCTTATTACCCACAGTGAACGCTATCGTCAGGCCGCCGCACGGCGCTTACAGCGCGCCAATGTTTCGGCAGATATGATGACATGGGCTGGCTTCGCCTGTGGCGCAGTAGCAGTGGTGCTGATAGCTACACAGCACTATTGGCTGGCGGTTGTGTTTATATTGCTTAACCGCATTGGCGACAGTCTGGATGGCGCGCTGGCGCGCCTGAATGGCGTCACGGATAAGGGTGCGTTTCTCGATATTACGCTTGATTTTATTTTTTATGCCGGCGTAGTACTTGGCTTTGCCCTTGCTGATCCGCTGCACAATGCCTTGCCGGCCGCAGTGCTGCTGTTCAGCTTTTTTGGCACTGGGTGCAGCTTTCTCGCTTTTGCGATCATGGCTGAAAAGCAAAAGCTCGCCAGCCTCGATTATCCGAATAAGGGTTTTTACTATCTTGGGGGGCTGACGGAGGGGGCGGAAACTATTGCCTGCTTCGTGCTGATGTGCATCTTTCCACAATGGTTTGCAGCGCTGGCTTATGGTTATGCGTCGATGTGTATGATGACGACGATCGTGAGAGTAACCTTTGGTGTAAAAACCTTGTAGTGAGAGTAGCGCTTTTATCCTCCATGTTATTAGCCGGGGCAATAACCAATATCAGAGGGTTGTGAGAAGTGTCTGTTTGTTGGATTTTTATTATCTGTGCCTTACAATAACTCGCCTTTAATAACGGAGAGATAACATGTTAAAAAAATGGATGGTTGCTGCAATGGTCGGTGTATTTGCTACGGCTGTATCATGGGCGCAAGGTTCACCGGCTGGTCAGTGGCAGACGTTTGATGAAGATTCTGGCGCGAAAAAAGCCATTGTACAAATTACGCAGCTGCCGAGTGGCGAACTGATTGGCAAGGTCGTCAAATTGATTCAGAAGCCGGGTGCGACTTGTGAGAAATGCGATGGCAGCAGAAAAGGTAAACCCATCGAAGGGATGACGATTTTATGGGGGCTGCTGCCTGATGGTGATAATGAATGGGATGACGGTGAGATCTTCGATCCACAAAGTGGCAAAACCTATAGCTTGAAAGCAGAGCTGTCTGACGATGGGCAGACGCTGGAATTGCGCGGTTACCTCGGCTTTTCATTGCTTGGCCGTACTCAGACGTGGAAGCGCATCAAGTAATTTTATTTGCTTGATGACATAAAAAAGCTGCGGCATTTGCCGCAGCTTTTTTGCGTTTATACGACTTATATAGCTGAGTGATTTTAAATTTCATACAAGGCGTGCTATCGCAGACAGTACTCTAGTACGGCTAGATAGCACAACGCTGTATGAAGTTTTAGGGTACTCAGCTATGAATTACCAGCCTTTGACCGCAGCACCCTTGAATGCTTCTTCAGCAGCTTCTTCTACTGCTTCAGTTTGGTATGCTTCAACGAACTGCTTGACCGCTTCTTTGTCTTCATCGCCAGCACGAACAACGATCAGGTTCACATATGGTGAATCTTCGTCTTCACGCAGGATTGCGTCGTCAGTCGGAGTCAAGCCTGCGTCAACGGCGTAGTTTGAGTTGATGAACGCAACGTCTACTTCGTCAAGGACGCGTGGCAGCTGGGCTGCGTCAACTTCCTTGATGTCGTAGTTGTGCTCATTTTCAGCGATATCGAGCACAGATGCTTCAAGGTTGGTGTTGTCATTGAGCTTGATCAGGCCACTTTTGTCCATCAGGATCAACGTACGTGCACCATTTGAAGGGTCATTTGGAATGGCAATTGATGCGCCGTCTTGCAGGTCTTCGATGTTTTCGATTTTGTTGCTGTACGCGCCGATTGGGTAGACAAAGGTGTTACCGACTGCAACCAGATCAAAACCGCGCTCTTTGACCATTGCGTCAAGGTATGGGCCGTGCTGGAATGCGTTGGCGTCAATTGAGCCATCAGCCAAAGCGATGTTTGGGGTGACGTAATCGTCGAATTCTACGACTTCAACGTCGAGGCCGAACTTCTCTTTGGCAACGTCTTTGGCTGCATAGACGAGGTTGGCTTCTTTGCCGCTCATGGTGCCGACTTTGAATGCGTCAGCAGCGAAAGCTGAAGTACTCAGTGCGGCAACAATGGCCAGTGATAGTGTTTTAAAAGCGTTCATAAATGCTCCTTGATAGTAAATGAACAATAGTGTGTTGGTTAAGTGTTTGGTTACCAGCCTTTGACGGCGGCTCCTTTAAATGCTGCATCAGCAGCTTGCTCTACTTCGTCACTTTGATATGCCTGAACGAATTTTTTAACTTCATCTTTATCAGCGTCTTCTGTACGCACGACGATGATATTGACGTAAGGTGATTGCTCGGATTCGCGCAAAACAGCGTCTTTGGTAGGCTGTAAGCCAGCATCGACGGCGTAGTTAGAGTTGATGAATGCCATATCAACTTCGTCTAGCACACGTGGCAATTGAGCCGCATCGACTTCTTTGATGTCGTAGTTATGCGGGTTTTCCGTGATGTCGAGTACAGATAAAGTGAGGTTGCTTGGGTCCTTGACTTTAATTAGACCGTGTTCGTGCATCAAAATAAGGGTACGAGCGCTGTTTGATGGATCATTGGGGATGGCAATGGTTGCGCCGTCTTTGAGTTCGTCAATGCTCTTGATGGTGTGGCTGTACGCGCCAATCGGGTAAACAAAGGTGTTTCCAACCGGCACAAAGTCGAAGTTACGTGATTCCATGATCGCACGCAAACCAGGCTCATGCTGATAGGCATTGGCGTCAATTGAGCCTTCATCGAGTGCGGCATTTGGGGTGAAGTAATCGGAAAATTCGACAACTTCGACGTCGAGTCCGTAGCGCTCTTTGGCCACTTTTTGTGCGGCGTAAAGCAGATCGGATTCTTTACCGCTCATGCCGCCGACGCGAAATGGATCAGCCTGTGCCGATAGGCTTGATAGCGTGAGTGCAGCAAGTACGATAGTGGTGAGTGCTTTCATGGTTATGTCCTCAATTGATGAATCAGCTGCGGCGGTCCGCACGTTTGGCGAGGAAATCGCCGAGACTTTGTACGCCTTGCACCATCAGAACAAGGATGATGACGGTATAGTTCATAATTTCAACGTTATAGCGCTGGTAGCCGTAAGAAATGGCGACTTTACCGAGACCGCCTGCACCGACCGCACCGGCCATTGCCGAGTAACCGATCAGGCCGATAATGGTGATGGTCATGGCGTTAATGATGCCCGGACGCGCCTCAGCAAGCAGCACCTTATTGATGATCTGCATTGGCGTTGCACCCATTGACTGCGCAGCTTCGACCAGGCCACCGGGTACTTCGATCAGTACGCCTTCAACCATACGCGCAACAAACGGAATCGCGCTGATTGTAAGGGGTACGATTGCGGCGGTATTGCCGATAAACGTGCCAACCAGTAGCTTGGTAAACGGAATGATGTAGAGGATCAAAATAATGAACGGAATCGAGCGCCCGATGTTGACGATCGTGCCGAGCGGATAGTTGATCCACGGGTTGGCAAAGAATTTGCCTTTGCGTGTGATGTAGAGAACCACGCCGAGTGGAATACCAAACAGGGCGCTGAGCAGGGCGCTGACGCCGACCATATACAGTGTATCGCCGGTCGCGCTGAGTAAAATATTAAAGAGTTGGCTCGACATAACCGAGTACCTCCAGTTCAATCGGTTGTTCGCGCAGATAGGCAATAGCTGCGTCATTTTGTTCAGGTGTGCCTTCGAGTTCGACGATCAGCAAGCCGATGTTGCTGGTGTGAATGTGCTCGATTTTTGCCTGAATAATGCTGACGTCGAGATCAAATGCCCGGGTCAGGTGCGATAGCAATGGCTTTTCAATGTTGTCGCCGTGGAAGGCGAGCTTGACTAGCGGATGGCTACCTTGTGGCTTGACGCGATTGGCGTAAAGCGGCGGCAGGTCAAATTGCTGAATTTGCGCGACGAATTTTTGGCCCAGTTCGGACTGCGGATTAGAGAAGAACGCATCGACGTCGTTACTCTCGACCAGTTCACCACCTTCGATCAGTGCGACGCGGTGGCAAATCTTTTTCACTACTTCCATCTCGTGGGTGATCATCAAGATGGTCAAGCCGAGCTTGGCGTTGATGTCGCGCAGCAATTCGAGAATGGATTCGGTCGTTTTGGGGTCGAGCGCAGAAGTTGCTTCGTCTGAAAGCAGTACTTTTGGATCACTGGCGAGTGCGCGGGCGATCGCGACGCGCTGCTTTTGGCCGCCGGACAGTTGCGCCGGATAGTGGCGCGCTTTGTCTTCAAGGCCAGTCAAAGCGAGTAACGATTTGACCTTTTCCTTGATTACTTTGCGGCGTGTGCCGATCAGCTCAAGCGGCAGTGCGATATTGTCAAATACCGTACGGCTAGAAAGCAGGTTGAAGTGTTGGAAAATCATGCCGATGTCGTGGCGTGCCTTGAGCAACTGACGATCGTTCATTGCGGTTAAATCTTTGCCGTCAACGAATACTGAGCCAGTGGTTGGGCGCTCGAGCAAGTTTACGCAGCGAATTAAGGTACTTTTGCCGGCGCCACTTTGCCCGACCACGCCATAAATTTGCCCAGCCTGTACGTCAAGATCAACGCCGCGCAGAGCATGGATGGTCTTGCCCTTGTGGGTGTATGTTTTACTGATGTTGGAAAGTTTAATCATCGTTCCGTCATGCTTGTATGAATGATACTGATTGCACGGATTGCTGGAACTGAAGAAGGAAAGCATATTGCTTTTTTGAATATCCCTTTTAGCCTTTCTTCAGTATAGCGCCAGCAATCCGGGAACAAATCAGCGCTAGGGGGTAGCTTACGATGATTGAGCGATGCGGTCAACAGCGCTGCTTATGCCTTTTTTGCATAACAACATGAGTAAAGTGCATAGTTAGTGCATTTCGCCGCTGAGCATTTTTTGTAATTGGCTCAGGGCAATGGCGCGATGGCTGATCCGGTTTTTCTCATCGGCATCAAGCTCAGCCGCAGTGCAGCCGTGCTCGGGGAGGAAAAAAAGTGGGTCGTAGCCAAAGCCGCCATCACCGCGTGCTGCTGTCAGTACTTCGCCATGCCACAACCCTTGCGCAATCAGAGGCAATGGGTCATTAGCGTGACGTAGATAGGCAATCACGCAGACGTAATACGCATCGCGATTAGATTTGCCATCAAGCTCAGCGAGTAGTTTGGCATTATTGGCTTCATCACCACCGTGTTCACCGGCGTAACGTGCAGAATAGACGCCTGGTGCGCCATCAAGCACAGGTACACAAATGCCTGAGTCGTCAGCAATCGCTGCCTTGCCACTGAGCCGTGCGGCGTGGCGTGCTTTGATGATCGCATTTTCAACAAACGTTGTGCCAGTTTCATCGGCATCGCTGATGTTGAATTGGCTTTGCGGAATAACTTCCATGCCGAACCCGGCGAGTATCGCGCCGAGTTCTTTGATTTTCTTTTGATTGCCGCTGGCCAGTACGCACTCAATCATTTTTTGGTTCATTGATTTAGCCCTAATACACGACGCTGCTCGGCCATGATTTCTTGTACGCCTTTTTCAGCAAGATCGAGCATGGTGTTCATTTCTTCACGACGGAAGGCATGGCCTTCAGCTGTGCCCTGAATTTCGATGAATGCGCCAGCATCATTCATGACTACATTCATGTCGGTTTCGGCTTCGCTGTCTTCAGCGTATTCGAGATCAAGCACGGCTTCACCGCGATAAATACCGACGGATACAGCAGCCAACTGACCATGCAGTGGGTTTTGCTTGAGTTTGCCTTGCTTGATCAGGGTGCGCACGGCTTCAGCGAGCGCAACAAATGAGCCGGAAATGGCTGCGGTACGGGTGCCGCCGTCAGCTTGCAGGACGTCGCAGTCGATGGTGATGGCGCGTTCGCCAAGTGCACGCAGATCAACCACGGCACGCAGTGAACGACCGATCAAGCGCTGGATTTCGATGGTACGGCCTTGCTGTTTGCCACGGGCAGATTCGCGCACGGTACGTTCGTGAGTCGCACGTGGCAGCATGCTGTATTCGGCGGTGACCCAGCCTTGACCTTTGCCGCGCAAAAACGGTGGTACACGTTCGTCGATGCTTGCCGTGCACAGGACTTTGGTGTCGCCAAAAGTAACCAGTGCCGAGCCTTCTGCGTATTTATTGACCTGAGTTTCGATCGTGACCGGGCGCATTTGGTCATTGGCGCGTTTGGATGGGCGCATACTGTTTTCTCCCAAAAATTGCTGCATTATACAGTATGTAAGCTGGTTTCAACGTGGGTTAGGTTGCGGCAATGTTATGATGTCGCTTTTGCTTTGAGGAAATAACATGCGCCATGGTATGACTGCTTTTGCCCGCGTATATCAGCAGATCGGGGATTACCGTGTACAGGTCGAGGTCCGCTCGGTCAATCACCGTTATCTGGAACTTTCACCACGTATCGGCGAACATTGGCGTCATTTGGAAGCGCCAATGCGTGAGCGATTACAGCGTATGCTCAAGCGTGGCAAGGTTGATTTTTGGTTAACCGTGGAAGCAGCAGGGCAGGCAGCGTTGCCATCACTGAATGAGAGCGTGCTGCAAATGTGGATCGAGCGTCTTGAAGCGCACCGTTACGAGAGCCTTGGTAAGCCGGATTGGTCGGTATTACTCAAATTACCAGGGGTGCTGAATGACAGCAGTGAGGCTGGCTTACCAGATGATGAAGCGATTATGGCTGTTTTTGCCGAGGCTGTTGATGAGTTGCTGCGTGTACGCGCGGCGGAAGGTGAGGCGATGGCAAGCGCGATCAATGAGCGCCTTGATAGCGTTGCAGAGCAAGTCGCGGCGGTGCGCGCACATTATCCGCAGGTGCAGGCAAAAATTGAGCAGGATTTGCGCGATAAGATTGCGGTGCTCCAGATCGAGATCGATCAACAGCGCTTTGAGCAAGAGCTGGTTTATTTGCTGTCGCATGCGGACGTTGCTGAAGAAATTGATCGCCTTGATTTCCACGTTGCAGAAACGCGGAAAACCTTGGCGCAGAAAGGATCGATTGGCCGTCGCCTCGATTTTTTGATGCAGGAGTTTAACCGCGAGGCGAATACGCTGGGTTCTAAGTCCAGCGATCAGTTGATCAGCCGTGCAGCGGTTGACCTGAAAGTGTTGATTGAGCAAATGCGCGAGCAGGTGCAAAACATTGAGTAAGCCGGATTAGCCGCTTGATCTGATCTTATAGAGCGCCCTTGCAAAGTAGATACGTTATAGCCAAACACCTTATAAATCGCATACAGCGTTTATTGTCTTACCGTACTGGTTGTACTGCTCGCGCCAATGCGGGCACCCACGAAAAATACATTAGTATTTTTCGTGGGTGCCCAGCGCCTTGTATGAAATTTAAAATCGTTCAGCTATATGTAAATATTAAGGTGTATCTATTTGGCAGAGGGCTGTAGAAAGGCTTAATAAATTAGCGTGACCAGCTCTTCCTCGCTGATGTTGCCAAAATACTTTTGTACGTCTATGCCTTGTAAAGCTTGCTCGATGTGGCTACGCTCATAGGCTGTGCCAATCAGGGCTTGCTCAACGTCGGCGATGTTACCGAGGCCGAAGAAATCACCGTAGATTTTCAGGTCGGTGATGTGGCCTTTTTCAACGTTAAGGCGGATATCGACCAAGCCAGCGTCAAATTTTTTACGCCGCTGAAGCTCAAATTTGGGCGAGCGTCCGTAGTTCCAGTCATAGTTGGCAAAGCGTTCAGCACGGATTTTTTCAACAGCTGCCCAATCTTCCTCAGTCAAGATGTATTCTTTGACATCTTCACGCTTTTCTACCCCAAAAATATACAGCAACAGCTGATCTCGCAATTCTTCTGTGCTGATCTGCTGCCACTTTTTATTCATGTGTGGCTTGATATTGGTGACACGGCTGCGAATGGATTTAATACCTTTGGAAATGATCTTTTCTTGGGCGGGCTTGAGTGCTTCGGTGACGACATCGAGGTCGCTGTCGTAGAGGATGGTGCCGTGTGCGGTCATGCGACCTTTTTGCACATACATGGCATTGCCGGAAAACTTTTTATCACCGATTACCAAGTCGTTTCGCCCACGCAATTCAGCGCCATTGACGCCCATATGGTGTAGGGCTTCGATCACTGGTCGGGTGAAGCTGTTAAAGTCGCGAAATGAGCCATCATCATCCTTGATAAAGCAGAATGAGAGGTTGCCGCGGTCGTGATATACCGCGCCACCACCGGACATCCGGCGCACGACATTGATGTTGTGCTCCCCGACGTATTCGCGGTTGATTTCTTCGATGGTGTTTTGATTGCGCCCGATAATAATCGATGGATCATTTATGTAAAACAGCAGGATAGGTTCATCGACAAGGCGGTTTTCAACAAGATAGGTTTCCAGCGCAATATTGGTGCTGGCGTCATAGTGGTTTTGGTTATCGACAAAATACATGGTAATCCCTTTTTCATGCAGAAGTTTGATGTGTTGCTATAGCCAATATCCCACACACTCCATACGTGGCAAGTGAAGACACAATACCAAAGTGATGTATGAATTTTGTGGGCATCCTGTTCATCACCTCTAATTTTTTTGTCTTTATAAACTAAAAAGCCCGCAATGCCTAGAGCATTGCGGGCGGTTTTGATAGTCAGAATAATTAGAGATTGTCGAAAAAGCTCTTGACGCTGTCAAAAAAGCCTTTTTCCTTCGGTGCATGGCGGTTACCGCCTTCTTCAATAGTCTTGCCGAATTCTTCAAGCAATTCTTTCTGTTTGGAAGAAAGTTTGACAGGTGTTTCTATATTGACTGTGCAATACAGGTCACCTTCGCTACGGCTGCGTACCGACTTGACACCTTTGCCGCGCAAGCGGAACGTTTTGCCGGTTTGCGTTTCGGCTGGGATGGTCAGGTTAACGCGGCCTGAGAGGGTAGGGACTTCAAGTTCACCACCAAGACACGCAGTGACGAAACTGATCGGCATTTCACAATGCAAATCGTCGCCTTCACGAGTAAAGATGGCGTGCTTGCGTACGCGCACTTCGACGAACAAGTCACCGGACGGCGCACCATTTTCACCAGCTTCACCTTCACCAGATAAGCGGATACGGTCTCCGGTATCAACACCAGCTGGAATGCTGACGGTGAGGTTTTTCTGTTCGCGTACGCGCCCGTCGCCGTGGCAACGGTCACATGGATTCTCGATCAGCTGACCTTTGCCTTTACAGTTCGGGCAAGTCTGTGCAATAGAAAAGAATCCTTGTTGCATGCGTACTTGGCCAGCACCTTGGCAGCTTGGGCAAGTGCGCTTACTGGATTTCTCTGTAGCGCCACTGCCATCACACTGCTTACAGGCTACCTGAGTTGGAATGCGCAGCGTTTTTTCGCAGCCTGCGACAGCTTCCTCAAGTGATAAATCTAATTCATAAGCGAGGTCACGACCGCGGTTTTGTCGTTGGCCACCTTGTCGGCCACCGCCAAATATGTCACCAAAGACGTCACCAAAGATATCGCTGAAGTTGCCGCCACCAAAGCCACCTGCGCCAAAGCCTCCTGGTCCGTTGCCACTAGCAGCGTCAAAACCATGCTGATCGTAGACGGCGCGTTTCTGGTCGTCTGAGAGGATCTCATAGGCCTTTTTGACGTCTTTAAAGCGTTGCTCTGCTTCTGCATCACCGGGATTTCTATCCGGATGGTGCTTGGCCGCCATTTTTCGGTAGGCTTTTTTGATTTCCTCTTTGGAAGCACCTTTGCTGATGCCGAGTATTTTGTATAAGTCTTTGTCTGCCATAATCGCCCGATAATTAAGTTGGGGCGGTTACCCGCCCCAAGTTTATGTGGTTAATCAGTGATTACTGATTGTCTTTTTTGTCTTTAACTTCTTCAAAGTCTGCATCGACTACATCATCATTTTGCTGGCTTTGTGCACCGGCTTCACTTTCGCTACCTTGCTGCTCTTGAGCCATCTTGGTGTAGGCTTTTTGCATGACAGGGCCAGATGCTTCAGTCAATGCTTCAGTCTTGCTGTTGATCGCGTCCAGATCGTTTGCCGCAATGGCTTCACGCAGTTCCTTGATCGCGTTTTCCGCAGCTTCACGTTCTTCGGCACTGACGTCATCACCGAGGTCTTCAAGGGACTTTTCTACCCCATGAATCATGGACTCAGCACTGTTCTTGGCAGTGACGGTTTCCTGGAAGCGCTTGTCTTCTTCAGCGTGTGCTTCAGCATCCTTGACCATTTGCTCGACTTCTTCATCCGATAGGCCAGAGTTTGCCTTGATGACGATAGACTGCTCTTTGCCGGTTTCATTGTCTTTAGCAGAGACGTTTAAGATACCGTTGGCATCGATGTCGAAGGTTACCTTGATCTGTGGCATGCCGCGTGGTGCAGGGCGGATGTCAGTCAGGTCGAAGCGGCCAAGTGATTTGTTGGCGCTGGCTTGCTGACGCTCACCTTGCAGAACATGGATGGTTACCGCAGTTTGGTTATCTTCAGCAGTTGAGAATACCTGTTCCGCATTGGTTGGGATGGTAGTGTTCTTCTCAATCAGCTTGGTCATTACGCCGCCCATGGTTTCAATACCAAGTGACAGTGGAGTAACGTCGAGCAGCAGTACGTCTTTAACATCACCACCAAGAACCCCACCTTGGATAGCGGCACCCATAGCAACTGCTTCATCAGGGTTGACGTCCTTACGAGGCTCTTTGCCGAAGAAGTTTTTAACTGCTTCTTGTACTTTAGGCATGCGGGTCTGACCGCCGACGAGGATGACGTCTTTGATGTCGCTGCTGGATAGGCCTGCATCTTTAAGTGCCATTTTGCAAGGCTCAAGTGTGCGCTGAATCAGCTCGTCTACCAAAGACTCAAGCTTAGCACGGCTCAACTTGATGTTGAGGTGTTTAGGGCCAGAAGCATCTGCAGTGATGTATGGCAGGTTGATTTCGGTCTGCTGGCTTGATGACAGCTCAATCTTCGCTTTTTCTGCAGCTTCTTTCAGGCGTTGCAGCGCGAGTGAGTCTTTAGAAAGGTCAATGCCGCTGTCTTTCTTGAATTCAGCTACGAGGTAGTCGATGATGCGGCCGTCGAAGTCTTCACCACCAAGGAACGTGTCGCCGTTGGTAGAAAGTACTTCGAACTGGTGCTCACCATCGAGGTCAGCAATTTCGATGATAGAAATATCGAATGTACCGCCACCTAAGTCATAAACTGCAATTTTTGCGTCTTCTGCTTTGCGATCCATACCGTAGGCAAGAGCTGCTGCAGTTGGTTCGTTGATAATACGCTTGACTTCGAGACCAGCAATCTTACCGGCGTCTTTAGTTGCTTGACGCTGGCTGTCGTTGAAGTATGCAGGTACAGTGATGACTGCTTCAGTGACTTTTTCACCGAGGTAGTCTTCAGCAGTTTTCTTCATCTTCTGCAATACGCGTGCAGAGATTTCTGGTGGTGCCATTTTCTTGCCGTTGACTTCGACCCATGCGTCATTGTTGTCTGCTTTGACGATGTTGTAAGGTACGAGATCAATGTCTTTCTGGACAGCTTGCTCGTCGAAGCGACGTCCGATCAGGCGCTTGATTGCATACAGTGTGTTTTTCGGGTTGGTGACAGCCTGACGCTTGGCTGGCTGACCTACAAGTACTTCACCATCTTCAGTGAATGCAACGATTGATGGGGTGGTACGTGCACCTTCAGCATTTTCAATAACGCGTGGCTTATCACCATCCATTACGGCAACACATGAGTTAGTAGTACCTAAGTCAATTCCGATAATTTTTCCCATAATTTCCTCTTTACAATAATTTTAAAACTGATGTTGTTTAAATGGGGCAAGTGATGAATTTTTCAAGCCCCTTAACAATGATTAATCTGCTTTGGAAATGATCACTTGCGCTGCACGGATAACTCGACCATTTAATGCATATCCTTTTTGTGCAACGTGCAGCACGGTATTGGGTGCGACATCATTATTTGGTAGAGCAGTTACCGCTTCGTGTAATTCAGGGTTGAATTTCTCTCCTTCCGGATTTAATTCCTCGACGCCATGCTTGGCGAGCGTCTCGCGTAGTAGCTTGAGGGTCATTTCTGATCCTTCAATAAATTGCTCTAGTGCTGCGGAGTTGTTTTCATTGTTACGCGCAGCATCTATGCCTAGCGTAAGGGAATCGAGTACCGGAATAAGATCTTTGATTAGGCGTTCAGTGGCGAATTTATGCGCACTTTGCAATTCACGTTCCTGCCGCTTACGAAGGTTGTCGTTTTCTGCGCGCTCACGCATGACTTGATCTTTTAGGGCAGAAACTTGTTTGCCGAGCTTCTCAACTTCTGCTTCTAAAGTGCCTGCTTCTTCAAGCTCGGCTTGATCTTCTATCTGCTGATCTTCTGTTTGTCCTTGGTCGAGCGTTTCGTCAGCTTCATTTTGTGCCTCTGGCTGATTCGCTTTGTGCTCTTCTTGCATGATGTCCTCTTCAATGTTGTATTTGACTGGTATTGATATGAGGCCTGTGAATTATTTTTCAAGGCTGCCGCTTTACTGCTCGCACGTTGCAGCTATATTGAGGATAATGCGCGGATGAAAAATGTGATCGCTATACTCCTTTTTATTCTGGTGCCGTGCGCGAGTGCACTGACGTTGCGCGTATCGATCGATAATGGGCAAATGCTCGGCAACAGTATTGACGGATTTACGGCAGTAGTAAAAGGTGATGAACATTATCGCCATTGGCAACTCGAAGGTAGCGCTGATGCGCTGCACTATCAAGGTGAGCGATTTGTTGATGCAAAAATTTTTGCAACAGCGGTGATTGAGCAAGGGGACTTTGATCTGCAGTCCGTACAAATCAGTGGGCGTTGGCGTGATACGTTACTTGGTCTTGATGCAGAATCTTTACTGTTCAAAGGTTTGATGACGGGGCAATTTGCATGGCCTGAAGGTATGGCTGTGCAATTCAGTGCTGATGGGCGAGGAATTAAGGCACAAGGTAAATATTCAGATCAGATTTTGAGTAGTACGCTGGACGGTACGATACCACAAGCGTGGTTACATGAAGCACTAAAGGCTGCTGGGCTGGATGTGACGGGGACGCTGACTCCTAATCTAAGTGTGACTTATAAACGTGGGCGATTTCATATCAGAGGAGATGTAGGGTTTAGAGGGGTTAATTGGAGTAATGCGGACGCACTATATGCGGTAGAAAAGCTGGGTGGACGATTGATGCTAGATGTCAGCGGTGTTGGGCAATCATGGCGAGGTAGTATAGATGTTAAGCTCGATGACGGTGAGGCATTAGCGACGCCATTGTATTTTAATCTTAACCAGCTGGCCAAGCGTCTGCGTGGTAACTTTGATTGGCAAGCGGGGGGGTTGTCTATCAGTGATGCAGAAATGATTGATGAAGGGGTGAGTGCCCACTTTGGTCTTACCTATGACGGTAGCAGCAGTAGCCTGGCGAAGCTACACGTCAATGAGTTAAGTGGTGATGCTGGCGTTATTTATACACGCTACGTACAACCATTTTTAAGCGATACATTATTGGATGATGCAGAGGTCAGTGGAGTGGTGTTTGCAGCATTTGACTGGCAGTTTGGCAAGCTGGGCGATGTGGCGGTAGTGTTCAATCATGTAAGCATAGAAGATAAGCAGTCACGTTTTAAGATCAGTGATATTGATGGCCAGTTCGGCAAAGGTGACCATACAAATCCCTCAGTGCTACGCTTTGGCCCAATTCAGTGGAGAGGGCTGCCGCTTGGAGTATCTAGCATGTATTTCACATGGGATGAAAAGGGCGTTGAATTACTCAAACCTTGGCGTATTCCGCTGTTTGATGGAGCATTGATTTTGACGGACCTCAGGCCAGTTGAGAAAAATGGTTACCAGATGAGTGCACGTATTGAGCCTATTGATATTGCGCAGATTGCTCAAGCGCTGGATTTATTGCCATTTCAAGGCGAGGTTTCTGGAGAATTTCCCAACATACGGATTAATAAGGATCAAATGTTTATCGGTGCACCGATTTATTTGCGCCTATTTGATGGTAATGTTGAGGTACGTGATTTCCGCATTGCCGGTTTGTTCAGCGGCTCGCCACTGCTCTATTTTGATATAGCTATAGATCATATTGATTTACAGCGCTTAACTCACGCCTTGCAAGTCGGTGAGATTCAAGGGCGCTTAAGTGGTTTTGTACGTGATGTTGCATTGCTTAATTGGCAACCGCAACAGTTTGATGCGGCATTGGAGACGCCAAAACAGAATGCAGGACGACGCCAAATCAGCCATGAAGCTGTGCAATATTTGTCCGAAGCTGGTGGTGGTAGTGAAGTTGTGGGTAGTTTTGTGGAAATGCTTAACCAGTTTCCATATGAAAAATTGGGTGTACATGCGCTACTCACAGGTGGAGTACTCAATTTAAATGGTGTCGAACCAGCACCCAATGGTGGTTATTATTTGGTCAAAGGTCGTGGCTTGCCTCATCTTGATATCATCGGCTATGGGCATAAAGTTGATTGGGATGAGCTGCTAGCGCGGCTTAAGGCTGCTGCTGAAAGTGATGGCGCTGTTATTGAGTAGCGCTAAAGCGCTTAATCAGTCTCGGAAAAAATCTTCTATGTCTTTGGCTTGGTTCATGCCGTCTTCGTAGCCAAGTGCCATCAGGCGGCGCGTAAATGGTGCATGAAAAAGTAAATAGCTGATCAAACCGCTGCTTTTACTCCCGCCTGTAACGTACTGTAAGTAACGCATACTGATTGGTAAATCAGTCATGTAATCTTGGGCAATCTTGGCAAAGTCGTGCTGCGGGCGGATACACAAAGTTTTGATGTGGCGCATAGGCAATTCGGAGCAAATTTTTAACATCTCGTTAATTCTTTGTGCACGCTCGATGTCTCCATCAATCGTATCCATAAATACACTGTCCATTAGGAATTCGGCAAGTGCCCCAGGCTTTGGGTATTCACTCAGTGGTTTGGATGTGGCTGCAGCGTTATTGAGGCCAATGGTCATGATGCGGTCTGCACCGAGGTGGATAGGTGTGGAAAGTGGTGTAAACTCGCGAATTGCGCCATCACCATAATAAGTATCATTGAGTGAAACAGCAGGAAAGGCAAATGGAATGGCTGAAGATGCCATTAAATGGTCAAGCGTGATTGTTTCATTAACACCAATACGTTTATTGCGCTCCCATGTCTCAATGGGCTCACCTGACTGGTAAAAACTGGTCGAACGGCCAGTGCCATAATCTGTCGCGGTAATACTGAATGCACGAAGATACCCTTCGCTTAAATTGTTGGTGATTTTGTTGAAATCAATATGTCTGGCCATTAAGCGGCGTAATGGTCGATTATTAAGTAGAGACTTTGGTGCAATAGCACCTTTGGCTCCAAATAAAGAAGCACCTAAAAAGCGTAGATTGGTACCAATCAATTGGCCAAGGTGAGTTTGAATTACTTGGTCAGGCGTGAAGTTGCCCCAGACGTAATCAAGATGCTCTATGGTTAGGTCCATGCTGTCAGCGTCCATTGCAACAGCTGCGGCGTTAAACGCACCAGCTGATGCACCGCAAATGAGATCGAAAGGGCAGTATTGCGTTTGCATAACATCATTTACAGCGCGAAGAATACCTACTTGATAAGCCGCACGCGCGCCACCGCCGCTAAGGTATAGGGCTGAAACAGTCATAGGAAGCCTTTAATCTAATGGTAGATTATTGCGAAAGAATACAGAGTGAAGAAAGGATGCACTTTAGCGTTTGCCTAGTTAAAGTGTCGTTACAATAAAAAAGCGAGCCGAAGCTCGCTTTTTTGACTGTAATCTGAAATTAGATTAGAAGTCGTGACGGATACCAACGCTTGCAGTGAAGTCGTTGTCGCCGTGCTTAACAGTGTTGTATACACCTTCAACCCAAGTCTTGGTACGCTTGCTGAAGTTGTACTGGTAGCCAAGGCCGTAAGCAACTTCATCGTTGCCGCCTTTAGCGTCAGTGAAGCCAATACCACCACGGATTTCGTTAGCGTCGAACATGTACTTACCATGTACGTTGTAAACAGTGTTAGCGCTTGATTCATGCTGAGCATTACCAACAACACCGAACTGATCATTTTCGTAGCCAACTTGCAGACCCATAGCTTCAGTAGAACCGTTGCTGATGGTTGCATTTTGTGGGTTAGTGTCAAGCTTCTTGCCGTAAGCTGCAGAAGCCATAAAGCCATTAGCTTCATATGCTAATGAAGTATCCCACTGGTCAGCACCTTTGCTTGCAGGGTTAGCATTATCTGCTACAGCGCGAGCTGCAACTTTGAAACCACCGAAGTCAGGAGTAGTGTACTTGATGGTCTTGCTTTCGCGACCTGGAGCCCAAACTTCTTTGTAAGGAGAAGAAGTCTTGAAGTAGTCTTCATCAGTATTCCAAGTAGAACCTTGGCGGCCGATAGTTACTGTACCGAAGTCACCTTTCAGGCCAACGAAGACGTCACGAGTACCGTCAATACCGTTGTTGCCTTCACCAGCTTGTACTTCAAACTGGAAGATAGCTTGCAAGCCATTGCTCAGGTCTTCAGTACCTTTAACGCCAAGGCGTGCACGGTCTTGCTTAATGTTCCAATGGTTTTCTTTAACAGACTTCAGTGAGTCTTTAACGCCTTGAGTGGTGTTCTTCCAAGCGCTGCCGTCAGTGTTAATTTCTGACTTAGCAATAGTAGATGAGAAGCCGATTGAGCCGTAAAGGGTAGTAGTATCAGCTTGTGCAGCAGCGATAGAGCCGGCAGCAACAGCCAATGCGATCAGTGATTTTTTCATGTGAGTCTCCTAGCAATAGCTAATGTGTAATTCGCGGATTGCCTAATCCGAGGTCAATCATACTGGGTTTTTTGTATCTGTGCAACACTTTTGTTGCGGAAAAACGAAAAAAGAAAAAACTTGTGGTTTTTTTGCAACACACAACCTATTTTAGCGGATTGGGTGGTGTGTTACCAGTAAAAAGCCCTCACAGAAACTGCGAGGGCTATCATATCGTTAGGCTTTTATTTGTTGCTTTCTTGCTTCAAGATTGCATGGATCTCATCTTTGATTTTGAGCTTTTTGCGCTTTTTCTGTTCAATTTCGTCGTGATGGTTAGGTGCTGCTGGATCTTTTTCTAGCTTATCGATCTCTTCATCGAGTTCGTTGTGCTCTTGAAACAATCTGGCAAAGTGGTTGTTACTTTGTTTCAGTTCTGAAATGAGGTCGCGGTATTCATGAAACATGAGTGCTCCTTTAGGTTGTGATACTCATATTCATTATAGCGAAATTGGGCATGGGAATACATGCAAATATTTGTCGTAATAGCGTAAAAAACCCGCCATAACGGCGGGTTTATAAAAATTGCTAATGTGCTGTGACCAAGCAGGTCGCTATGGTCACATGGTAGTAGCAAATTGGCTTTAGAACCTGATTAGGTTAAACGATGCAAGAAGTGCATATGCTTGTGGTATTGGTTGAGAATGTCATGAATGACGGCTTCTTCACTCCAACCCATGATGTCGTAATCCTGACCACCCTCATTAAGATGTACTTCTGCACGGTAGTATGTATGGCCAGCCAGTGTGTTGTCCAGAGCTGGTGCTGTATGCTCAGCATTATGTACTTCATAGACGAAGTCATCAACTTCACCATGGCGGATGTGCAAGCGCAAATGGTCGTCATCAAGGTGCTCTACATTGGCCTCTAATTGCGTTGTTTCACGAATTTCCTCAGCGACGGTGTTCATGGCCGTTTCGACGTTTTCGTTAATGAACCGACGAACTCTTTCTTGGCTTGGGAAATCAACGATATTTTGTAGGCGGGATTTCCAGCCTTTTCCAGAATTTGTCATTTGAGGTTGGTGTGCAGTAAATGCGAGTGAATCTTGCTTATAGAGATCTACCCTCAGTACTTTTATCAAGCCGTACATAGAAAACAGCAGGATAATCGTAAATGGCAGCGCACTGGCAATGGTCATGGTTTGAAGTGCACCAAGGCCATCTGCTGTTTGCAGCAGGACGATCGCAACAATACCTTCACTTGTTGCCCAAAATACACGCATCCACAAAGGATTATTATCCGAGCCGTTACAAGAGAGGATGTCGATGACCAATGATCCTGAGTCAGAGGAGGTAACAAAGAATACAACAACCATGACCATAGCCAAGATGGTTGTAATGCTTGAGAATGGAAGGGCTTCAAGGAAAGAGAATAAGGCGACTGAGACGTCATTTGACACCATGTCAGCCAAACCCTGATTGCCTTTGTTAATGATTTGATCAATTGCTGTGTTACCAAACACTGTCATCCAAACTAGAGTGAATCCGGTTGGGATCAGCAATACACCAGCGATGAACTGACGAATGGTGCGGCCGCGAGATACGCGTGCGATAAACATACCAACGAATGGTGACCAAGCGATCCACCAGCCCCAGTAGAACAATGTCCAGCCGCCAATGCTCCACTCTGTTTTGTTGTAAGCATAGAGGTTAAATGTTTTTTGTACGATACCAGATATGTAATCACCCATATTCTGCGTCAATGCTTGAAGCAGATATACCGTAGGTCCAGCAATAAGTACAAAGATCATTAACAGTGCAGCAAAGCCCAGGTTGATTTCTGAGAGTAATTTGATGCCTTTTTCAAGACCACTGGCTACTGATATGGTAGCAAACAGGGTAATAAGTGCGATTAGCACCATTTGGCTGGTTTGGTTATTGGGAATAACAGGGAATATGTGGCTCAGGCCAGCGTTTACCTGGCTGACGCCTAGGCCGAGTGATGTTGCGACACCAAATAATGTGCCAATGATGGCGAAAATATCGACAGCATCGCCGATTTTGCCATAAATGCGGTCACCAATCAGTGGGTACAATGCAGAGCGCATACTTAATGGAAGGCCGTGACGATATGAGAAAACGGCGAGGATCAAGGCAACGATGGCATAAATGGACCAAGCATGAAGTCCCCAGTGGAAAAAGGTGACATTCATTGCTTGGCGCGCAGCGGCTAAAGAGCCAGGTTCGGCCGTAGGAGGGGTAAGCAAGTGCATGACCGGCTCGGCAACGCCATAAAACATCAAGCCAATGCCCATGCCCGCCGAGAACAGCATTGCAAACCAAGTTAGGTTGCTGTAGTCAGGGGTTGCGTGATCTGGGCCAAGCTTGATAGTACCAAAGCGAGAAAACCCGAGATAAACAATGGTAATCAGAATAATGGCTACAGAAAGGATGTAGAACCACCCGCCAAAGTCGATGATGTGACCTTGGATGGTTTTAAAGAGATTACCAGCATAATCGGGGGCAATAAATGCAAATAATGTGATTGAGATGATAATCACGACCGAAGAAAAAAACACGGTCGGATTCATCCCAGGCTTCAAGTGTGGCTTGGGATCGCTCATGAATAAATCCTATTGGTTAAGAAATGGATAAGGGCGCCGCACTCTAACAAAAAATACCATATATTTCAAAATACAAGGAAATTTAAGTAGTGAAATCCATTGAATTTGACAATGTAAGCCACTGAATAGTATGGATTAAAATTTATGTTGTTTATTTTTAAGCGTAATTTGGCCTTGTTTAGGTTGTTTGGCTGCCAGATGCTATAGCTGCGAACGGTTTTACTTTGGTAATGATGGAACAAAGTATTCAAATATTAAATGATGGTCCATGCTAAAGAAGTACTTAATTGGTAATAGCTTCAATATAAAAAAGGCCGGAAGTCCGACCTTTTGATCAATAGGTTGTTATTGATGAATTACGAAGCATTAGGGCGGCGGCGAGCACTAGGCTTTTTGCCGGCATATGCTGATTTGCCATTGGCATTGCCACGGCCTTTATAGCCACCATTGCCATTTGCACCACGCTTGTTAGGCTTGCCGCGGAATTTGTTACCTGGCTTTTTGCGTGCAACGTGTGCCGCAGTTTTGCGTGGCTCAAGGCCTTCGAGCTGTTCTTCGTCAATATCACGCTTGAGGTAGCGAGTAATGGCTGCAAATTGTGCACGATCCGGCAGGCTGCACAGGTTAACTGCGTTACCGGTACGACCAGCACGACCCGAACGACCAATACGGTGAACGTAGTCTTCTACCTGACGTGGGAGGTCATAGTTAATAACATGGCTGATGGCCGGGATATCGATACCACGTGCAGCAACATCAGTAGCAACGAGGATGTCACATTTGCCGTCGCGTAAGTCTTGAACGATGCGGTTACGCTTGTGCTGTGGCAGGTCGCCATGCAGGAAGCGAGCACGGTGGCCGTTGTCACGTAATGTGTCAGAGATTTCTTCACTGCTACGCTTGGTTGCGGTAAAGACGATGGTCTGGGTGAATTCTGGCTGGCAGACAAGACGCTCAAGGATTTTGTTTTTATGACCGTGGTCATCGCAGTAGTAAACACTTTCTTCAATGTGCTTGGTTTCTGCTTTGATGTCTACACGCTCAGGATTTTTGGTGAAGCTTGCAGCAATTTTGCCAACTGGTCCGTCCCATGTTGCAGAGCACATAATGGTCTGGCGGTTAGCTGGTGCGGCACTCATGACGGCTTTGATGTCGTCAGCAAAACCCATATCGAGCATACGGTCAGCTTCGTCGAGGATAAGGATTTCGAGTTCACTAAGGTCAACGCGACCGTCACGCATGTGGTCGATCAGGCGACCAGGCGTGGCGATGATGATTTGCACGCCTTTTTTAAGTGCGCGGATTTGACCGCCATAAGGTGCGCCGCCGACCAGTGGCACGCTGTACAACCAACGCAGTTCATTGCCGTAACGGCGAACGCTGTCGTTGACTTGTTGCGCGAGTTCACGGGTAGGGGTCAAAATCAATGCGCGTGGCTTTTTGCTGTGGCTGGTGTCTTTGATCAGGCGATCAAGTACCGGTAATACAAAAGCAGCTGTTTTACCACTGCCAGTTTGTGCTGAAAGCAACAAATCACGGCCGGCCATTGCTGGTGGAATTGCTTGTGCTTGAATTGGGGTTGGTTTGGTGTAACCACTCGCATGCAGTGCTTTAAGCAAAGGTTCTGCAAGGTTGAGTTGGTTAAAAGTTGTTTCTGTTTTTTTAGTATCAGTCATGGTGTGTCCATATTTTTGCACACCACAGACGACCGTTGCTTCGCGTAGAGCAAAGTATACGTATTTAGATGGTGTTGCCGTTAATAAAGCATGGCTTAAAGCGCTATGCATAAAATCATCGGCAACAATCAATAGAACGTGGGTGATTCACGGGCGGCTGTTCAAGCTTGGATCGCGGACGATGTCGTCAAGGGGGCGAACTATACAGTAGTGAGGGAATTAGTCAAATGATTATTGGTTTTTTAGAAACACTGCTTAACTGACCGCGTAGTCCAATTACTGCGTTGTGTGCTACTCGCTGCGTTGCGACGCCTTGTACTTGGACTTGCTCGACAAGTTAATCAGCGCCTCTTTTTTTTGTCTATTTCAGGTGATTTATCGCGTTCATTATATTTTTAAAGATAAAAGCTGTGTTTACTGAGGGCGTCATGGGTGGTTATTCGGTTCTTTGTAGGGTCACGGTAGGCTTGCTGTCGCTCTGAGCCTGCTGCAAGACAAAATAACTGTTTGCTGTTTGTCCGTTTTGATCAATCACGCTTAAGTGATAATGACCGCTGCTATCTGCTTGGTAGCTGATGTGGTTGGTATTGCTGCTGGTAAGGTATTGATCGTTGATCAGCCACAGATAGGGCGGTTGTCCGCCTTTGACGCTGAGTTGTAGGGCGCGATTTTGTTGCCAGTCTATTTGGCTGTTATTCAGGGGGGTGGTGACGGTGAATGCTTGGGTCTCTATTGGATTATGTTGTGATTGCAAACTGATCCTTTGTGCAGCAATGTGACGCTTCAATGGCGGTAAGCGGGTTATCGGCGTGTCGTGTGGAGGAAGCAAATTGATTAATTGCTGCGCAAGCGGCAGTAGGGCTTCGGCGCTGCTGCGCTGCTCGCTATAGCCACCATCAGCCCGACCGGCCCAAAGCAGTAATGTGTAATCACGGCTATATGCCATTACCCAGCGGTCACGCCATCCATACGCAGTACCGGTTTTGACCGCCATCGCTTCACCATCGTAATTCAGGTTGGCGCTTTGTTGTAGAATACGGGTGACGTTGGTGCATGCTGTTTGTTCAGCGAGTGTTGATGATGGCTGAAAAGTGCAGTTGGCAAGTTGGCGATAGAGTTGCAGTAGTTCTGTTGCACGAATACCGACGCCCCCAAGCGCAAGAGACAGATTTGCTGTGGCGTTATTTGGAAAATGTAGGGTTAATCCGTGCTTGCATAATGCTGTGGCGAAATAATCAGCTTCAATTTCAGCAAGTAAACGTACGGCGGGTACGTTGCGTGAGCGGCTCAGTGCTTGCTGCATGGTGATGTTACCGAGAAAGAGTCCGTCGTAATTGGAAGGACGGTAAGATTGCTGACTGATTGGTGTGTCGGCGATGCTGCTCAGTGGGTGATAGTTGAGCCAATCGAATGCAAATAAATAAATAAAAGGTTTCAGGGTTGATCCCGGTGAGCGGATAGCTTGCAGCATGTCCACGTAGCCGAGCCTGGATTGAGAATAAGGCATTGCCGAACCGATGTAGAGTAGATATTCACTACTGCTGTTGTCGATAATCGCAGCAGCAAGTGTCGCTGGTTCGGGGAGTTGTTGTGCTGCATGTTGGAATAGCTTTTCAGCGTCACGCTGTAGCTGACCATCAATACTGGTGGTGATATGGTGGGATGATTTGTCTAAGGTACGGACGTAATGTGATGCATGCCGCGGTAAGGAATAATCACCAATATTGAGAGGCTGTTTGCGGGCGTGATTCGCTTCTACTGAATTGATGATGCCAGCAGATTCTGCGCGATTGAGTACTTTATTTCGCGCATTAATCGCGTATTCTGGGCGTATGTACCTGTTTGGTGATTGCGGTAGCACGACCAGCCATGCAGTTTCACCAAGGCTTAAGTTATATGCCGGTTTGTTGAAGTAGTGCCATGCGGCGGCATTAACACCTTCATGGTTGCCGCCCATTGGTGCCAGCGTGGCATATATATCGAGAATCTCTGCTTTGCTGAAATGCCATTCGAGTTGTAGTGCGCGTAATGCTTCACGAATTTTCGCCTTTAAGCTGCGTTCAGGATGCGGTTCAAGCAGGCGTGCTGTTTGCATGGTCAGTGTCGACGCGCCGGAGACGGTGCGACCACTAGCAGCATTTTGTATGGCTGCACGGATAATGGCAATCGGATTGATGCCGGGATGCTGGTAGAAATAGCGATCCTCGTAGTGGATGAGCAGGTCGAGGTAGTGCGCAGGCAGCTGTTGTGCAGGGAGTCGCCATTGCTGGTCTTTACTGAGTGAAACGTGTAAGAGATTGCCGTTGTGGTCTTGTATTTGGGTTGATTGATCGTGGTAACGGCTGAGGTTTAGCGGATAAAGATGGTCAAGCAATAAGAGTATTGCGCAGATGGTCGTGCAGCCAAGTAGGCAGGTGGTTAAGCTTTTTTTGAAAAAATGGCGCAGCTTATACATATATATGTATTTAAGCTGCGCCATTTAGATGGGTTATGTCAGTTAGCCCATAAATACGAGGCGAGCCAATAACACTAGGGTCAATACCCAAACTGCGATATTGAGTTCACGCCAACGACCAGTGACAAGTTTGGCCGCGGTAAAGGTGATAAAGCCAAGCGTGATCCCTTCTGCAATTGAGAAGGTGAGTGGCATCATGAGGAAAGTCACCGCGACTGGAGCAGCTTCGCTTAAATCCGTCCAGTCAATATGGGCAAGGGTGTACATCATTAATACAGCGACGTAGAAGATCGCGCCAGCTGTAGCATAACCCGGCACCATGCCCGCCAATGGCGAGAAGAACATGCTGAGCAGGAATAAAATACCAACGACCACGGCAACTAGACCAGTGCGTCCACCTGCGGCAACGCCAGCAGTACTTTCGATAAAGCTGGTGGTGTTTGATGTACCGAGACCTGCGCCAACAATAGTCGCACCACTGTCTGCAAGCAGGGCTTTTTTGAGGTTAGGAATTTTGCCATTTTGGGTGAGTCCGGCTTTTTCGGTCACGCCGATGATGGTGCCGGTAGTGTCGAACAAGTCGACGAAGAAGAAGGCAAAAATAACGCTGATCATCGCTGCGTCAAAGGCACCAGCAATATCAAGCTGCAAAAATGTGGGAGCAATTGATGGCGGTGCGGAAACGATACCGTGATACTCAGTGTGACCGGTAAATAGACCAACAATAGAAATCAGCAAGATGGCGAGCATGACACCGCCCGGTACGCGGAAGCGCTCGAAAAAGATGATCAGGAAAAAGCAGGCAATCATCATGGCCGGTGCGTAGGCAGTGATGTCGCCCAAGCCGACAAAGGTCGCAGGGTTGGACACGATAATGCCGGCGCTTTTCAAGGCAATAAAGGCGAGGAAGGCACCAATGCCAGCTGCAATAGCTTTTTTGAGCGTGTGCGGAATGGCGTTAATCAACCATTCGCGAATTTTGAAAATACTGATTAAAACGAATGCAATACCGGACAAGAAAACGCAGCCGAGTGCGACTTGCCAACTGTGCCCCATATCAAGGACGACGGTATAGGTAAAAAATGCATTGAGACCCATGCCAGGTGCAAGAGCGATAGGCAGATTAGCGAAAAAGCCCATGATGAAACAGCCAATCGCTGCTGCAAGGCACGTTGCCATAAAGACTGCCCCAAAGTCCATGCCGGCTTGACTGAGGATATCGGGGTTAACAAATAGTATATAAGCCATGGTCAGGAAGGTTGTGAACCCAGCTATGACTTCAGTACGAATATTAGTGCAGTGCTCGCGCAGTTGGAAAAGCTTTTCCAGCATCAGGTTGTCCTCGCAAAAAGTTAACAATTATACAGACAAATAATTGCATTTTGATAGCGTTTTTATATGGCTGGGGAATTTTAAATTGCATATGAGGCGCTAGAATTCTGCAGCAAAATACCAGCGTATTTTGTGAATGCCCACATTGGGCAAGTAGTATAACCAGTATAGTAAGGCGATATATCGCTGTATGAATGTGAAAAATGTTTAGCTATAGTGATATTTTTTTATAAAAAGCTATATGGGCGTATAATTGATCAAACCATAAATAAGGAGCGTTTAGATGTTATTTGCACCCCCCATTGACAAAATCACCTGTATTGAAGACTTGCGCAAAGTAGCCAAGCATCGCGTACCGAATATGTTTTACGACTATGCTGATTCAGGCTCATGGACTGAGACTACATATCGCAATAATGAAAAAGCATTTGCCGATATCAAGTTACGCCAGCGTGTCGCGGTTGATATGTCTAACCGTTCGACCAAAACCAAAATGATCGGTGAAGATGTTGCCATGCCCGTTGCCATTGCGCCAACAGGACTGACTGGTATGCAGCACGCTGATGGAGAAATTCTCGCGGCTCAAGCGGCAGAAAAGTTTGGCGTACCTTTTACACTCTCTACAATGAGTGTCTGCTCAATTGAGGATATTGCGAAGCATACCAGTAAGCCGTTCTGGTTCCAGCTTTATGTGATGAAAGACGAAGAGTTCCTCAACAATATTATTGATCGTGCCAAGGCGGCAAATTGCTCAGCATTGATGATCACACTTGATTTGCAGGTGCTTGGTCAGCGTCATAAGGATATTAAGAATGGTTTGTCTACACCGCCAAAGCCAACCATAAAGAATATGCTCAATCTGGCAACCAAGCCTTACTGGTGCTGGAATATGTTACAAACCAAGCGTCGCAGCTTCGGGAACATCGTTGGGCACGCAAAAAACGTCAGTGATTTGAGTTCACTGTCTTCTTGGACTGCTGAGCAGTTTGATCCGCGTTTGTCGTGGGATGACGTTGCTCGGATCAAGGATCGCTGGGGTGGTAAGATCATTATTAAAGGGATTATGGAGCCGGAAGATGCCGAACTGGCGGTGAAAAGTGGTGCGGATTCATTGATCGTTTCTAACCATGGCGGTCGTCAGCTTGATGGCGCGCCACCGACAATCGATAAGTTACCACAGATTGTTGAGTCGGTTGGTAGTGATATCGAAGTATGGATGGATAGCGGTATTCGCAGCGGACAAGACGTACTAAAAGCTTGGGCTTTGGGCGCACGCGGTACGATGATTGGCCGTTCATTCTTGTATGGTCTTGGTGCTTATGGTCGTGAAGGCGTGGAGAAAGCCTTGAGCCTGATCCATAATGAGTTGGATGTGACTATGGCATTTTGTGGTCACACCAATATCCACGATGTTGATTCGTCTATTTTACAGCCGGGTACGTTCCCAACGGCAGATTTGTACACGGAAAATGCTGTTGGATCGAAACACAGTGAACGTAGTGTGTAAATAACTGTTCTCACCGAGAATAAAAGGCGCCTTATAGGCGCCTTTTATGGTTTGTGACTCAGTAATCTATAGGGTTGAGATATTGACGCCGGATAATGGCGCGAATTGTGAATCGCGCTGGTAGTAAATGGGTAAGCAAGCTGCGTGGCAGTGGTAGTGGTGCGGCATTGATCATGGCGGTAATTAGTTCAGCATTGAGAAAGGCATGAGTGCAGCCTTTTGAGCCGAGCCCTGCGTGAATGTATAGGCCGGGATAATGCTCAAGCGTGGCATGAATGGGTTTGCGTGCATCGTGAGCCCATTTTGCATAATGATGTAGGGCGCTGGCTGTGGTTGCTATTGGCCCAACCAATGGTAGGTAGTCGCGAGTGGCGCCACGGATAGCGACAAAATGATCACATTGTTTTAATTCCAGCTCCGGATAGTGTCTCTGTAATGCGCTTAAATTGTCAGCATCGTCAGTAGCTCTTGGCCTGAGTTCGGCATCATTAGGATCGTAGCTGGCACCACAATAAATTCGTGATTGGCGTATGTCTGGAATGATGGTGTGGTCGGCACAAGTGATGTGTGCTGGTAATGTCTCGCTGTTAAACAGTGTGGCTTGGCCTCGCAAAGGTCGAATGGCGCGGTGCAGGTTCTTTTCTGGCACGAGTTCTGTTTGCCAGCCAGTGCATATGATGACGTGTGAATATAGTTCGTTGCCAATAAGCCAGCCATTTTCTTGCTGCTGTAGTGCTTTTAGCGATGAGACTGCATAGTTGATGTTTTGGTGTTGGCGCAGTTCGTGGCAGAGGTTTGGTAGGTGGATAGCACCAATATTGTTAAATACAAGGTTGCCTTTGGGATCAAGTTGCCACTCTTGATCACTGAGCAGCTTTTGATCGTAAATTATATGATGTTTTTGTGCGTCGCCATGGCGAACCACAGGCATTTTAGTGATGTGTTCATCATGATTTAAGTAGTAGCGCATGGCACTATGCCAAGCATTTAATTGATAGCGGCGTTGTGGTGTGTCGTTAGTGGATGGCTGTAAGTACGGAACTGCGAGTGGCACGGCGCTGCCCGCAGTATGCTCCGGTGTTGAAAAAATAGTGACTTGATGCCCACTTTCGGCAAGTGCTCGTGCGGTAGTGCTGCCTGCAATGCCGGCACCGATGACTGCAATTTTGGTGACAGGATGTAAGGGGGGTAAGTCAGTCCAAAAAGGGTGATCACTATTGGGTGTGGTACAGGTGGCGGTAAGCATGTCGCGTTTGCGCCCAAAGCCTTTGCTTTTTTCAATCTTGAAGCCGGCCTGGGTTAATGCTTCGCGCACAGCACGTGCAGCACTGAATGTCGCTGCAGTGGTTTGTGGATGGCTGCAACGGCTTAAATGTGCACATAACTCAGGCGTCCAACATTGTGGATTTTTCCCCGGTGCAAAGCCGTCTAGGAACCATGCATCAACCTTTGCCTGCAATTCTGGCAAGGTTTCAGCAACGTCGCCCCAAAGCAGTAATAATGTTACGCGTGAGTGGAGCTTTAATTGATGAAAGCCGGGCGCGCAATCTGGATACTGGCGATACAACGCTTGGCGTATTTCAGCTAGTGGCCAGTTTTGATGTAGTTTTTGTAAGTCAGCACATTGCCACGGGTGCTTCTCGGTACTGATGTAATATAGATGGCTGTGTGGTGGTGCCCACTGAAGAAATTTTGCAGAAGTATTAATGAAGTTGAGCCCACTGCCGAAGCCAATTTCACCGATGGTAAATAATCCATTGGTGTTGAGCTCGCTAAAGCGCCGAGCTAGATCATTGCCATTAATAAAAGTGTGGTCGCTTTCTGCAAAGCCGTCTTCCGGGTTGTAAAAAATATCACCATAGTGGATGCTAAATGGCGCACCATTACGCCATTCAAGCTCAGCAGGTGAGAGTTGGTGCGTTGGCATTAGGCGAGGTATTGTGCGATATCCTGCTGGTAGGCATTGAAGCAGTCACTGATGGTTGAATACTGCTTACATAGTGTTGGGGAAACACATAACGGACGCCACTCCGGTCTGCGGCGTAGAATCTCATGCAAAATGATTTCACGCTGAGGGTGGTCGCTGTGTAAGCGTTCCGTCAATGGGTTAGGCAGTAAGCGCATGGGAAGCGTGCTGAATTGATCACTGATGAGACTTTGTGTTTCATTCTGAGTTTGTAGTTGGGTGCGCTGGGATTCATTTAGCTCTATTTCATTACAAGAAAGCAGTGGTCGATCAATCATAACCGCTTGGGCTCCAGAAATGATTGCTGCGACAATATCTCGGCCTTGAGGGAAATCACCCCATACAACAAGCGGGCAGGAGACAAGTTCGCGGGCTTGCTTGAGCAAAGTCAATACGTTTTGTGGTTGTTGCGGTAATGTATTTGGGAAGTGGCTGTGTAAGCCTCCCGCTTCATCACCTTGCAGAACAACGATATCTATTCCCTGATCTTCTGCGACAACAGCTTCGGCAACACTGTGGCAAATGGCAAATGTGAGTATTGATGCTGTACGGATACGTTCCAAGTCGTGTCTTTGGGGAAGACCTTGAGCAAAGCCAATAGCGCGAGGTTGGCTGTTAATCGCTATCTCGAGTAGTTCTGAAAATGTATCAGGCTGACCAATTTGCGATGTTTCCAATCCCGCTTGTGCGAAAAGGTGCTGATATTCATCTTGGTTAGCTAAGGCAGTATCAGTATTGGGTAGGGCATGAGCGAAGCAGAAAGCAGGGTGGTTGTGATGTAGTTTATAAGCTTCGATAGCTGCTGTTAGATCATTCTTGTTACTATGCTCACCAATTCTTATTGCGCCCAATGCGCCGTGCGCACTGATTGTTCCAGCTACATGTGCAGGAATTAGATCAAATGGCAGCGGTGCTTGCCAAATCGGCTGGTTGGTTTGCGTAAGTTTGGTAAGTGCGTTGCTTAATCCAGACATAATGGCTTTAAGTAAAAAATGTGCGTCAATTATATACTAATGTTTTAGCCTCATCTGTCCTTTAGGTGAGCAAGCTAAGTTGGAAAGCAAATAATAACCTCTTGGCAGATGATTATTAAAGTATGATAATACCTCCCTCTTTTAATTAGGACTTTTGCATGCAGCATTCAGCCCCTTCTCCTGCTGTTAAAAAGTGGCCATTGATGGCAAAGGTTTTTCTATTGGGTGTCATGAGTGGCTACCCTCAAATCTTTGTTTTCTCATTAGTTACTGTATGGCTCAAAGATACTGGTTATTCACGCAGTGCAATAACGGCTTTTGGTGCAATCGCCATCTTATACGCATTTAACTGGTTATTGGCGCCACTGCTAGATCGCTATCGTGGGTTGGGGCTTGATCGTCGCCGTTTCTGGATTATCGCAATGCAAAGCTTGATGCTCGTTGCTTGCTTGGCTGCGAGTCGCGTTGACGTTGCATCGAGCCTGTGGCTTTTGGTCGGCGCGACATTGGTACTTACATTTGCATCTGCGTTACAAGATGTAGCGATAGATGCGTTGCGTATTGAAATTACACCACCGGGGCATAGTGAGCTGCTATCGATGGGAGCGGGCTTTGCAACAGCTGGATGGTGGACGGGCTTTAGCCTGGGTGGTGCTCTAGGGCTAGAAATTGTTGGCTATTTAAAAGACCATGCGATAGATGCCAATGCTGCTTGGCAGCAGGTATATTTGTATCTCAGCGTGTTTTTTGTACTTGCCATTATCTTGACTTGGCTTATTTATCGACCAATCCACCGAAAAGTACTTGGTGTTGAGGTGACTGATGAATCTGTTCAGAGTGCTGGTGGGTGGTTTGAACAGGTGGTTATTGCGCCATTTAGATCTCTTTTTCAATCTCGTGGCGCTAAATTTGCCTTGATACTGCTTGCATTTGTATTTTTGTTTAAACTTGGTGAAGCATTCTTGGGTCGCTCAGCCATTCTGTTTTATAAAGATATTGGCTTTAGTGATCAAGAAATTAGCCGTTACGCAAAAATCTTTGGTTGGGTGTCTTTAATGATACTTGCATTGGTCAGTGGTATTATTGCTGGGCAGATGAAAAGCTGGAAGGCGCTTATGTATGGTGGCATTGCCATGGCATCGACTAATCTGCTTTATTCTGTACTTGCTATTATCGGCCCGCAAACATGGTTTTTGGCCTTTGCCGTTGTGGCAGATAACATTACAACTGCGTTTTCGACCGTTGCATTCGTTGGCTTTATATCGACAGTATGTTCAGATCGGAAGTTTACCGGCACGCAGTATGCGCTATTAGCCTCTACCGCAAGTTTTTCTCGTATGTTACTCGCTTCATCCAGCGGTTTTGTGCTTGATCATTGGTTGGGCGGAAGTTGGACAATTTTCTTTGTCTTAACAGCTGTTATGGCTGTGCCTTCGCTGATCTTGCTATGGTTTATGCGAGATCAATTTCAACAATAATTTTAGTGAATAATAACGCTTAGGTACGACATGAATTCATACGGAACTTTGGAACACTGCAAAATTATTCTTGTTAGCCAGAATATGGAATGGAACCATATTTTCTTTCGGAATCTGAAAAGTGAATATGTAGTGGAAGAGCAAACTTGTGATCAAGTTTGGCAGGTTAAAGACCTACTAAAAAAAGACATTCCTGATATTCTCATCATGGTGGGTAATGAAGCTGAGAATGTATTAAAACTAAAAAAACAAAATGCTAATGTATCAGCCAATATTCCAATATTGGCTGTGACTGAAAAAAATTGTAACGATTTTATCAAAGCGGGTGCGGACTACTGTATAAAACCAGTAGATATATTAAGTGCTGTTAAACACACAGTACAAGTTATTGAAGACAATAAACGTCTAAAAAAAATTGATGAATTGAAATGTCAATGTGATGCTTTGTCACAATTAAACAATGCTTTATACCAATATTCACCTGATCCTCTTTGCTATATTCAAGATGGGTTGTTTATAGATGCAAATAAAGCGTTTTTAGATTGCTTTGCGATTAAAGATAAGTCGGAACTTGATGATTTGACGTTGCTAAGCTTAGTGACACCAAAGTCAGAGAAAGCCTTAAAGATATTATTAAAGACGGCATCGGGACATAATTTGAGTGCCAGTGATTCTTTTGAGATCCAAACCCAAAGTGGTACAAAAAAAACGTTACAGTGTACTGCGAGTCAGGTTAATTTTTATGGAGAAGAAGCTGTTCAACTCAATTGGAGGGAAGTAAACCAAGCTGGTGGGGTAGCTGTTAGTACTGATAGAACAACAGGTTTGATGGGCTTTAGTGCCATACAACAATTATTGGCGAATCAGCGTAAAGATAATAAATCTGCTGAGTCACTCGGTATTTGGATTTTTTTGTGGCTAGAAAATTATAGAGAGATTTGGGGGCAAGATGGCTATGATGCTGCTGAGCTATTAATGCATAGTGTTGCTAAAAGCGTCACACGTTTTATGCCACCGTCAACTATTGCAACACGTTTTAATGACGACTGCCTAATCCTATTGGCTCAAGGAGAACGCCATGTAGCGATTGAGCGTATGGAAAAGTTGATTACTCAATTACAAGGAGAAATTCCAGAAGGTATTGATCGAATGGTGCATCCGGAAGTCTATACATTAGTTGATACGGTTTCTCCTGAAATGACGGATAGCCAGCTATTGTCTAGCAGTTTTAGGGCGGTTAAGGCTCTATCAATGAGCCAGAGTCAAGACCATTTGACGACAGGAAATACCAATAAACTGTCGCGTAATGATGAACGAAAGATATTGCAGTTGCAAAAAATTATTGATGATCAAAGGCTGAAAGTTAAATATTTACCTATTAGTCATCTTGAAGCAGATGGTGTGCCACGCTTTGGTGTTGAGTTAGATGTGGAGTTAGATGCCGATCAGGGGGATGATTTTGAATTAGATAGTTTGGTTGCTGTAGCTGAGCGGCAAAATATGAGTAAAGTACTTGATGAACTTAAAGTAAATGCATTTATTCAAGATGTTCTTTGTTTTGATGGAAATCAACGCGCTATTAATGGTTATATCGGGTTGACTTCTTCATCAGTTCAAGACCAAACTTTCGTTGACTGGCTGATTAGCCAATTCAAACAGACGGGCATTGCCCCAGAACAAGCTACTTTTGAAATCACTCTCGACACAGCGTTGAACACATTTAGTGGAGCCCTAAACTTTACTAACAATATGCGTAAATATGGCAGCCATGTGGCAATAACCGAAATTGGTCGCTTTGATGATGATGTGAAAGAGCTATTGGAAAAAATTGGGCCTGATGTGCTTAAGCTT
Organism: Cardiobacteriaceae bacterium TAE3-ERU3; assembly: GCA_019218315.1. Lineage (NCBI taxonomy): Bacteria > Pseudomonadati > Pseudomonadota > Gammaproteobacteria > Cardiobacteriales > Cardiobacteriaceae > Cardiobacteriaceae bacterium TAE3-ERU3. The sequence goes on along the minus strand of JAHUUI010000004.1, from coordinate 42,217 downwards.
GATATGCGCGAAATTGATACCTTTGAAGATGAAGAAGAAGAGCGCTTCATGGCTGCCGTTAAAAATCATGCTGAAGAATATGGGCAAACGATTATTGTCGATTATATGGAATCACCAGCACAGCTTTCCCGCGTGTGGCCTTATGATTTACAATTACTCCAGGGTGAAGGTATGGTTAGTGCGGTGGATAGCTTTGAATATGACTTTAGTGAGCCATTGTTTTAAACAGCTCAGCATGAGCTTAGCTAGACAGCACAAACCAAAGGCTTTAGATATCAGAAGTTGTGTTTCGCATAGATCTTCAGGAGTCAATGAAGTGCGAGTGATTAAGTAATATTGGGTTTGCTTGGTTTACCTATCTTAGCGTGAAATTGATTGGAATTGACAGGGGCATCGCATTGCCTGTTGGCGTTGGTTTATATTGCCCGGTACGTTTTACTGTATCTACTGCTTCTTGATCTAGCGAGCTATTCCCAGAGGAACGGCTGAGGCGAACATTAGTTAAAGATCCATTAGGCTGTACCGTAAAGCTTACTACAGCTTGTCCAGTAATACCCATGCGTTGAACACGTCTTGGGTATCGTTGGTTGCGTTCAATGGCAGCACGTAGCCCATTTGTATAAGATGCGATAGTGTTAGCAGATGTTCCTTTAGATTGACCACTGCCGCCTCCATTGCGAGTTCCTGTTCCTTGAGGTGTGCCACCTGCCTTGCCGCTTTGGCCTTGGCCACTTTGACCCAGAGTGCCAGATGAATTAACAGCGCTGCCTGATGTGGCATAGTCAAGATTACCAAAAGGATTTACGTTTGACGTTGATTGTTGTTGAGCTTGGCTTTCACGCTCAAGCTTTTGCTGTCTCTCACGCTCAAGCTTCTGCTGTCGCTCACGCTCAAGCTTCTGCTGTCGCTCACGCTCAAGCTTCTGCTGTCGCTCACGCTCAAGCTTCTGCTGTCGCTCACGCTCAAGCTTCTGCTGTCGCTCACGCTTCTGCTGTCGCTCACGCTCAAGCTTCTGCTGTCGCTCACGCTCAAGCTTCTGCTGTCGCTCACGCTCAAGCTTCTGCTGTCTCTCACGTTCAAGCTTCTGCAGCCGCTCGCTCTCGAGCTTCTGCTCTAAGCGTTTTTGTTCGTATTCAGCGATAATATCCGGAGGGCAGTCAGGATCAGGGTTAAATGCTTTTTTCTCTGCCTCAGATGCTGATAATTCCGGTGCACACTTCGGTTGCTTAATAACTTCTTTGGGTGGAAATTCAGACTCAGGTTTATGTTCCGGTTCTACAACCGGTTCAGATTCTGGCTCAGGCTTCTCTGCAATAGGGGAAGGTTCAATAACTGGCTCAGGTTCAGTAATCCACTCCCAAGTTAACATGGCTTCGCCGAGGTCGGTTTTATCAGGCATTGGTTGATTTGAAAGTAAATAAATCCCACCAATGATTATTAGATTGATGATTAGCGAGAGAAGAAAGGATACAAAATTACGCATCATTCTGCTTTAGGCAAGGTGATGACTTGTACATTATTGAGCTGATATTTTCTAAGTAAGTCGCTAATTTGTATGAACTCATTAAATACGGCATTAGCGTCTATTTTGAGTGTTACAGGCGAAGTTTGTGACCATGTTGCCATATCGGTACTTAGTGATTCGATATCAGTAGCTAAATCGTTGAGATAATAAATGCCTTCACTTGTTACAGTAATATAGTGGCCACTTATATCATCTGCAGTGACAGCTGTAGCTGTTTCAGCTTCAGGAACACTAACTTTAATTTTACCCTGCGAGATGAAGCTTGCTGTCATCAAGACAATTGCAAGCAGTACCAGCATGATATCAATGAAGGGAATGACGTTGATCTGGTCGAATTTTTTCATGTAATTATCATCTTACGGTGTTTTCTGTGCTTGCTTTGACAGCCATTGGTTGCGTCTAACAGAGACTTTATGTGATAACATGTTGTAAAAAATTACAGAAGGAATGGCGACTAATATACCTAATGCCGTTGCTTTTAAAGCCAGTGCAAGTCCAATCATAATTTCACCTGCATCAATGTCACCACCAGCTTGACCCATATCATAAAAGGTAATCAGAATACCGATAACTGTACCAAGTAGGCCTACGTAGGGTGCATTCGCGCCAATGGTGTAAATCGGGTTAAGCCCCTTTTCTAGATCATTATCCAGAAGATGAATGTCTTTATAGTTATCGAGGTTAATCTGGCTGAGAAACCAGTAACGCTCTATTGTTTTCCATAACATAATGATGCTCATTAAGCCCAGAACAGCAAAAATAACCAAATCAAGATTGGTTTTTATTAATTCTAGATAACTCACGATGTACTCCACAAGGCTGAGGTTTGTACTATAAATATATGTGTATTCAATGTAAACCATTATCGTTATAAATATTGTTATTCTTTATCTTATAGTTTATTATCGCGAGATTAACTTAAATTCATAGTGTTTCGTGGTGTCTATTTATTTGCTACGTTGCTGTTGTAAAAATATTTTTTGTTATTGTTCGTTGTTAAATCAGGCAGAATAATTAGGAGTTCCGATGAAAAAATCTGTGTTGTGTTTGATGCTTACTCTGAGTTTAGCCGCATCTGCCGAAAGTCCTCAACGTATCGTTTCTACCAGCGGTAATGCTTCAGAAGTAGTGGTGCGCTTGGGCTTAGCTGAAAATCTGGTTGCAGTCGATACAACCAGTTTATTGCCTTTCGAAGTAATGCAAAATAAACCTAAAATAGGTTATCGCCGTCATCTCTCTGCAGAAGGTATTTTGTCGATGGCACCTGATCTCGTAATTCTTGCTCCTGATGCGGGCCCTCCAGCAGTAGTGAAACAATTGGAAAACTCTGGATTACCTTTGTTTTATATAAAAGATGAGCAGACTTTGGATGGGATCAATGATGACATTATCCGGCTAGGTGAAGTACTTGATCGAATGACGCAGGCACAAGAACTCGTTGCTCAGCAACTTGATGAAGAAAAAGCACTTGATGTCAGTAAAGCTGCGTATCCTCGTTTGCCTGAGTTGGTTGTATTGCTCGATACGGGAAGTGGGATCTTTGGCTTGGGAAAAAACAGTGCGGGTGAGCATATAGCAAATATCTTAGGGGGAGATTTATCTCTTGACTTTGAAGGTATGAAGCCAATGTCTAATGAAATTTTGGCTTTGAATAATGCAGATGCTGTATTGGTTGCATTGCGTAATGAAAGTGATGATTCAAGTATCATCAAGCCGTTGGCTGAAGGGCGCTACGAAGTACTTGATAGCCATCCAGCCATGCAAGATGGTTGTGTCTTTCAGGTCAATATTATGAAAACACTTGGCTTTGGCCCTGATACAGCTGCTACGGCGCAAGAAATTGCGGAAAAAATTACACCTTGTATTAAAAAAGAAAAGTGAGGTATTACTAAATGAGCCAATCCCATAATAAAGACCGCGAGGCATTACGTGCCAATAACTATACGACAAAACAGGCTATGGCTGATGTCCGTGCGAAAGTTTGTGCGAGCTTTTCAGGTAGCTTGGCGACGATTTGTCGTAATGATCATCCTCTCGCAGGTTATCCGGTAAGCTCGGTTGTCCCTTTTATGCTAGATGATCAATTTAGGCCAGTCATACTGATTGCAAATATTGCTGAGCATACTGGCAATGCCATTGCCAATCCTAAAGCATCCATTTTTTTGCGTGAACCAGTAGTCGGCGGGGACGTTCAAACCCAATGGCGTATTTGTATGATTGGAGATTTACTGGCTGTACCGGAAGATGAAATAGCTGCAGTTGGGGAGAAATATTTCGCTCATTATCCAAATGCACGGCACTTTGACAGTATGCACGATTTTCATTTCTTTCGCTTAGAGGTTCAAAAATATCGTGTCATCATGGGATTTGGTGATATTCGCTGGGTTGCTGGCTATGCGCCTTTTACGTCTTGCCCATTTACTGAAGCGGATAAAATGCGCATGTTGACACATATGAATGATGATCATGTTGATGCTATGCGCCGTTATTTAAGAGCAGCGGGTATTGAAGTCCAAGATAGTGATGATGTTGTTATGACTGACTTGCATCAATATGGCTTTGTTTTGCGTCATGGAAAGTCACTGCACTTTATTCCTTTTGAAGATGAGCCACAGGATGCTATGGCTGTACGAAAAGCCTTGGTGGCAATGGCGAAAAGTTGACCTGGCAACAATGTTATTGTTAACGGTGCTGTGAATGAATAATCTTCGTAGTATGCCAGTAATTGTACTCTTTGCACTATCATTGGCTTTGGTGCTGTGCTTTCTACTAAGCGTCTTTTACGGTGCGGTTGATATCCCTGTATCTGTATTGTGGTCTGACGAGACAGTACAAGCACGTAGTTTACAGCATATTTTGTTGTATATCCGTTTGCCCAGAACCCTCGCAGCAATGTTGGTTGGTGCTTCTTTGGCTTTAACTGGTGCTGCAATGCAAGGGTTATTCCGCAATCCTTTGGTTGATCCGGGTATCGTTGGCATCATGAGTGGTGCAGCTTTATTCGTGTCACTGACGATTGTTTTATTACCTGTGGGCGTACTGGCCACACTACCATTTGATGCCAGTTATGCTTTGCCAATCAGTGCATTTGTTGGCGGCTGGTGTAGCACGATGCTGCTCTATCGCTTATCTAAGCAAAATGGTCAATTACATATTGCAATTATGCTTTTGATGGGAATTGCATTGGCCGCTTTTGCCGGTGCGATGACAGGGTTATTAACCTATATGGCTGATGATCAACAAATTCGGTCTTTGACGTTCTGGAGTATGGGATCATTGGCTTCATTTGATTGGATTAAACTATCGATTTTATTTGTTGTATTACTTTTTACATTACCACTATTGTATGGAGAGGCGAGGGCTTTAAATGCCATGATGCTTGGTGAGCATGTTGCTGGTCATCTTGGTTTTGAAATGGGTAAGAGCAAAAGACGGTTAATTTTGCTGGTTGCGTTACTCTCAGGGGTATGCGTAGCATTTTCCGGAAGTATTGCTTTTGTTGGATTGGTTGTACCACATATGATGCGCAGTATTGTAGGTGCGAACCATCGCTGGCTGTTACCGGCCAGTGCATTGTGTGGGGCATTATTATTGATGTTAGCCGATTTGTTTGCCCGAATCGTGATTACACCTGCGGAGTTGCCAATAGGCATTGTAACTGCCATTATTGGCGCACCATTTTTGGGGTGGCTGGTATGGCGTAATGTCGCACGGGGCAATGTATGATTTCTGTTAATGGGTTGAGCTACCATACTCCAAGGTCGAATAAGCAGTTGATTGCTGTTGGTCGATTGCAGATGAATGCAGGGCAGTTTCATGTCTTTCTAGGGCCAAATGGTGCGGGAAAGTCGACGTTATTGAAGTGCTTGTGTGGGGACCTCCCCGACATGAATGGTCAAGTTAGTATTGCTGATAAATCTCTATCTACGTATTCAAAAATTGAGTTGGCCAGGCGACGAGCTGTATTGCCGCAGACAGCTGCTTTACCTTTTGCAATGAGTGTGCGTGACATTGTTGCCTTTGGTCGTGACGTCTATCGACAAGATGCGGCTAATTGCTTTGATGATGTAGTCATTGATCAAGCAATGTCGTGGTTGGACATAACCCACCTGGCTAAGAAAAACTATCAGCAACTTTCTGGTGGAGAGCAACACCGGACGCATATTGCCCGCATACTTACACAAATTTTGGCTGAACCGGATATGTCGCTACAGGACAAGGTTTTATTTCTCGATGAGCCAACTAACCATTTGGATGTGCGCCATCAGTACAGCTTGATGGCTTTATTGCAGCAATTGAAGTCTCGTGGGTTGACGATTGTATGCGTCTTACATGATATTGCTTTGGCACTCAATAACGCAGATACGCTTGTCTTGCTAAAAGATGGCGCAATGGTGGGGCATTTTATCCCTGAGCAATTGGCCTCTGAGCTAGCACTTGATGAGGCTTATGGCATTGAACTTAATGCACACTGGTCAACGCATTATCAACGTTATGTGATGATGCCTTAGCTGTGGGTCAGCAATTTTGAGTTTTTAAATTTTTTATACGGATCACACTAAAATAGATGACTTTTGATCGAATATCACAGATCAAAATTGTGACTGTGTTCATCTATTTGAGTGTGGTAAAAACAGATTGTGCCGCATAGTGATAGCCTGGAAATTTGCTGCACTTCTTCTATCTCTACACATTTCACTGTTGTGAGATCGTTACGTTGATTAGCTTGAGCTAAAAAATAATGTGCTGCTTTTTGCACATAGAATAGCTGGTGGATGGTTATAAATAATTTGCTTGGGAAGTGGCGTGGTAAATTCTATCAATTTTACCGGGTCAGTGGGCTTGAATGAGAACTAAATTTTCAGTAGTAAGCTGATAAAGCTTGGATACACTATCTTTGAAGGCAAAGTCGGCAGATACCTAAAACAGCAACTAATTTAGTCAGCATTTGTTTGGGAAGTACTTTTAGTGCGTGGAACACTCTGGAAACAATTAGAAAAAATACTATTGCTTATGGAGGCTGACTTTAGATACTCGTCGAAACCATTACTATAGACTTTGAATTAAGACGCTATGTATGAACTTGGCCAGTAGGGTGCTAAATGATTATCCATAGTGCTGGCCGAGACAGATTCTCAAGGACTGACTTTTACTCCCTGAGAGTATTTTAGGATAGCCGACGATAGCGCATTGGTTTATTCTCGGGCATATCCATTCTTAACGCTTGTCTATCTTTTTATAGATAAGACGGTGCTATTTATTAGGGTACAAACACAATGGATAGTTTGTTTTTGGAATGTATCTGTAGATAAATGTGAGGGTGTAGTTAAGTATGCGCTATCTTGTCGGCTTATATTTTTGTTAAATTTTTAGCTTAACATTCTGCTTACGGCACCATTCTATCGTTTCATCGTCCAGTACAAACTTCTTATCATTGAAGCGATTCATGCGGCGCTTTTGATCTTCACGCCGCTCATAGGCACGCACAAAGCGGCGTATGTCATCTTTTTGCTCGAGAATTAGCCCCGGGATTTTGGTTGGGTTGCCATCTTCATCCTTTGCGACCATGGTGAAGTAACTAGAGTTACTGTGGCGAACGCTGCCTTCAATCAGGTTTTCAGCTTCAACACGCATACCAATGACCATTGAGGTACTTCCTGTGTAGTTAACACGCGCTTTTAGGGTAAGGAAGTCTCCGACATTGATTGGAGTGCGAAAGTTAACTGTATTAACTGAAGCTGTCACACAGTAGCATTGTGCGTGCTTACTCGCACAGGCAAAAGCAGCCTGATCCATCAGGGAGAGTAAGTAGCCTCCAAAAATATTGCCACCATGATTGGCGTGCTCTGGTTGCATCAATAAACCGAGTTGTATTTCGCTGTCACTTGGGCGTTTAAAGTCGTGCATTATTATTCTACCGGGTTAGGTTTGAGTGATGGCATCGCGCAGAAGGGCGCAATAGTGTTTAATTGTATCTTCGGAGAGCTCAGCACCATAGGCAAGAAAAGGGGGATTAAGTGTAGTGTCGTTATAGCCATAACGTGGAATACTACCATCAGCAAGGCGTAGTCCACCTCCTGCTTCGTGCAATAAAATATCGCCAGCGGCAATATCCCATTCACTGGTTGCTGCAGAGGTTTTGGGATAAATGTCTGCATATCCCTCAACGATGTGACAAAATTTGAGTGCACTCCCTGCAGTCTTATGCTGGTATTCTCCAAAAGAACGCTCAAGATATGCTTCCATTCTTTTGCGTAATGTACGGCGTGCTGTGATGATGGTAATCGGGGTATGGATAGGCCGGCATCGTAGTTTTTCAAAGGTATAAGCTTGCGCTATTGGGTGCTTGTCGGCTGAGGTCTTTGGATAGATGCCTTTGTATGCACCTTTTCCATTTAACGCAAACCAAAACTCATTACTGGTTGGTGAAAAAATATAGCCAAGAACAGGGCGGTGGTTAACGATTCTAGCGATGGCAATACAGAAACCATCAGTTTGCTCGATAAACTCACGTGTGCCATCGATAGGATCAATCAGCCAGTAATCAGAGTGACGGCGTAGTTGAGATTGGCCATCGGACTCCTCACTAATAACCGGTAGATCAATGATAGACGGTAAATTAGTGATCAGTAAGTCATGAGCAGCAAGATCTGCTTGTGTGAGCGGTGTGTCATTCGCTTTGGTTTGGATGTCCAAGCGCTCCTGATCACCGTAATAAGACAAAATAACCGCGCTCGTCTTACGACACAGCGCGGTTAATTGCGCAATCAATAACTGATCGCGATCGTCCAGCATGGATTAAGCCGATTTTTTCTTGCTAACCAGCTTTTCTTTGATACGTGCAGCCTTGCCTTCCAAACCGCGCAGGTAGTAAAGTTTGGCGCGACGAACGTCACCACGGCGCTTGACTTGGATTGAGTCAACCAGTGGGCTGTGCGTTTGGAATACACGCTCTACACCTTCACCGTGTGAGATTTTACGCACAGTGAACGATGAACCAATGCCACGGTTGCGCTTAGCGATGCAAACGCCTTCAAAAGCCTGTAAACGTTCACGGTTTCCTTCACGGACTTTTACCTGTACAACGATGGTGTCGCCAGGGTTGAATTCGGGCAGGTCTTTCTTGAACTGCTCTTGTTCTAATGTATCAATAATGTTGCTCATCACGGCTCTCCGATTTGATATTCTTGCAAAAATTCAGCTAACAACGCTTCCTGCTCTTTATTGAGATTAAGCCGGTCGATCATGTCGGGGCGTTGTAAAAAGGTTCTACCCAGCGCTTGTTTCAGGCGCCATTTTGCTATGCGCGCATGGTCGCCACTGAGCAGAATTTCAGGGGCGGGGATTCTACCAGCAATTTCAGGGCGTGTATAGTGTGGGTGGTCAAATAAATGATTTTGAAATGAGTCTTCATAGGCTGAATTAATATCGCCTAATACTCCAGGGATAAATCGTGCGACAGCATCAATGATGATTGCTGCACCAATCTCTCCTCCCGAGAGGACATAATCACCAAGAGATATTTCTAAATCAATGTGTTGATCGATAAATCGTTGATCCATTCCTTCGTAGCGTCCGCACCAAAGCGCGATGCGTGGCTTCTCTGCTGCAAGCGTAGAAGCGAGGCTTTGGTTGAAGTGTTCGCCTTGTGGACTGAGTAGTATATTGAATACAGGATGTGGATCTGCGGCCTCAATGGCGCTTGCAGTTGCAGCGAGTGGTGCGTACTGCATCACCATTCCTGGTCCGCCACCAAAAGGTCTGTCATCGACACGCTGATGCTTATCAGTGCTGTAATCACGAGGATTCCAGTTATGCAGTGTCAACTTACCCTGGTCGATACTGCGCCCGACGACACCTTTGGTGAACCAATGGCTGATTAAGTCGGGAAAGATTGAAGCTACATCAAAGCGCATGACTATTCATTTTCAAGCCAATCAAGTGACCAATCAACGGTCATGACATTACGCTCAAAGTCAACTTCGAGTACGTATTCAGGTACAGCAAAAGGGATCAATATTTCTTTATTGTTTGGGCTACGTACAATCATCACATCATTTGCGCCTGTTTCGAAAAGTTCTTTAACTTCTCCGAGTGTTTCGCCAGTTTGATTGATGACGGTAAGGCCTATAAGGTCAGCCCAGTAAAATTCATCTTCATCTGGTTCAGGCAGTGCGCTGCGCGGGACATAAAGAGATAGCCCATTGAGTGCATAAGCGCTGTCCCTATCATCAATGCCTTCAAATTTTGCCACAAGGCCTTTGCCCTGTGTACGGCCGTCAGTCAGCTTAAGTTCGCTCGAACTACGGCTGCCACGCTTGGCAATAAAAGTGGAATAACTGAAGATGGTTTCTCGCGGCCGACAGTCCGAATGGATTTTGACCCAGCCGCGAACACCGTGTACGCCATTAATCCGCCCGAGGTAGATAAGGGCGGTTTGCTCAGGCATATAGATAAACTTAGGCTTGTTGAGCTTTTTTGTGCTGCTTGATCAAGCTCTTGACGCGATCGCTGACTTGGCCGCCTTGGCTAACCCAGTAATCGATGCGGTCGATATCTAAGCGAAGTTCTTCTTCTTGACCACGAGCCAGTGGGTTGAAGAAGCCCAAACGTTCGATGAAACGACCATCACGCGCATTGCGGCTGTCAGTTGCAACAACATGATAAAAAGGGCGTTTTTTAGAGCCGCCACGGGCAAGACGAATAGCTAGCATAATATCCTCGAAAAATGAATTTGCTTAAAAAAGAGGGCTATTGTACGGATTTATGGCGAAAAGGGAAGGGCAGTAGCAGTTTTTTATCGTTTATGGATGGTGGGTGTTTCTGATGAACGGGCAAAGCATCTGCTGGTGTGCGTGGTGGCTATTTAACTTAGGTTGTGTATATATAAAAAACGGACACCGAAGTGTCCGTTTCGTTCAAGTGTTTGCCGAAGCAATTACTTGAGCTGAGACTTGCGCCATGCACGGTTGATTTTCTCAGCATTCTGAGAAGCCAACTCATAGGCAGCCTGAGCATTTTGATTTGCTTGAACAGCAGCAGCACGTGCTTCTTCAACAGAGGCTTTCAGGTCAGCCATGTCAGAGTTTGCAACTTTTTGGTTGTCGCTTGCGCAACCAGCAAAAACGAGTGCCATTGCTGAAACAGCAGCAATTTTCAGTGATTTCTTCATAAGATAACTCCTTAAGTGAACATGATGTAAGTTCTCGGTCATCATACACAAATCTTTTAAGGATAATCAATGTCTGGCAATTAATTTTTGCTTAACAATTGGGTGTACTAAGCCATCAAGCTCACCACCAAGTTGGGCAATCTCACGAATCATGGTCGATGAGATATAGGAGAGATGCTCACTGGTATTGAGGAAAACGGTTTCGATGGAGGGGGCTAGATGGCGGTTCATGAGCGCAAGTTGGCGTTCATATTCGTAGTCTGCGTTGTTGCGTAAACCGCGAATGATCGTATGTGCATGGTACTTTTGGCATGTTTGGATGAGTAGCCCCGAGAATGGTACAACTTCAACGGGGCAAGCCAAATCAAGTGTTTTGATGACGGCTGTGACCATTTCACTGCGCGTTTCTAGATTGAAGCGAGTTTTTTTATGGTGTCCCACTGCAATGCAGACATAAAGCCTGTCGCACAGCCGACTGGCACGAGTGATAATATCTTGGTGACCAACGGTTATCGGGTCAAAAGTGCCTGGGTATATTGCGCTACGCTCATTCATCAATGCTACGACCGATTAGCCCAAAATGCAGCCGACCAGCTTGGCGGTTCTTTTGCCACTGGTAGCCTTCCGGTAGTTTGAGTGTATCGAGTTTGTGGGGAGTTTCTATATAAAGCAATCCATGTGGTTTGAGCCATGTGGGTTGGCAAAAGTGGTCAATAGCTTGCTGGTGCAGGTTCTCGGCAAACGGTGGGTCAATAAAAATAACATCATAGGCGCTATGAGGCTGGCTTTGGCGTAGTGCGTCTGCTATCTGCACACGAGCATGGCGCTCGCCCCATTGTTGCAGGGTTTCGCTGATGTGTTCAGCGGTTTCACTGTCTTGTTCGATAAAGTGGACACTGGCCGCACCTCGTGACAGGCACTCTAAGCCCATGGCACCACTACCGGCAAAAGCATCTAATACATGAGCGTCTGGTAGTTCAAATTGCAGCCAGTTAAAAACAGTTTCACGAACTCGGTCTGGGGTGGGGCGTAGACCAGGGCGGTCAAGCACATCTATTTTTCTGCCGCGGTGTTTGCCCGCGATAATACGTACACCAGTGAGATGTTGCGGATTGCGTTGCTTGCTCATGATTTGCTCCGGTAGCGCTTAATTTGTTCTCGTGCTTCACGCAGTAACGTGTCGGTAGTAGTGAAGTCGATACAGCCGTCAGTGATTGAGACGCCGTATTTGAGGGTACTGAGGTCTTTTTCAAGCTTCTGATTACCACTGTTGATATTGCTCTCGAGCATCATGCCGACAATTGACTGGTTCCCTTCAGTGATTTGATGGATACAGTTCTGGAATACCAACGGTTGACGCTGTGGATCTTTGCTGGAATTGGCGTGTGAACAGTCGACAATCAAATTGGCTGGCATGTTTTTACTGCGCAGGATCTCTTCACAAATGGCGATATTGACGCTGTCGTAGTTTGGTCCGCTGTTGCCGCCACGCAGGACGATATGGCCATAAGGGTTACCTCGGCTACGAGTGATAGCGGTATAGCCGTCTGAATCAATGCCAAGGAAGCTGTGTTCACGTGAAGCTGACTCAATGGCATTAATGGCGACTTCCAGTGAGCCATCAGTACTGTTTTTGAAGCCAACAGGCGTTGATAAGCCGCTGGACATTTCACGGTGGGTTTGGGACTCCGCGGTGCGCGCACCGATTGCCGTCCAGCTAACTAAATCGCCAATGTATTGTGGTGAGATTGGGTCGAGTGCTTCTGTGCCAATCGGAAGCCCCATCTCACTGATGTGGATCATTAATTCGCGGGCAATGTGTAGTCCTTTTTCGATATCAAATGTATCGTCGAGGTCAGGGTCGTTGATGAGCCCTTTCCAGCCTACGGTAGTGCGCGGCTTTTCAAAATAGACTCGCATGACGACAAAAAACTCATCGGCAATGTCATGGGCAAGTACTTGAAGCCGACGCGCATAGTCGAGCGCTGCTTTGGTGTCGTGAATGGAGCATGGGCCGACAACCACAATTTTACGTGGATCTTTGCGGTCTAGGATGTTGCGTATGGTCTGGCGTGCGTGCAAGATGGTCATTTTTGCGGTAGCGGTTACCGGGTAGCGTCTGGCTAATGCTCTTGGGCTGAGCAGACGTGTTTGCGACTCAATGTTGAGATTGTGTAATTCGCTTTGAATGGGTAAAGACATGGGTGTGCTTGCGATCAAAAGCATCTAGTCTAGGATAATTATGTGAATTTGCAATGTTGGTGTTATGAAAAAAGTGAAATTCATTTGCCAAGTCGCATAGGGGCGAGCGTTATTGGTCGCTATAATATTCAAATGAATGAACCACGAAATACTTTTAAGCCACTATGGTGGTTACTTGGTGCGCACAGTGAAACGGTTTATGCCAAGTTGCGCCAGCCGCCATTACCCGACTACCGCCGAGAATTACATCTTGACAGCAGTGGGCAGACGCAAGTTGCTTACGATTTTATAGATGCTGGTGATACGCATGCACCGCTAGTTGTGCTCTTTACCGGCCTTGAAGGGTCGAGCAGTAGCCATTATGCGCGCGCATTGATGGAGGCGGTACAAAAGCGCGGTTGGCATGGCGTTGTTGCGCATTATCGCGGCTGTGGTGGGGTAGAAAATACTGCTCCGTTGACCTATCACGCTGGAGACAGTCATGAAGTGGCATTTGTGCTGGCTGAGTTGGCTAAGCAATATCATACGATTTATGCCGTTGGTGTCTCGCTCGGTGGCAATATGCTTGCGCGTTATCTTGGTGAGCAGAAAAATGCGGTACTGCCATGCGCTGCTGCTGTGCTGTCGGCTCCGCTTGATCTGGCGGTCAGTGCTGAGTCGATCAATAGCAGCTTGATTGCTTCAGCATTGTACAATCCTTATTTTATGCGTCCGATGTGTCAAAAAGCACGGGCGGTAGCAACGCGTTTCCCTGAGTTAGGGCTAGATCGTGAGCTGCACTGCAAAACCCTGCCAGAGTTTGATGCGGCTGTGACGGTTCCATTGTATGGCTTTAATGATGTCGCTGACTATTATGCGCGCTGTTCGGCATTATCGGTATTGCCGCAAATTACTGTGCCAACGCTGATTCTTAATGCTAAAAATGATCCGTTTTTAGCCGCTTCGGCACTACCTGACCAAGCGCAAGTTAGTGATGCTGTGGCTTTGTGTCAGCCTGATCATGGTGGTCATATTGGCTTTGTCAGTGGTCGTGGTTTAGGGCATATTGATTGGGTACCAGAAACGGTACTGACCTTTTTTAATAAAATACAAAGGAACATGGATGAGTGATTTCGACCCAAAACACTATCGCGTAAACTCGGGGAAGCTTGACCTGCAAGCGAGAGACCCAAGCAGTAAAGACTTTTTGCCAGACAGTAAAGAGGGGCGTAATGAGGCTTTGGCCGTACTTGGCCCGACGCTGGATGAGCTACAGGAAATATTACACGCTGAAGGTGAGCGTAAAGTGCTGCTGGTGCTGCAAGGTACTGACACAGCAGGTAAAGACGGCACTATTCGTCATGTTTTCCAAAATTGCGATCCGCTTGGTATTCGTGTGGCGGCATTTAAAGCACCATCTGAAAACGAGTTAGCGCGCGATTATTTATGGCGTATTCACCAGCAAGTACCGCGTAAAGGCGAGCTGGTGATTTTTAACCGTAGCCATTATGAAGACGTCTTGATTACAAAAGTTCGCGGTTGGATCAGCTCAGAGGAAGAAGAGCGCCGTTTAAAGCAAATCAACGACTTCGAGCGCTTATTGAGTGAAACGGGCACGACGATCATCAAGTGCTTCTTGCATATTTCCAAAGAAGAACAACGCGAACGCTTGCAAGAGCGCCTCGACCGCGAAGACAAAAATTGGAAGTTTAACCTCGGTGACCTCGATGATCGTGCGCTGTGGGATGACTATCAGAAGCAATATGAGCGTGTTCTCAATGCAACCAGCACGGATCACGCACCGTGGTATGTGATTCCTGCAGATTCCAAGTCGTCACGTAATTTGGTTATTATTCAGCTGCTCATCCACACATTAAAATCCATGGATTTGCGCTATCCAAAAGTGGATACAAGCGGTTGGCCAAAAGAGGTGGAATAAACTGGCGAAGTGATTTCTCAGTTCGATTTGCCAATTTCCCTTTTGCCAATTTCCCTTGGCATTATTTAAAAGTTGCTTAGCAAAAATGCCGCTATTGTCTAGCGGCATTTTTGTGTTGGGTCTACTGTGGGAGCTTATTCGCAGCTTGCCGTGCCGGTACGGTGATTGATTGCACCGTGCTCGATGAGTAGCTTTTGCATATCCGGGTAGCCGCGATCACAAGCGTAAGACAAGGCACTTTGGTCGTAGGCCGGATTGTTTTTTCGTCTGATTGTCGTTACGAGGTTTGGATCAGCACCGAGTGAGAGCAAGTATTCAGCAGTTTCGAGGCGGTTATTGCTCGCGGCAATCATCAGCATGGTTTCGCCTTGGCTGTCGAGGGTTTGGTTGTTGATATCGGTTTCGTCTTCAAGCAGTGCGTAGAGCTTTTTGACGATATCGGTATTCTTGCCTAAGACTGCTGATTTAAGCGCATTGAACACATCACCGCGGTCTTTGGCGTGCAAATCTGCACCTTGGGCGATGAGGTAGTCAACCATATCTTCATAGCCGATAAAAGCAGCCCAGCCCAGCGCAGTTTGCCCAAGGCTTTCATCATCGGTTGCTTCAATGTTTTGTCCGTTTTCGACCATATCTTGGACCGCCTCAAGATTGCCACGCTTGACTGCATCAAACCATGCTGCATCAGGCCCTTTGGATGGCTCATCGTAAAAAATACGCCATGATAGTTTGTGCGGGTTCGCAATATCTTGCATTTCTTCCAAGCTGAAGCGGAAATCGTCTGTTGATTCGGCAGCGGGGGTATTTTGCAAGAAAAATCCCGCTGCTATGATGGGAGCGAGCATGGAAATGCTGATGCGCATGGTGTCTTCCTCTCTAGTTAGTTATGAACCTTGAAAGCCGCCATTATAATGGCCTCAATGGATCATACGATGAAATTGCTATTACCGTTTTTTGTAACAAAATTAAATTAATAATTAACTTTCTTAATTTATGATAAGGCGTCGTTGATGTAGTGGGTTATTAGTTCATATTTCAGGTGTATACCGTTCATGCAAGTGAAGATTTGAGTGGCAACCACTGCATCAAATAAGGGTTTGAGTTAGAATATTGGGTTTTGTTTCGCCACGGAATTTTATGGATACCATTGCCATTCGCGGTGCACGCACGCACAACCTGAAGAACATCGACATTGATTTGCCGCGCGACAAGCTGATTGTCGTCACAGGGCTATCAGGGTCGGGCAAATCGTCGTTGGCGTTTGATACGATTTATGCAGAAGGTCAGCGCCGTTACGTTGAATCGCTATCAGCATATGCGCGGCAATTTCTTTCGATGATGGATAAGCCGGATGTTGATCACATTGAAGGATTGTCTCCGGCAATTTCTATTGAGCAGAAATCAACTAGCCATAATCCACGCTCGACTGTGGGCACAATTACGGAAATCCACGACTATCTGCGCCTGCTATTTGCCCGTGTCGGTACGCCACACTGCCCAGAGCACGATATTGAGCTGAATGCACAAACCATTAGCCAAATGGTCGATAAAATCATGGCCTTGCCGGAAGGCAGCAAGATGATGCTGATCGCGCCGTTGGTGATGGGGCGTAAGGGCGAACACGTCAAGCTGCTTGCCGATATGCAGCAACAGGGCTTTGTGCGCGTGCGTATTGACGGCGAAGTGTACGACATGGACAGCCTGCCGACTATTGATCCCAAGCGTAAGCATGATGTTGGCATCGTCGTCGATCGTTTCGTGGTACGTGAAGGCATTGAGCAACGCCTCGCTGAATCGCTGGAAACTGCGCTGGATTTGGCCGATGGCGTGGTGCAAATTGTGTCGATGGACGGTAGCCGTGAAGATGAAACGTTTTCCGCTAAATATGCATGCCCGCAGTGTGGTTACTCGCTGAACGAACTCGCGCCGCGCCTGTTCTCATTTAACAATCCACATGGTGCTTGCCCTGATTGTGATGGCTTGGGTGTCAATGTGTTTATTGATCCCAAGCGTGTGGTCGTGCATCCGTATTTGCCGATTGCCAGCGGTGCGGTGCGTGGCTGGGATCGCAAAACACCGTATTTTTACCCGCAGATGGAAGCGCTTGCCGCGCATTATGATTTTGACCTCGAAGAAACGCCATTTGAAGAATTGCCGAAAAAAATTCAGGACGTGATTCTCTACGGCTCAGGTAAAGAAAAAATCAAATTGCCGAGCATTGGTCGCTTTGGCAAAAAGAAATGGCGCGAGACGACTTATGAGGGCGTGATCACGACTATGACCCGCCGTTATCACGAAACGGATCGTGACCGTGTACGCGACGAAATCAGCGGCTTTTTGAATAACCGTATTTGCCCGAGCTGTGAAGGTGGGCGTTTGAACCGTGCCGCACGCCATGTGTTCGTCGCAGATAAAACCTTGCCGGAAATCAACAGCTGGTCAATTGGGCAGGCCGAGGAGTGGGCGTCTTCTTTGTCACTTGACGGCAGCAAAGGCGAAATTGCCGAGAAGATCCTTAAGGAGATTCGCGAACGACTGGGCTTTTTGGTCAATGTCGGCCTGAATTATTTGACCCTTGCGCGCAGTGCAGAAACCTTGTCCGGCGGTGAAGCACAACGCATTCGCTTGGCGTCTCAGATCGGCGCGGGTTTGGTCGGGGTGATGTATGTGCTTGATGAGCCATCAATTGGTCTGCATCAACGCGATAATGACCGCCTGTTGCAATCGCTGATTCGCCTGCGTGATTTGGGTAATACGATTATTGTTGTCGAGCACGATGAAGATGCAATCCGCGCTGCGGATTATGTCGTCGATATTGGTCCCGGTGCCGGTACGCATGGCGGTGAAATCATTGCCCAAGGTACGCCCAAGCAGATTGAAAAGAGCAAGGATTCACTGACCGGAAAATACCTGTCTGGACGTGAAAAGATTGACATACCTGAGCGTACGCCCGCAGATGACCGCGTGGTGCGCCTGTTCGGCGCAAGCGGGCACAATTTGCAGAATGTTGACCTTACCTTACCGGTAGGGCTGTTAACCTGCATTACCGGTGTATCCGGTTCGGGTAAATCGACCCTGATTAACGAAACGTTTTACAAGATCGCCGCGACCGAACTCAATCGCGCGAGCAATAATCCTGCGCCGTATAAAAGCGTTGAGGGTATGGACCATTTTGACAAAGTAGTCAATATCGACCAAAGCCCGATTGGGCGCACACCGCGTTCGAATCCGGCAACCTATACCGGTATTTTTACCGGTGTACGCGAGTTGTTTGCCGGTACGCAGGAAGCACGCGCACGCGGCTACAAGCCGGGGCGTTTTTCGTTTAACGTCAAAGGCGGGCGCTGTGAAGCATGCCAAGGCGATGGGGTAATCAAGGTTGAGATGCACTTTTTGCCGGATGTGTTTGTTGCCTGCGATGTATGCCAAGGCAAGCGCTACAACCGCGAAACTTTGGATATTACCTATAAAGGCAAAAATATCCACGAAGTGCTGTCGATGAGTATCGAAGAGGCGCACGAATTTTTTGAAAACATTCCCGCCGTGCAGCGCAAGCTGCAAACCTTGCTCGATGTTGGCTTGAGCTATATCCAGCTCGGGCAAAATGCAGTAACGCTGTCTGGCGGTGAGGCGCAGCGGGTCAAACTTGCACGCGAGTTATCCAAGCGCGATACCGGTCGTACGCTGTATATCCTCGACGAACCAACGACAGGCTTACACTTTCACGACGTCAAGCAGTTGCTCGCGGTATTGCATCGTCTACGCGATCAAGGTAATACCGTAGTCGTCATTGAGCACAATCTCGATGTGATCAAAACCGCGGATTGGATTGTTGACTTAGGTCCGGAAGGCGGCAGCGGCGGTGGTAAAATTATCGCCACCGGTACGCCGGAGCAGGTCGCAGAAACCGAAGGCAGTTACACAGGTTATTACCTCAAGCCGATGCTTGCGCAGAAGTGAGGTGTGGTTGCACAGCATCGTGTATATGAGATGCGACATTGGTGAGCCTTCTCCGAGTGCATTATTCAGGGAAGGCTTATTGTTCACTTTCGTTTAGCTGTTGCCAGCGCTTGCCTTCACGGTCAATGGATTCATCCATCATTTTGCGGTAAACAGCTTCGAGGTAGTCGCGGTCGAGACCGTACTCATCGGCAATGGGGATTACTTTGGCAATGATGTCTTCGATGCGGTCTTCGAGGCGAACGTCCTCAAAGCGCGGCTTGAGTGGTGCAGCTTGCATGATGAGTAGCAGGCGTTCGCACATCATGCGTGCGAGTTGTTGATCGTGGGCGTCAATTTTTTCGCGCAGTGCCAACAGTTCAGGAGATGGCGTAAAATGCTCGCTCATGGTCATTCCAAAAAGCGCCATCTTAACCCAGTAGCGAGGCGATGTCACAGATCGCTTGTCTCATGTGCAATTTGGGTAAAACAAATTTTGAACGAGACGGATTATAGAAAAGGAATATTATGCAATTACATGCTTTTGCGACGTTAGTACGCAAAGAAATTCGCCGTTTTTTACGGATCTGGACGCAAACATTATTGCCAGCAGTGGTGACGTCAACGCTGTATTTTTTGATCTTTGGTGAATTGATAGGTAAGCGCATTGGTGATTTTGAAGGCTATCCGTATGCGACTTTTATTGCACCAGGCTTAATCATGATGACGGTGATCAACAATACTTACGGCAATGTGGTCGGGTCGTTTTACAGTGCGCGCTTTAATAATTCAGTCGAAGAGATGCTGATTTCGCCGATGTCGAATGCGATGATTTTGTCAGGCTATGTTTTTGCTGGTGTGCTGCGTGGCTGCATTGTTGGTGGGTTTGTGACTATTGTGGCGATGTTTTTTACCGATATTCACATTGAGCATCCGTTGGTGACGCTGGCGGTATTGCTGCTGACCGCTGTTGCATTTTCAGTCGGCGGATTCGTTAATGCAATTTATGCACGAGGCTTTGATGATGCGGCGATTGTACCGACGTTTGTGCTGACGCCATTGACATACCTAGGTGGGGTGTTCTATTCAATCAGCGTACTGCCTTCATTTTGGCAAGGCGTGTCGCAGCTCAACCCAATTCTTTATATGGTCACAGGCTTCCGCTACGGATTTCTCGGCATCAGTGATGTGCCTTTATGGCAGACGTTTGGTTTTTTAATTTTGCTCTGCACTGGTTTGACGTATTGGGCATTAACGTTGATGAATACCCCAGGGCGCTTGCGGAAGTGATTACTTTCGCAAGCTGAGTATCGCTGCTGAAGTGGCTGTTTGATTTAAAACCAATAGCGGTAAGCAAGTACACAACTCATGATCAGTGAAACGATAATAACCATCGGACGGATCAGGCGGTTGCCCTTGGTCATGATCATGCGTGACGCCAATCGAGCGCCAATCAATTGTCCTGCGGCCATACTCAAGCCGTATGCCCAAACGATGTGACCGCCAAACATAAATACAAGCAGTGAGATAACGTTGGTCGTGGCATTGTAGGCTTTTGCCTCAATGGTCGCATTGCGCAGGGATTTGCCACGCAAAGCAATCAATGCGAGTAGAAAAAAGCTCCCTGTACCTGGGCCGAGAAAACCATCGTAAAAAGCAATGGGAAACGCAGCAGCAGTTGCGAACAGGGGAAAAGAAAGGCGTGCTTCGCGGTCAATTTCTCCAACGTTTGGCATGAATAAGAAAATAAATGCCACGCCAATGAGTAGGGCGGGAATGATGGTTTGTAGCCATACATTAGGCAAGAATTGAACGGCCAATGTGCCGCAAGCTGCGCCGATTGCGGTACTGAGCACGCCGAAGCGAATATTTGCCCAATGCAGTTCACCGCGGCGGATAAAATACCAGCTGGCTGATACAGTGCCGAAGCTGCCTTGTAGCTTGTTGGTTGCGAGCGCTGCTTCTGGCGTCAGCCCACTCATCAGCAGTGCGGGCAGTGTGATCATACCGCCGCCACCTGCAAGCGTATCAACAAATCCAGCAAACACGCCGACTGCAAGTAAAATTATCAGCAACTCAATCATTTAGTCACCCATTGGTACATTTAATCCAGTCCATTGGTCGAGGCGGTGGACCAGCTTGTCGACGCCTTGCTTTTTCAAGCTCGAGAACGTTTGAATGGTTACGGGAGATGGGAAACCATCTAACTCACGCTCAACAGCATGTAGCTGCTTTTGTTGTGCACCACGCTTTAGTTTGTCTGCTTTGGTGAGCAGAATATGCGCCGGTAAGCCGCGCTGTGCGCAGCATTCAAGCATCCGTATATCCAGGTCTTTCAGTGGATGGCGGATATCCATCATGATCACTACGCCTTTGAGCTGCTCACGGGTGATGAGGTAGTCGCCGAGAAGTTTTTCCCAGTGCGCACGAATTTCACTCGGTACATTGGCGAAGCCATAGCCGGGCAAATCAACCAAATACATATTTTCTCTAGGTAGGGAAAAAAAGTTGATTAATTGCGTTCGCCCGGGCGTTTTGGAAACGCGGGCAAGCGCTTTTTGATTAGTCAGCGTGTTGAGTGCGCTGGACTTTCCGGCATTGGATCGACCCGCAAAAGCGACTTCTACTTCGCTATCTGCTGGTAATTGTTTTGGGTGGTTCGCTGAAAAAGCAAACATGGATTGCTGGTAAGATGTGGTCATATTATAGTAAACTATTTAGATAAATTATCTGTGTGTAAACGCAGATATGATAAACCATAAAAATCCAGTCATGGAGCACATCATGAAAAAAGGCATAGTGACGATGCTAATAATGTCCGCTGTGGGCACAGCAATGGCCGCAGGAAATATAGAGGCTGGCGCTGAAAAAGCCGTTGTTTGCGCGGCTTGCCACGGTCAGAAAGGCATCAGTATTAACCCTGAATGGCCAAATTTGGCCGGCCAGAGTGCGCAATATATTTTGAAGCAGTTACAAGATTTTAAAAGTGGCGAACGCCAAGATCCGGTCATGATGGGCCAGGTTGCGGGCTTAACTGAAGAAGATATGGTAAATCTTGCTGCGTATTTTTCCGCTCAAGAACCAGCGCCAGCTGCGACTAACGGCGTTGGCGATGAGCCTGATGAGATGCTGGCGTTAGGTCAAGCAATTTATCGTGGTGGTGATATGGAAGCCGGTATTCCTGCTTGTGCTGCTTGCCATGGCCCAACCGGTGCCGGTATCGCTCCAGCAGCATTCCCACGCGTTTCTGCTCAGCATGCTCAATATACCCGCAAACAACTGTTGGCATTCCACAGCGCCGCACATGAAGAAGGCCTGGCCAGTGATGCAAATAAAGCGGCACTGAAAATGCGCGCCAATGATCCAAACCAGATGATGCGCGGCGTTGCTGGCAATATGACGCCAAAACAAATTGAAGCCGTTTCTTATTATATTCAGGGATTGAACTGATTTTGTCCCACAACCGTTGGTGGGATAAACCCCTTGATGCGCTTACAGATGTACAATGGGAAGCGCTTTGCGATGGTTGCGGACTGTGTTGTCTGAATAAAATGGAAGATATTGATACGGGAGAAGTTTACTTTTCCCGTGTCGCGTGTAAGCTCCTTGATATTGAAGCCGCGTCATGTAGCGATTATCATTGCCGCCAGAAGAAAGTGCCAGATTGTATTAATCTGCGCGATTTGTCGCGTGACGATTTTGGTTGGCTGCCGCCGAGTTGTGCCTACCGTTTGCGCCATGAGGGCAAGCCTTTACGAGAGTGGCACTACTTGGAATGTGGTGACCGGCAGATGGTCCATCGCCGTGGTCGTAGCGTCTGTCATTTTGCACTCAGCGAAGCTGATGGTCATGAAATCGATGACTACTTGATGCTGCGGCTTGAAGATATTTTAGGGAGATAGATAATGAATGAAGATGCGCTGATTTTGACTGTGCGAATTGTAGCGATACTGATCGTTGTGTTGATTGTCGGGCTGATTGCTTTCGGCATGTGGCGTAATCGTCAGCGTGAGCTGCTTGATAGCGGTGATCCTCGTGCGCGCCGTTCAGCGCTTGACGCTAAAACGCCGCTGGATCCAGACAGTAATGATGATTTCCTCAATGGCAACGTTGAAGTCCGCCAGCAGACAGCGCAGCTCAACCCTAGCTTTTTTGGCGATGATAGCGCAGGTACAGTGCCAGCGCAGCGCAAAAGCACAAAGCAAGCCTCTAAACAAAAAAGTACGCCAAGAAGTGTAAATGAAGCACCGTCCAGCGTCTTGCCTTATACCATCATGGCGCGTTTTGGTCGTCATTTGACGGGTAAGGACGTGGCTAATCTCGTTCGTACTTTTGGCTTGCAACGCGCTCCCAGTGGTGCTTATGAGCTGATTGGTGCCGATGGTGAAGAAGTGATGTTCACCATGCTCAATGTGCGCAAGCCGGGCATCTTTCCTGATGATCTTAATCAGTTGGATAAGATTGAAGGTTTGATGCTGATCATGCAACTGCCAGTTGGTGATGATGCAGTTGAAAGCTGGGAAACGTTTACGGCCATGGCGCATGAGATGACTGAGGCTGTGGATGCCCGCTTATGCGATCATGCTCGTCGCCCAATCGGTGATGCTGATTTGCTCAAGTACCGTCAGGCTGCTGAGCAATTTGAGCAGGAATATCAGGCTTGGCGCAGTAAGCAGTAGGCTGGCTGTGACCAATTCTATCGAAGAGCAGCTTGAACAGCTGCGCCAAAGTATTCGTGAGCACGATTATCGCTACTACGTGTTAGATGATCCGCGGATTGCGGATGCTGAATACGACA
This sequence comes from Cardiobacteriaceae bacterium TAE3-ERU3, assembly GCA_019218315.1. Classification (NCBI taxonomy): domain Bacteria; kingdom Pseudomonadati; phylum Pseudomonadota; class Gammaproteobacteria; order Cardiobacteriales; family Cardiobacteriaceae; species Cardiobacteriaceae bacterium TAE3-ERU3. Next base: position 18,663 of record JAHUUI010000004.1, on the reverse strand, counting down.
GCTTGATGCGTGAGCTACGCGAGCTTGAGGATGAGAGTGATTTGCCTGTGCCGTCTGATTCGCCAACGCAGCGCGTCGCTGGTAAGGCAGATAGTGCATTCCCATCCGTTCGCCACAGTGTGGCGATGCTGTCGCTTGATAACGTTTTTTCTGAACAGGAATTTGCCGCCTTTTATCGTCGCTTGCAAGAGCGCCTGAATACAACCGATGATTTGCTGCTTTCCGCAGAACCTAAATTTGATGGTTTGGCAATGAGCTTGCGTTATGAGCAGGGTGTATTGGTGCGTGCCGCAACTCGCGGTGATGGCAGTGAAGGTGAAGATGTCACGGCAAACGTGCGTACTATTGGCGCAATACCGCTGCGTTTACGTGATGATAATCCGCCGGAAGTGGTCGAAGTTCGTGGTGAAATTTATATGCCACATGCCGCTTTTGCTGCGCTCAATGAGCACGCTTTGGCCAATGATGAAAAATTATTTGCCAATCCACGTAATGCTGCAGCCGGCAGCTTGCGCCAGCTTGATCCTGCAATTACTGCTAAGCGAAGATTGGCATTTTTTGCCTATGGTTATGGTGAAGTCCAAGGCTGGGATTTACCAGAAACCTATAGCGACTTGCTCGCGCAATTCAAGCATTGGGGATTGCCAGTTTGTGCATTGCAGCAACAAGTAACAGCGTTACAAGCAGCTGAAAATTATTTCACCGAGTTAGGCGAGCAGCGCGCTGATCTTCCATACGATATTGATGGTGTGGTGTTTAAGCTGGATCGTTTTGCCGAGCAGCAGCGAGCGGGATTCGTTTCGCGTGCCCCGCGTTGGGCGATTGCGTGGAAGTTTCCGGCAGTTGAAAAGACGACTGTGGTTGAAGCGATTGATGTTCAGGTTGGGCGTACTGGAGCAATTACGCCGGTAGCACGCTTGAAAGCAGTTGAAGTTGGTGGTGTGACGGTAACTAATGCCACATTACATAATGCTGATGAAGTAGCACGTAAGGATGTTCGTACTGGCGATACGGTATTCGTGCGTCGTGCGGGGGACGTTATCCCCGAAGTGGTTAAAGTAGTACTCGAAGCACGCCCAGACAATGCCGAAGTGTTTGTCATGCCGGATGTATGCCCAGTATGCGGTTCGGAAGTTTTGCGTCCCGAAGGTGAAGCCGTAGCACGTTGTAGCGGCGGTTTGCATTGTCGTGCACAACGCGTACAGGCGTTGATCCACTTCGCTTCGCGCAAAGCGCTTGATATTCAAGGGCTGGGCGATAAATTGATTGAGGCTGTGGTCGAGCGTGAGTTAGTTCGTGATCCGGCCGATTTATTTCGCTTAACAGCTGAAGAGTGGGCTGCATTGCCGCGCATGGCTGAAAAGTCTGCACAGAATGTGGTTGATGCACTGGAAAAGGCTAAAAAAACGACTTTACCACGCTTTATCTATGCGTTGGGTGTGCGCGAGGTTGGCGCAGTTAGCGCTGCGTTGCTCGCATCATCATTCGGCTCACTTGAGAAATTGCTTGAAGCTGACGAAGCGGCATTGCAGGCGATAGATGGCATCGGGCCGGTGATGGCAGAATATATTGTGCACTTCTTTGCCGATGCTGAGAATAGAGACGTGATTCAAGCCTTGCGTGACGTTGGCGTGCATTGGCCGGATGTGGTTCTCGAACAGCGGGATGATTTACCGCTTGCTGGAAAAACTGTGGTTTTGACGGGTACATTACCGACTCTGAGCCGCGATGAAGCCAAAGCCAAGCTCGAAGCACTGGGCGCAAAAGTGACTGGTAGCGTATCGAAAAAAACCGATTATGTGCTCGCTGGTGAAGCGGCGGGCAGCAAGTTGACCAAAGCCGAAGCACTCGGTGTGGCAATTATTGATGAAGCACAATTACAGGAATGGGTGAACGAGCATGGCTGAAATGATGGAAATGCACCCGCAGCGGGTTAATCCGCGCCATATTGAGCGTATCGCTAAAGTGATCAACGACGGTGGCGTGGTGTTATTGCCCAGTGATAGTGGTTATTCGCTGGTTTGTGGGCTGGATGAGAAAAAGGCTGCTGACAATATCCGTATGGCGCGTGAACTGGATAAAGATCATCCTTTTACGCTGCTGTGCAGTGATTTATCGCATTTGTCGCATTATGCAAAAGTTGATAACGTCCAGTTTCGTTTGTTGAAAAAGCTGTTCCCCGGCGCATTTACTTGCATATTAGCCGCTAGCCGTGAAGTACCGCGTCGCATTCAGAATGACAAGCGCAAAACCATCGGGCTGCGCGTACCGGACCATGCCATTATGCAGGCTGTGATCGAGGCACACGGTGAAGCACTGATGGGTGTTTCGTTATTTGATGCTGATGCCGAGTGGTTAAATGTCTATGACTTACCGTCGTCAGTGAGTAATCAGGTCGATCTGATCGTCGATATTGGTGAAATATACAATCAGCCGTCAACAGTGTTGGATTTGACTGAAATGCCGCCGACGGTACTCCGTGAAGGTGCGGGAGATGCATCGGCATTTGTGTGATTGAGCCTATTCGGTAGTGATTTTTTTGTATTTATTTAGTGTAAGAGAGAAAAATGAGTAAGAAACGCGTACTGACCGGTATTACGACAACCGGTATCCCGCATCTTGGCAATTACGTTGGCGCGATCCGTCCGGCAATTCAAGCGACACAGAACCGTGATGATGATGCATTCCTCTTTCTTGCTGATTACCACGGTATCATCAAGTGCCATGATCCAGAACATATTCATGAATCGACGCTGGCAATTGCCGCGACATGGTTGGCGTGTGGGCTTGATCCTGAACAAGTGACTTTTTATCGTCAGTCTGATATTCCTGAAATCCCCGAGCTGACGTGGGTATTTGATTGTGTCTGTGCCAAAGGGCTAATGAACCGTGCGCATGCCTATAAAGCAGCAGTTGATGCAAATAATGCTGAGGGCAATACAGATCCTGATCACGGTATTTCGATGGGATTATTCAGCTATCCGGTGCTAATGGCAGCTGATATTTTGATGTTCAACGCGACCCATATTCCGGTTGGGCGTGATCAGATTCAGCACGTCGAGATGGCGCGGGATATCGCCGGGCGCTTTAATCATCGCTATCGTGATATTTTCGTCTCACCTGAAGCTGTGGTTGATGACAACGTGGCATTACTCACCGGCCTTGATGGTCGCAAGATGAGCAAGAGCTATGGTAATACCATTCCATTGTTTGAGACTGAAAAGAAATTGCGCAAGGCGATTATGAAAATCGTCACCAATTCACAAGAACCTGGTGAGCCGAAAAATCCGGATGAGTCGACAGTATTTGATATTTACCGCGCGTTTGCCAATGCTGAACAAATTGCTGAAATGCGCCAGCGCTATGCTGATGGTATCGCGTGGGGTGAAGCGAAGCAGGCATTGTTCGAATTGATCAATGCTGAATTAGCACCACACCGTGAGCGTTATCATGAGCTTATGGAAAATCCTGCAGAAATCGAGGCTATTTTGAAGCACGGTGCTGAAAAAGCACGTGAAGAGAGCAGGGCACGGATAGCTGAGGTACGCGAGGCAATTGGTATTCGACGACTCGGTTGATCGTATGATAAATAAAAAGATCGGCGCCTTTTGTGGCGCCGTTTTTTTGCGCAATTTTCTATTGGTATATTTTTTTGAGTGTATCTATTCGGGCTAATGTGGCGCTGGGATGTATTGCACAAAAAAAAGGCCGAGTTCTAAAACTCGGCCAACAACCACCAAAGGAGGATATAGAGGAGATAACATCGATGATGTCGGGGCTAATTATATGCTTTATGCTGCATTGCGTCAATGCTGTTAAATAAAACGGAAGTATAGAATGTAAAAAATAATAATCGTGTTCAAGTTTATAAAAAACAATACCTTAATAATTAATTTGAATAGGATTATAAAATGCTGCATCGCAGCAAAGTTGATAACATTAACCAAGGGTAAGAAATCTTATAGTTATTGGTGCATTGGTTGTGATCATTTTTATGATTGTGATGCATGGCAAGTCATAAAGTTGATCTGGATGGGCTTGGTGAGAAAGCCGTGCGCTGCTATGCTTTGTGTCATATTTTGTGCTTAATATAAGGAGTATCCTATGCGCGCAGTTTTTCTTGATGCAGCTACATTTTCCCCGGATGTTGATTTACCTAAGCCTGAGAAGGTCAGCGAGTGGACGGTTCACGACAATACGGAGTATGAGACGGCGACAATAGTTGCACGTTTGAAAGATGCGGATATTGCCGTGTTAAATAAAGTGCCGATTGGCGAGGCTGAGTTGTCGCAGTTGCCAAACCTCAAATTAATCCAAGTGACGGCGACTGGTACAGATATCGTCGATAAACAGGCATGTGAGCAACATGGCGTTGCTGTGCAAAATGTTGCTGGTTATTCGACTGATAGCGTTGCCGAGCATACATGGATGTTCATTCTTGCAGCGATGCGCGGTTTACCACGTTATGCGAAACAAGCTGTTGATGGCAGTTGGCAGGATGATGGGCGCTTTTGCCTTAACGCGTTGCCAATTATCGAGTTGAAAGGCAAAACACTGGGTATTATCGGTACGGGTGAGATTGGTAACCGTGTGGCAGAAATTGCGCGTGTTTTTGGCGTAAATGTATTGTTTGCTGAGCGCAAAGGGCGCGAGCCTCGCAATGGTGATTACACGGCGTTTGAGCAAGTGCTCGCAGAAAGTGATGTGCTGACGCTGCATTGCCCACTGACTGATGATACTCATCATCTCATTAATAAAGAGACTTTGGCGTTGATGAAGCGCAAGCCGCTGTTGGTGAATCTTGCGCGTGGTGCGGTGGTTGATGATGCGGCGGTGGCTGATGCACTGGAAAATGGGACTTTGCGTGGCTTTGCCAGCGATGTGTTTAGCCCTGAACCACCAGCGCGTGATAACCCACTTTATGCGCATGCCGATCATCCTCGGGTGATTTGCACGCCACACAATGCGTGGTCCAGCATGGAAGCCCAAGCGCGCCTATGGGATCAGCTATGCGGTTTCGTTAACGACTTTATCGAAAAAAAGGATGCGTCATGAAACGGACATTGTTGGCTGCGTTCATCACACTAGCCACAACTTCAGCCTTAGCGGACGATTTTCGCGTTGATGCACCAGTTACCGAAGCTGTGGTGTACCACAATATGGCTGATGTAACCCGCCACGTGCAGGTCAATATCCCCAAAACAGGATTGCAGCGCATTATCGTGCCCAAGATGATTGCAACGAGTGATGGTAGCGATATTCGCCCTGTGGTTGAGGGCGCGACGCTACTCGGCGTATCGGCAGTACCGGATTGGGATATTGATGACTCTATTTTGCAAAAGCAGATTCGTGAATTAGAGCTCAATCTTGAGTTAAATGCGCAAGAAATTGCGATAAAAAAAGCCATGATGCAAGGTTTGGCCGAAAGCTTGCGCCATGAAGGTGTTTTTACCGAGGTACAGGCGCAACAAGCTACGCTGCAAAAAGAGTACGCCCAGCTATTGCTTCAACGCAGTACTTGGCAACGTGAGTTGACGGATTTACAGAAGCAGCAAGCTTGGCAAGAACAAGGCAATGATGGCTCAAGCATGGCTTCGCTGTTCGAAGGGCAGGCACTGGTGTTTGATGTGGATGTTGAAAGGGCTGGAGAAGTCTCTTTGACGTGGCAGGCGCGCACAGCAAAAGCTTATTGGCAGTCGTCCAGTGAGTGGTCGCTGGACAGCGCAACTGGCCGTTTATCTGTCAGTGCACATGCAGATCTGGTGCAGAATACAGGGCTGGATTGGACGGATGCTACATTGGCTTTGGCGATTGTGCCGCCTGATTACCTCTATTTGCCTAACTTTGAGCCACAGGTTGTTCGCGCTGTAGATCCGCAGGAGAATCCGCCACTCTTGATGGCGCAAAAATCTACGGCTGATGATCTGATACAGCCGCTGGCGATGGCAGAATATGCAGCGCCAGCGCCTAATACGCCGACGGTTGAAGAGAGTGGTATTGATTTCAGAGTGGTGTTGCCGGGCTCGTATGATATAGAGAGTAGTAAGACAACGCATACACTGACGTATTGGCGGGATGAAATCGATGCAACGGTTTATTCTGCGGTCTATGATTGGTCGTGGCCAAAGGAGAAAGCATTGCTGATCGCCGAATGGACGATGCCTGATGGTATCAATGTCTTAAAGGGAACAATGACCTTGTATCGCGACAATAATTATCTGGCGGAGTTGTCTCATGGCTTGATGGCTGCAGGTAGCAAACAAGTGCTGAGCTTTGGACAGGATCCTCAGCTGTTGGTCGAAATGGATAATCCTCCGGGCTATACCGAAAACCACGGTTTGATCAGTAAGTCACACGAGCTCAGTCAGCGCAGCGTGGTAAAGATCACCAACAATGCCAATGTTGATAAAAATGTGCACATCTATTCACGCTTACCGGTATCAACAGCTGAGTCGGTCGAAGTTATCCCGGTTTGGTCACCGAAGCCGAATGAAGAAAATACGGAAGGCGTCAAAGGGCTGACATTGTGGAAGAAAAGTCTTACAGCTAAAGAAACATGGCAAATTGAGACCGGCTTTGATATCAAGTATCCGGATGGTAAAAGGTTAATTGGGTTGTGATGATATGACAGAAGATATGATGATCACCTTGACCCATTTGGAGCATGAGTTATGCAGGGTCGGCTGGTGGCGGGAAGATGCACCTGATGCGAGTACTTTTGCGTCAACTGAGCCATTTTGCGTCGATACGATGACGTTTAGTGAATGGCTGCAATGGGTGTACATACCCAAAATGCGCAGCTTTATCGTGCTTCATGGCCGTTTGCCGGATAATAGTGGCTTGCTGCCGATTGCTCAGGAGGCGTGGCAAGGTTGCTCAGAAGATACAGCACCGCTGCTGATGCTGGTAGCTCGCCTTGATCGGCTGGTGAATAGTGCTTGAGTAGCATGAGGCTGGAATATGAGTAATGAAAAAGCGGTATCTTTTGATACCGCTTTTTTTGTGACACAGAATGGTATGTAAAAGTCAGTCGTTGTATTTGCTTGGTTTTGGATCTGTAAATATAGAGACAAACAGTACCACGATGAATAACCCCATTGACCATGTTGGAATGGTTAGCCCCATGAATAGATCGCGGGTAGCGCAATCGCCAGTACCTTGCATGGATTGCCACAGGCCGGAAAAGAATGAGTTTTGCGACATAACGCCGTAAAAATCCAGGCCACATGAGCCTATGCTACCCTCGGGCAGATTCTGGATATAAATGTGTCGCGCGGCCAAGCCAATACCAAAAAAGATACTGAGGTATTTAAGGATCTTCATGACGACCAATTTGATCCCGTCGGTTGGGTACCATAGCGCATTGATGATAAAGACGGTGCCAATAATGGCAAAGGCGAGGCGCTGCATCATGCACAGTGGGCATGGGTTCAGATACAGGGTTTTCTCAAGATAGAAGTAGGCAAAGGCAATCATTAACCAGCAGATGATGCCAGTAATCAATAAAACGGTGCGTTGTTTACGGTAGGTTGGTGTCATGGTGTGCCTCACAGTAGATCGTCGTAGGTCAGGATGAGTGGTGCGTGGTCGGATAGGCGTTCAGCAGTATAGATTTCTGCGCTTTGCACCATTGGGGCGAGGTTGTCGCTGATGATGTGATAGTCAATCCGCCATCCGACATTGTTGGCACGTGCTTGCCCGCGTTGTGACCACCACGTGTATTGATGATCTTCATCATTGACCAGGCGGAAGGCATCTTTAAAGCCGCTGGCAAACAAAGTCGTCAGCCATGCACGCTCGTGTGGTAAAAAGCCGGAATTTTTTAGGTTACCTTTCCAGTTTTTGATGTCACGCTCGGTATGGGCAATGTTGATGTCGCCGCACAAAATAATACGGTCACCGCGTTGCGCACGTTCACGTAGGTATGGCATAAATTTTTCCATGAATGCCTCTTTTTTGACCTGACGATGATCGCCGCTGGTCCCAGAATGCATATATAGGGAAATAATGTGCAAGTCACCATAGCGCGCTTCAATATAGCGGCCTTCTTCGTCAATTTCCGGCCAGCCAATGCCTTTAATGACTTCATCGGGCTTGTGCTTGAGGTACAATGCAGTACCGCTGTAGCCTTTTTTGACAGCGTCGTGATAGTAGTTGTGTGCGAGTGGGAAAAAAGCAGGATTGCCGTCAAGTTGGCTTTGTTGGGCTTTGGTTTCTTGGATACAGACGGCATCTGCGTCTTGCGTGGCAAGCCAATCAAAAAAGCCTTTCCGCTCTGCAGCGCGAATGCCATTGGCATTAAATGTAATAATCTTGAACATACTGATTTAAGGAAATAAAAGAATGTTGGCAGTATATCAAAAAGCCTTTATGCAAACGGCATTGCGCGTCAATGCACTGAAATTTGGCGAATTTACGCTAAAGTCTGGAAGAGTTAGTCCTTATTTTTTTAATGCTGGTGCTTTTTGCGATGGTGACGCCTTACTCACCTTGGCACGTGCATATGCGGCACGCATTATTGCATTACGTGATGAGGGTATGACAATTGAAGCACTTTATGGTCCTGCTTATAAAGGAATTCCATTGGTTGCTGCAATTGCGACGGTACTTGCAGCCGAGCATGGCTGGAACGTCCCTTGGGCATTTAATCGCAAGGAAGCGAAAGATCATGGTGAAGGCGGCATTATGGTTGGTACAGATTTGACGGGACTACAGGTGTTGATCATTGATGACGTGCTGACAGCCGGTACAGCCATTCGTGAGGCTTTAGCGATATTAGGTGAAATTGAAGCAAAACCAACTGGTGTTGTCGTGGCACTTGATCGCCAAGAGCGCATCGGTGAGGGAGCTTCTGCATTACAAACCTTGGCTGATGGGCAGGGGTTACATTGTGAAGCAGTTGTGAGCCTTGATGATTTACTCACCTACGTACGTGAAGATGAGCAGCTAGAGCGTTATTTCCCGGCGCTTCAAGCCTATCGTGAGCAGTTCGGGGTATAGCAGGATTCCAGAAAACGGTTATTGTTATAAATATGGTGACGCTGGTGGGTTATATGCGTCGCCTATTTACTGCGTGAGAAGGTAGGTTACTACGTAATAGCTGGAAATTTCTTGCTTATTGCGTAGATGCTTTTCTGACAGTTTGACTGATAAATATGGATTAGATCTGCATTTTTATTGGTTTAAGTTGATGGAATTAGCGTAACGGAAATCATAAGATCAATATAATTTGTCGCTGTGCTATTGAATTTAATCATAGGGGGGCTTATACTCGCCAGCCATCCAACACTGCTGGTTTTCCCAGCAATACTTTGTAAGCCAAAATCATACTTGGCACTAGCATTTATTTGACGTGATAAATTCACGATTATCGATGTTTTATATTTCAGAGAAAGCCGTTACGTAAATACCATACTGCACAAGGCAAAACCTGATTAAATGCCGCGCAAACAGCGCTGGCTCTTTCCTTCATCCATTAAAGTTATCCATTCAGGAGATTTTCATGAGCAAACCATTTGCCGCATCAGAGGCGGATTTTCAAAGCAAAGTGATTAATGCCGAGCGCCCAGTGCTCGTTGATTTTTGGGCAGAATGGTGCGGCCCTTGCCGTGCAATTGCGCCAATGCTTGAAGAAATCGCCAGCGAACTTGATGGCAAAGTAGAAATCGCCAAAATCAACGTTGATGAAAACAATGATCTTGCTGCTCAATACGGCATTCGTTCTATCCCAACACTGATGCTGTTTAAAAATGGCGAACACGTCGATACCATTATTGGTCTCGCATCCAAATCTCAACTGATGCAATTCCTCGAGCCACATCTTGGCTAATGCCTCAGATTGCACCCTTAATCGGGTGCCTCTTTACCAACGATCTATACATCTATGAATCTTAGCGATTTAAAATTACAATCTCCCCAAAAAATCCTTGCTTTAGCTGAAGAAATGGGGCTTGACGATATCTCCCGCAAGCGCAAGCAAGACCTGATTTTTACCATCCTCAAAGCCCATGCCAAAAGTGGTGAAGAAATCACTGGTGATGGTGTTCTGGAATTATTGCCCGACGGCTATGGTTTCTTGCGTTCAGAAGTGAATTCTTATCAGGCTGGGCCAGACGATATTTACGTCTCTCCAAGCCTTATCCGCCGTTGCAACTTGCGTACCGGTGATACGGTCAGCGGAAAAATTCGCCCACCAAAAGATAACGAGCGCTATTTCGCACTGACCAAAATTGATACCATCAATTTTGATCCACGCGCAGCAGCCAAGCACAAAATTCCTTTTGAAAACCTGACGCCACTGCACGCAGACGAGCGCCTGAAGCTTGAGATCGGCAATGGTAGCAGTGAGGACATCACTGCACGTACGATTGACATGATTTCGCCAATTGGTAAAGGCCAGCGTGGCTTGATCGTTTCTCCGCCAAAAGCGGGTAAAACCGTGATGCTGCAAAATATTGCGCAGTCGATCACGCAAAATCACCCTGAGTGTTATCTCATTGTTTTGCTGATTGATGAGCGACCAGAAGAAGTAACGGAAATGCAGCGTAGTGTACGCGGTGAAGTTGTTTCTTCTACATTCGACGAACCGGCGAAGCGCCACGTTGAAGTTGCAGAAATCGTGATTGAAAAAGCCAAGCGATTGGTTGAACACAAAAAAGACGTGGTCATTCTTTGTGATTCAATCACGCGATTGGCTCGTGCTTACAATACCGTCAGCCCTGCATCAGGCAAAATCCTGACCGGTGGCGTTGATGCTAATGCTCTGCAGCGTCCGAAGCGCTTTTTCGGTGCGGCACGTAATACAGAAGAAGCGGGTTCTTTGACGATCATCGCGACCGCATTGGTCGATACCGGATCAAAAATGGACGAAGTCATTTACGAAGAGTTCAAAGGCACAGGTAATATGGAAGTGCATTTGAGCCGCCGTATTGCCGAGAAGCGCATCTTCCCAGCGATTGACATTAATCCATCTGGTACACGTCGTGAAGAGTTGATGGTTGATCCTGATGTGCTGCAAAAGATTTGGATTCTGCGCAAAATCCTCCACCCGATGGATGAATTACAGGCGATCGAATTCTTGCTTGAGCGCTTGAAAAACACCAAGACCAATGAAGAGTTCTATAACTCGATGAAAAATGGTGGTAAAGGTAGCTAGGTAACAGCCTTGCCCACTGATAAAAAATGCCGCAATTTGCGGCATTTTTTGTAGCTAAAGTAAGGTTATGTAGTGGAATGAGTAATACTATTATTCATCACTCAATAAGAGCAAAGCTACCGTTTTGGCAGAGTTCATTTAGTTGTTTTTTATGTTGGTCTGCATCAATAGCACGAGTTCCCTCTGTAATCAAACTGACATGAAAGCCTTCATCTAATGCGTCTTTAATTGAAAAATAGACGCAGTAGTCAGCAGCAAGCCCTGCAACGTGTAGATGGGTGATTTGATGGGCGCGCAAGTAATCAGCGAGGCCGGTGTTATGGCGATGCCCGTTGTCATAAAATGCACTATAGCTGTCTATCTCGGGATTCATGCCTTTACGAAAGATAGCAGCGATAGGCTTGATATTCAATTGAGGATGAAATTCAGCGCTTTCACTACCTTGTACACAATGTACAGGCCATAGAACTTGTTCTAGTCCGTGGAAATCTATTACGTCAAAGGGCTGCTTTCCGCTGTGATTAGCAGCGAAGCTACCGTGATTGGCCGGGTGCCAGTCTTGGCTGGCAACAACTAACGGATAATCGTCAATGACTTGATTGACGAGAGGTACTATTTCGTCGCCACCACTGACAGGGAGCGACCCATCAGGCATAAAGCCATTTTGAATATCAATTAAAAGTAATGCGGTGTTCTTGTTCATGCTGTTCTTGCCATATCGATAATAGCCAATAGTAGCTGAAAGCCGCCATAAGCGAGCAAAATAACCAAGCCAATGAATACGACGAGCAATATATCACTCATGTGTAGCCATGCCCATGCCGCAACAGGATTACGCCAAAATTTACTTTTTTTCTGTTTTTCAGACAGCTTTTCATGCAGGAAAGGATGCTCAATGTGGCTTGTATCAGTGATGCCTTCATTTTCCGCAAGGTGATCGCGTACCAATTCGAGGGTGCGACGGCTTGGCTTGATGAATATATCAAAGAGTGTACCAATGACTGGAACACTGCCGACGAATGCGTCTAATACGGCTAGTCTTAATGCCGGTGTCAGTTTCTTGGCTGGTAAACCCATTGCACGTGCTTGGCGGAATGTGTAGAGCGTCAAAATAAAGCCTGCGGCGTCACCAAGAACGGGAACGAGAGACAATAGAGCATCCAGCCCGACACCTTTGCGGGTAAAAGGGATGCGAATCATGCTATCCATCATATTGGCATACTTTGCCAACTTTCGTTCACGGGCGATCAGTTCATTCCTGCTCATTTGGGTCATGGTTGTTCCTGGGCTTGAGTTTTTATAAGGCGTGGTATCATACAGGAACAACCACAGAGAACTATGACTCCATGCGATATTTTTTTACCGCCGATACGCACTTTTTCCATCTTAATATACTGAAATATTGTGATCGTTCTTACAAAGATATGTATACGATGAATCAGGATATTGTATCGCGTTGGAATGCAAAAGTTGCTAAGGGAGACCGTGTATACCATCTTGGCGATGTGTCTTTTGGGGGGCTTGCCGAAACGTTTCGACTTTTAGCTGAGCTTAATGGAGAAATTTGCCTGATTGTCGGCAATCATGATGATGAAGTTATTGCTGATCCTTATCTGCGTGAGCGTTTTACATGGATAAAGCACTATCATGAAGAGCGCATAGAAGGACGCGATGTGGTGATGTTCCATTATCCAATTGCTCAGTGGCGTAATGCACAAAGAGGCTGTTGGCATTTATACGGGCATACACATGGTTCAGTGCGCATGCCCGGTGCTGCATTGGATGTAGGTATTGATGCGCACCCTAATTTTGATTTGTGGTCGTGGGATGAAATTGTCGCAAAGCTAAAAGATATTCCCCCTTTGCCTTACCCAAATAAAGATCATTAACTGAGGTTATTTCGGCATATTGCAGGAAGAATGTTATGGATGGTGTGCTGATTATTTCAGCTCAGCTTGCTACAGCATTGACAAGCCCAATCTCAACCGAGGTGAAATTTTCTTCGTAAGTGCTGTAGCAGCCGATGCACTGAATTAGTGCTTATTTTTCTTCCTGAAAGTGTGTTGGAATTGTTTCCTCTCCACGATGGTAGCGCTCTGCTTCTGCATTATTGGGGCGCTTGGTTGGCATTTGTGCCGGGATAACCAAATGCGCTTCAATACGCAGTACTTTAATGATCGCAAACATCATCATAATCAAGATGATGGTAAAAGGTAGCCCAGCAACTATTGAACCCGCTTGCAAGCTCTTTAAGCCACCGGCAACCAACAGCGAGAGGGTAATGCCGGTGAGCAGTACGCCCCAAATGATTTTCATCCTGAACTTGGGATCAATGCGTCCATCACTACTCATGCTGGCAAGGATATAAGTAGCAGAGTCAGCGGATGTAATCAAAAACGTTGCGATCAATACAATGGTTGCAGTCGATGTAATAAGGGTTAAAGGATAGCCTTCAAGAAATGCAAACATAGCTGATGTGTAGTCCGCCGCGACAGATTGTGCGATGGTGCCATTGGCATAGAGGTCTTGATATATCGCACTACCACCAAAAGCTGCTATCCAAAAGAATGAAATGAGTGGCGGAACAATCAATACGCCGATGACAAACTCCCGTACCGTACGCCCGCGTGAAATACGTGCGATAAATGCACCGATAAACGGGCTCCATGAGATAACCCATGCCCAGTAAAAGATCGTCCATTTATCGACCCATGTATTTTCTTTTTGAAATGGATCGAGGCGCAGGCTGTAGTCAATGAAGTGGGATAAATAATCGCCAATACCGGTAACAAATGATTTAAATATGATTGAAGTTGGCCCTAAAACCAATACGAATACTGTTAATGCGGCGGCAATGCCCATGTTGAGATTAGATAGCCATTTAACGCCGCGATTAAGCCCTGAGCTTGCGGAAATGATAAAAATAACGGCGAGTGCCAGGGTAATAAGAGCGTGTGACCCTGCATTATCAGGCAGGCCATATACTTGGCTGAGTCCACCGTTGATTTGTAAAATGCCAAGCCCAAGAGAGGTCGCGATGCCCATAACGGTGGCGACAATAGCGAGAATATCTATGGTGCGACGCCAAAAGGTTGGATACTCATGTCCGAACAGTGTTTCAAGCGAGGTTGAAACGAGGCTATTTTTACGCAGGCGGAACTGGAATAAGCCGATAATGAGCCCGGCAATGGCAAAGATTGACCATTGTGATAGTCCCCAGTGGAAATAAGTATAACCCATGGCAAGGCGTGCACTTTCTACTGTATTGGCTTCAATACCAGGGAGGGGAGGGTTGCTAAAGTGGGTCATGGGTTCGGCTACGCCCCAAAATACAATTCCGACGCCTAAGCCGCCTGAAAACAGCATGCCAATCCACGATAAAGTATTAAACTCCGGCTCTTCATCGTAGCGACCGAGTTTAAGCTTGCCGTAGCGAGTAAAAATAAGTCCGATCAGGAAAATATCGAATACAAATACGGCGAGCATATATACCCAGCCGAAGGTAGAAGCAATCCAGTTATAAATAGCATTGGCCTGTGCGCCAAAGGCCTGAGGATCGGCTAAGCCGAGTGCAGTGATGAGAATAATAAGGGTACCGGCCACATTGAGCACGGTGAAGTGACGCGACATAATGAACCTTTAGTGTTTAAAAAAGGCCGTTTATTGTACACGATATGAGAATTTATCTAAAAGATAAGATGGTGGGCTGTGAAGGATTCGAACCTTCGACCAATTGGTTAAAAGCCAACTGCTCTACCGCTGAGCTAACAGCCCTTTTGAGCTTGAATAATGGTGGGCTGTGAAGGATTCGAACCTTCGACCAATTGGTTAAAAGCCAACTGCTCTACCGCTGAGCTAACAGCCCGTCCACGTCAAGAGGCGCACATTATATAAGTTTTTTATCATGGTGCAACCTTTGCAGGATAAAAAGTTGGTTTTTCCTGATAACTATCTGAAAGTGCTAAAAGTTGATTTGAGTACAGAAAAGCGGGGATTGAGGATGCCGCAGAGTTCTTCATAGTCTTTGTGCTCTGGTGTGAGGTGGCCATGGCGAATAAACAGATCGATCAAAACAATATTGGCATTAAATTTGAATTGATCTGTTTTTTCAACGATTTCCATAACTTCTTCAATGGGTAAACAGCTAAATTCAGCAACTTCACCATCAGTATTATGCGGTGCAAAATCATCGGGAAGCCACAAATCATAGTTAAATAGGACATCTGCCCGAATGCCATTCTCGACTTGGTAAAAATAGCTGGACGTACTAACTGCTTTTGCTTGAGCACTAAGTTCGAAGGAAATAGCGGCTTCTTCAGCACTTTCTTTTTGCATGTTTTTAAAAGCACTAATACCAAAAGGCATTCCACCTGCAGCAATTTGATCAAGTTTGCCTGGGTCGGTTGGTTTATTCCAAGCGCGGCGAGCAATCCACAAATAAGTACGGTTATTTTTCTTTGTTAATCCATTGACGTGTACACCGTAGCCACAGCCGCCAAAAAGTGGCATGGCGGCTCGCTCAATCAGTGCGACTGGTGAGCAATGGTGGCTTTCGGCCAGTGGATAGAGCTCATTTCGCCAGCCAGTCACGATTCCTGCATCATAAAGTTTACGAATTGGAGATGCCAATAATGCGGAAAGCGTCTCGCAATCCAAAGTACTATCCAATATGTATGTATCATAGTATTGCTGAAGAGGCACTCCGTAGTCGAGGAGTAACTCAATCTGCTTTTGCCAAAGAAGTCCTATTTGCCGATTTGTGTAAAGTAATGGACGGTATTCCTCCAAGACAGCATTATTGGCTTGATAAATGCGCTCAAGAAAAGACATACGAGCTAAAGATGTTTTTAGGATTGCTTCAGGTTGAAAATACGGCCGTCATGGTAGAGCAGAGGCTCGCTAGTATCTGGCAGGTGTGTATCTAATACTTCAGCAACGAAAATGTCATGATCTCCTTGACGATGGCTGTCACGAATACGAACAATTAAATTGGCGTGCGCATCTTTTATGGCCGGTAATGAATAATCGGCGTGCTGTCGTGTGTGTTGCTCGAGGTTAGTACGATCTGGACCTGCGAACTGATATGCGAGTTGAGTTTGATCGGCCGATAGAATGTTAATGCACAGTGTTTCACGGGCGCTGATCAAAGGATGAACATAAGCCTTGTGGTCGATGCAAAATAAAACCAATGGTGGTTCTAAAGACAGCGAAGAAAAAGCACTGACAGTAATGCCTTGGATAGATTGATCTTCATACCAAGTTAAAACGGTAATACCGCTGGCAAAACGTGCCATGCTCTGCTTGAATTCATTTGCGTTAATCAATTTAAGTCACTCCATATATGATTTGTGGGCTTTGTATTCTGCCAAGGTTACATTAAATACTCGCAGATAAAAATGAATGGAAGCTTAAAATTTGCGTCAATATAATGGTACAGCGTATTATTGCGACCGGTAATAATAGATTGAAGCAGCTAACTGCTGAGCGAATAAATGCAGAGGAATCATTAAAATGAAAGAAGAAAAAGTAACATCACTGGATAGACCGTGGTTACAAAATTATCCCGAGGGTAGGCCTGGTGATATACCAGTATTTCGCTACAACAATCTGGCGGAGTATTTACGCGAGGTTTTTTCTAAGTATAAAACGCTGCCGGCATTTACAAATTTTGGTGTAACTAAAAGTTTTGGTGAGATAGAAAACGCTGCTTCAGCATTTGCAGCATATCTGCAAAAAGAGCTGGGTTATAAGAAAGGGGATCGTTTGGCGATTATGATGCCAAACCTGATTCAATTTCCAGTTTGTATGTATGGTTGTATCCTTGCTGGTGTAGAAGTTGTAAACGTCAACCCACTTTATACAGCGCGAGAGCTGGAGCATCAGCTGCATGATGCGGAAGTAAAAGGTATCGTTATCGCAGAAAACTTTGCTCATACTTTGGCTGATGTTCATGCACAGTTGCCTGCCCTAAAAAATATTATTGTGACCAAATTTGGTGATGAACTTGGGTTCCTGAAGGGCTTTGCTTTAAATTTTGCTATTCGCCATATTAAAAAGCTCGTCCCAAACTACTATCTGCCGGAAGTCATCGATTATAAGGTCGTTATAGATAAAGGTAGAAAACTGTCACTTGATGAAGTCGCCTTGGAATTAGATGACGTTGCTATGTTGCAGTACACAGGGGGTACAACCGGTGTGGCTAAGGGCGCTATGCTGACTCACCGTAATATTCTTGCTAATGTCGAACAAATTGATTTGTGGATTGGGGATGAAGTTAACGAAGAAAGTATGATCCTCATCACAGCTTTGCCGCTTTATCACATATTTTGCTGCACTGTGAACTGCTTACTGTTTCCGGGTAAAGCAATGCACAGTATTTTGATTACCAATCCCCGTGATATGAAGTCCTTTGTCAAAACACTTGGCAAGTATCCATTTGCCGTAATGACAGGCGTGAATACCTTATTTAAAGGCCTTTTACATGCGGAAGGTTTTGATAAGCTTGATTTTAGTACTTTGCAATTTGTTATTTCTGGCGGAATGCCACTGGAAAAAGTAGTGTCGCAACATTGGCAAGAAGTGACGGGAAATGTCTTGGTTGAAGGATATGGCCTAACAGAAACTTCGCCAGTAGTTTGTGTGAACTGGCTTTATAATGATCACTATACAGACAGTATTGGCTATCCGCTGCCATCTACCGAAATTATGCTCAGTGATGAAGAGGGTAATCCAGTCGGTATTGATGAGCCTGGTGAAATGTGGGTGCGTGGTCCCCAGGTAATGAAAGGTTACTGGAATCAACCTCAAGAAAATAAGAATTCCATCACTGAAGATGGATGGTTGAAAACTGGCGATATGGCAAAAATGAATGAACACGGTATGTTCAAAATTGTTGACCGCAAAAAAGACATGATTCTTGTCTCTGGATTCAACGTCTACCCAACAGAAGTCGAAGGTGTCTTGATGGAGCACCCAGCCATTCTTGAAGTAGGGTGTGCCAGTGTCCCGTCTGATGATACAGGGGAAGCGGTTAAAGCATACATTGTACTGAAGAAAGGTAAGAAGGTATCAGTTGATGAACTCAAAAAATTCGCTAAAGAAAATCTGACTGGTTATAAGCGACCAAAGCACTATCAGTTTTGTGATGAGTTGCCTAAGTCCAACGTTGGAAAGATTCTTCGTCGTAAGTTGAGTGAACTAGATGATCAGAAGGAAGCTTCAAAGTAGTTAACCTGTATACAACACTAACTAAAAAATGCGGCTTTTAGCCGCATTTTTTAGTTTCTGGCTGTGTGTAATCACTAAAATTAGCTGGTGTTTCGAAATAAAATTGCAACAGAAACATGGTGTAATGTAAGTTTTGATATTTTTTTGTGTGAAGGGCTTGCGTAGGCATGAGAAATGTCTATAATACGCCTCTCGCTTCACGGGGCGGCCACTAAGGCGGCACTAATGAAGCAGATCTTTAACAACAAAATAAGATAGTTTGTGCGGGTGTTTTGTGACCT
>JAHUUI010000003.1:300000-459712 GCA_019218315.1 Cardiobacteriaceae bacterium TAE3-ERU3 | reverse complement strand
TACGTTTACGTGTAGCAGGTTCAAGCCAGACATACATACCCAAACACTTTTGGGATTCCCTGTATGACATCGTTTGCTCTACCAGACTATGCAGGCTTCGCTAATACCCTAGATGAAAGTTAAAATGGAACTGAGGTTGGTTATGCTCCACAAGTGAAGAATTTAAAGTATTGTTTTACTAGTGATGGCTCTATTTGGAACACATACAAAACTGACCGTATAAGTGCCTTACGCTTAAAATTGCAACTTCTAGTTAGCGGGAGTGAAATACAATACAAAGCCAATGCGTTCTAAAGCTAATTAGTTTTATTTTAAATATTGCGTATAGGTAGTTTGAACAGTACTGTATGCTGCACTTTTACAGTTGGATAGTTAATTAAGCAATGCTTACTTTGGATGATGATTTTTGGGATTGGCAAGAGGCTTTCTGTCCTTCTCACTACCTGCTTGCACTCAGTGGAGGGTTAGATAGTGTCGTCCTATTGCATTTACTTATTCAAGAGAAAGAAAAGCTAACTGCGCCAATTGGGGTTTGCCATGTGAATCATGGGTGGGCAGAAGAAGCGGATCATTGGGTAATTTTTTGCTCAAATCTATGCGCTCATCACAGTATTCCCTTTTCTTTGGTTCACTTGGATTTATCAGCTCAATCTGATAGTGGGCGTGAGGCTCAAGCAAGACTTGCACGCTATGACGCCTTGAGAAAGAGACTGCGTTTGCGCGGTGTTTTACTCACGGCACACCATGAGGATGATCAAGCTGAAACGTTCCTTTTGCAATTGTTGCGTGGTGCTGGCGTAGCTGGATTGGCGGCCATGCCAAGCCGTAAGGTATTTGGGCAAGGTGAGCACTGGCGTCCTCTTTTACCGTATTCTCGTGAAAACTTGCATGCCTATGCTATAAAAAATGACCTGCGCTGGATAGATGACCCTAGTAATGCAGATATCCGCTACAAAAGAAACTTTTTGCGTCATAAGGTAATGCCGGTCATTAGCGAAGGATTTCCTAATGCTGCGCATCAAATTGCACGTAGTACTAATTGGTTGGCTGAGACAAAAGTCTTACTTGATGAGGCTGCGGATGCTTATCTGGAAAATGATCTATTTGCTGCATTGGATTGGGATAAAGTAAAGAAGATCAGTGCTGAGTGGCAGAAAACGGTGATAAGGCGTTGGTTGCAGCGGCAGGGTTTGCGTGTGCCAGGGCACCTACGTCTAGAAGAATTGTTGCGTCAAATCACCGAGGGTAGTGGCTATGCTGAATTGGTGTACGATGGCGTTGTGCTTTTTTACTACCGGGATAAGTTAGCTGTTATTGATCACATTGAACCTGAAGCAGCACCGGAATTTAGCAATAATACTGACTGGAAAGGTATTGGCCGGTTAGTTGTCCAGATGGGAGAAGGGATGGATTACCAACAGTGGCGGTGGTCTTTGTATCCACCTGGTGCAAATTTTCAGCCAGATGGGGCTAGCCATCGTAAGCCACTGAAAGATTGGTTTCAGAAAGCTGGTATTCCACCTTTAATACGTAGGCGTACACCATTGTTATGGTGCAATGGTGAGCTGGCTTGGGTGGGCGGTATTGGCGTTGCAGATAAATTTCAAGGGTTGGTGATTGACTGGCAAAAAATACCATTTTCTGCTAATATCGCGCCTACTTTACAGGCCTCGGACTGACCATGACCAAGTTTATTTTCGTGACCGGCGGTGTCGTTTCCTCATTGGGAAAAGGCATCGCCGCAGCTTCTTTGGGAGCAATCTTAGAATCACGCGGTTTCCGCGTGACAATGATCAAACTCGATCCTTATATCAACGTTGACCCGGGCACGATGAGCCCTTTCCAACATGGTGAAGTATTTGTTACCCATGATGGAGCAGAAACTGATTTGGATCTTGGGCATTATGAACGTTTTGTGCGCATGCGCGCGACCAGATTCAACAACTGTACGACAGGGCGGATTTATTCCGAAGTCATCCGCAAGGAGCGCCGAGGTGATTACCTGGGGGCTACAGTACAGGTAATTCCACATATTACCGATGCAATTAAATCCTATGTACTTCGTGCTGCAGAAGGATCAGATATCGCAATGGTTGAGATCGGTGGTACCGTTGGTGATATAGAGTCCTTACCATTTATGGAGTCTATTCGCCAGTTAGGTACTCAGCTAGGCCGCAAGCGCAGTATGTTTATTCACTTGACATTACTGCCTTATATTCCAGCTGCAGGTGAACTGAAAACCAAGCCGACTCAGCACTCAGTCAAAGAGCTGCGTTCAATCGGTATTCAACCTGATATGTTGATTTGCCGTGCTGACCGCGATATTCCCGAAGAAGAACGCCGTAAAATAGCTTTGTTTACCAATGTACCGGCTGAAGCTGTGGTTGCTGGTTTGGATGTCAAAAATATCTATGAAATTCCATTGCTCTATCACCGCCAGGGCGTTGACCAGTTGGTGATGGATCACTTTGGCTTGGATGCAAAACCAGCTGACCTTTCCCAGTGGGAGAGGGTCATGCATGCTATCGAGAACTTCGATGGTGAGGTGACCATTGCGATGGTCGGCAAATATGTCGACTTGACAGATGCTTATAAGTCGCTTAACGAAGCACTTTACCATGCTGCTATTCACTGTGGTAAAGCAGTGAAAATTCGTTTCATTGACTCAGAAGATTTATATCGCCAGGGCGTATCAATGCTTGAAGGTGTGGACGGTATCGTTGTACCAGGTGGCTTTGGTAACCGTGGTATTGATGGCAAATTGCTTGCTGTACGCTACGCCCGAGAAAACAAAATTCCATATCTCGGCATTTGCTTGGGTATGCAAATTGCTGTCATTGAGTATGCACGTAATGTGCTGGGCATTGAAGGTGCCGGTAGTACTGAGTGGGATAACAAGGTCGAAGAGCCCGTGATTGCATTGGTCAATGAATGGGTGAATGAGCGCGGTGAAAAAGAAGAGCGCAGTGAAAATAGCGATCTTGGTGGCACGATGCGCCTTGGCGCGTTGCCTGCCCGCTTGAAGTCAGGCAGCCGCGTAGCGCAGATTTATGGTGCTGAAATTATTAATGAGCGTCACCGTCATCGCTATGAAGTGAACAGTAATTATGAAAAGCGGCTTGAAGCTGCTGGTTTGCGGATTTCAGGTCGTTCGGAAGATAACGGGCTCGTGGAAATAGTTGAGCTTCCAGACCATCCGTGGTTCATCGCATGTCAATCACATCCAGAGTTCACATCGACACCGCGTGACGGACATCCGTTATTCCGCTCATTTGTCAATGCTGCAATAGAGTATCAACACAGGCTTGGCGAATAATTCACCGTGCCTTTAATTCAAGGAGTCTAACCATGAGTAACACTATCGAACGTATCCAGGCGCTGGAAATTCTCGATTCACGCGGTAATCCGACCTTACAGGTCATTGCCGTATTAACTGATGGCAGCAAAGGTATTGCAGGTGTGCCTTCAGGTGCATCAACTGGTTCACGTGAAGCACTTGAATTGCGTGATGGTGATAAGGCGCGATTTGGCGGCAAAGGTGTGACCAAAGCAGTTGCACACGTCAATGAAAAAATTGCACCAGCACTGAAAGGTAAGTCAATTGATGATCTACGCAGCCTTGATAAGGTTATGATTGATCTTGATGGCAGTGAGAATAAGGACGTCCTCGGTGCAAACGCTATTTTGGGTGTATCTTTGGCACTTGCGCATGCGAAAGCAAATGCTGAAGGTAAGGGCTTGTATGAAATTCTTGGTGACAGCCACACCTTGCCAGTCCCCATGATGAACATCATCAACGGCGGTGAGCATGCTGATAACTCTGTAGATATTCAGGAGTTTATGATCATGCCGGCCGGTTTTGATTCTTTCCATGATGCACTGCGTGCTGGTGCTGAAATTTTCCATGCACTGAAAAAAGTGCTCAATGATCGTGGTTTGGCGACTGCAGTTGGTGATGAAGGTGGTTTCGCACCTGATCTGCCATCTAACGAAGCTGCGTTGGAGATCATCATGGAAGCCATCGATAAAGCAGGCTACAAGGCTGGCGAGCAAGTATTCCTCGCACTTGATGCTGCAGCTTCTGAATTCTATAAAGATGGTAAGTACGTTCTTGCCTCAGAAAACAAGAGCTATACCAGCGAAGAATTTGTTGATTACTTAGCAGACTTGTCTGACCGTTATCCGATTGTCTCAATTGAAGACGGCCTTGATGAAAGTGACTGGGATGGCTGGAAAGTTTTGACTGAAAAGCTTGGCGACAAAATCCAGTTGGTTGGTGACGATCTTTATGTGACCAACACCCGTATTTTCAAAGAAGGTATTGATAAGGGCATTGCTAATGCCATTCTGATCAAGCCTAACCAGATTGGCTCATTGAGTGAAACCCTTGATGCGATCAAGATGGCTGATGACGCTGGCTATGCTGCAATCGTCTCACACCGCTCTGGTGAAACCGAAGATACCACAATTGCTGATATTGCTGTTGCAACAACCGCGACGCAAATCAAGACTGGTTCACTGTGCCGTTCAGATCGTGTTGCAAAGTATAACCGCCTCCTGACTATCGAAGCAGAACTTGGTGACAAGGCACGCTACGCGGGTAAAGCCGGTTTACTTGGCAAGATTAAGTAAGTACGAATGAAACGAGCGGTGCTATATGGTCTGATGCTGTTGATCATTGCTGCGCTGGTGTGGCTCAACTATTATTTGTGGGTCACACAGCATGAAAAAAAGCAGAGTATTGAAGGTTTGCAGACTCAGATCCAATTGCATCAGTCAGAAAATAAATCGCTAGCTGATCGTAATGATGCCTTGTTGGTCGAAGTGGAAAACCTCCGCTCACCAGATGCGTATTTTGCGTACGAAGAAAAGGCGCGTGAAGATTATGGCATGATCGGGCAAAATGAAACGTATTTCGTATTGCCCGATAGTGAGCTGGCAAGCTTACCTGATGTGCCTGGGTTAGCGCCAGATCCAGTTGCAATTTTAAATCCTGATCAGTCATCGATTGAGCTGGAATCTATTGAAACTAATGCCGGGGGCGTGCCTGCGACGACAGAAATTCTCCCGGTCACACCATTACCGTTACAGCTGGAGTCAATTCAAGAGTAATAACTCATGTTGCGATTTTTTGAGCGTCTGACGCGACCATTCCCGCCTATTCATGACGAGCAACCGCCAAACCGGTTGCTCGCTTTTTGTTTGCATTACACAAAAGGCTTTAAGCGTTTCATTGCGGTTTTGACTGTGATCAGTGCCATGCAAGGTGCACTCGAAGTAATGCTGTTTTCCTTTATGGGCGATATCGTTAATTGGCTCAGTGGATATGATCGCGATACTTTTCTTGCGCAAGAGTCCGCAACCTTGTGGAAAATGGGCTTGGTCGTATTGGTCGCTTTGCCACTTCTAACACTTGCAAGCTCAGTATTGCGGCATCAGTCTTTGATGGGCAATTTCCCGATGGCTATACGCTGGCGTATGCATCGCCACTTGCTCAGGCAAAGCATGGCATTCTATCAGGATGAATTTGCGGGGCGCGTCGCGACCAAAGTTATGCAAACAGCGCTTGCAGTGCGAGAGTTGTTGCTTAAAGCAGCCGATTTGTTTGTTTATATCAGCGTCTATTTTCTGACTATGTTGCTGTTACTGGCGCAGATGAATTGGCTGCTGATGATTCCGATCGTCATTTGGTTCGTACTTTATGTATCTATCCAATGCTATTTCGTCCCTCGCCTCAAGCGCGTCTCACAGCTTCAGGCTGATGCGCGTTCTACGATGACAGGGCGTATCGTCGATGCGTATACCAATATTGCGACAGTCAAATTATTTGCCCATACTGAGCGAGAAGCTGATTATGCGCAGCGTTCGATGTCGTCATTTTTGCACACCGTTTACCGTCAATTTCGCCTCGTCACAGGGCTGGATTTCTGTATTGACTTCATCAATTACTTACTGACGTTCAGTATTGCCGCACTGGGGATTGCATTGTGGATTAATGAATCATTGAGTGTTGGCGCATTGGCTGTAGCTGTGGCAATGGCACTACGGATCAATAGTATGTCGCACTGGGTTCTGTGGGAAATTAGCGGGCTATTTGAAAACCTTGGCACAGCGATGGATGGCATGCAGACTTTGTCGCAGCCGACTTTGGTCCAAGATAAGAAAGATGCCAAAGCACTTGAGGTGACAAAAGGTACGATAGATTTCGAGCAAGTCAGCTTTCATTACCATGGCGCTCATAGCGAAGAACGTAAACCACCTGCAGTGCTTGATAATCTATCTTTGAGTATTAAGGCGGGGGAGAAGATTGGCTTGGTCGGGCGCAGTGGCGCCGGTAAATCCACTTTGGTCAATTTACTGCTGCGTTTCTACGATATTCAATCCGGGAAAATTAGCATAGACGGGCAGAATATTGCCGATGTGACGCAGGAAAGTCTGCGTCGTCATATTGCGATGGTGACCCAAGATACTTCCTTATTGCATCGCTCTGTGCGAGACAATATTCTTTACGGGCGACCTGATGCCAGTGAGGCTGAATTGCAGCAAGCTCTACGCGATGCTGAGGCACATGATTTTATTGATCACTTAACTGATCCACAGGGAAATAAAGGCCTGGATGCTCAAGTTGGTGAACGCGGAGTCAAGCTTTCGGGCGGCCAGCGGCAGCGAATCGCAATAGCACGGGTCTTATTAAAGAATGCCCCTATTCTGATTTTGGACGAAGCAACCTCAGCACTTGATAGTGAAGTAGAAGCAGCGATACAGTCGAGCTTGAACCGTTTGATGCAGGGTAAAACCGTCATTGCCATCGCTCACCGTTTATCAACGATTGCGGCGATGGATAGGTTGGTGGTGATGGATAGTGGGCGGATTATTGAAATGGGTACACATGCTGAACTGCTCAAACAGGGCGGCGTTTATGCGCAGCTGTGGGCGAGGCAGACTGGCGGGTATCTTGGTGAGGATAGTGGTGTTTAGAAGCGTGTGATAGTTATCAAGTTTTTAGGCATCATGTGGTGCTGCATTTTTCCGTGCCAGCCGTACCCAATTTATAAAAACTGACTTACAAAATGCAAAAAGCCCGAATAATCGGGCTTTTTGCATATCTATATCAATAGAGTTGCGTAGTTTAGCTCACTACTTCCACCGGGCCATGGTCATCACAGTGGTCACCATGTGGGTGGTGAAGGCGGCCATTGACGAGGTAGTCAACGTGGTCACCATGTGGGACGGCTTCATGACCGCAATCCGGACCATGAGTATGGTCAGCTGTATGGCAGCCTTGAGCGTTGTCTTCTGCGCAGTCGCAGCTGCAATCGTTGCTGCAGTCGCAATCACAACCAGCGACACAGCCACAAGCCTTGGGCTGGGTGCAATCTGCTGGATTAGTGCTGTCGACTTCGAGCTTATGCTCGTCTACATGGTCGGCATGTGGGTGATGAAGGTGGCCGTCGTGCAGGTAGTCGATGTGGTCATTGTGCTTGATCGCAGTGTGCTCGCAATCTTTGCCGTGAGTGTGAGGATGATTATCGTGGGTATTGCAGCTCATGTTTATGCTCCTGAAGTATTTTGGATTATTGACTGTAGTGCTGTGCGTGCTCTATAGCGTTGCGCACAATCGTAACGATATGGTCGTCTTTTAAACTGTAAAAAATATGTTTGGCATCGCGTCGTTTGTTGACCAGCCCTGCATCGTGGAGCTTTTTAAGGCGCATCGAAACAGTATTTGTTTTATCACCAAGGCGTTTAGCGAGTGCTGAAACACAGCTTTCGCCACCTTCGTGCAAGAGTATAAGTATGCTTAGTCTAGCCGTATCAGCCATAGCACTAAGGATGGTGACGGTATTTTCAAGGACGTCATCATTAATGCTGCTTAGTGTATTGATGTTGTGTTCATCAGCTTGGCAATCAGGTTGTTCTAGTTTCATCATTACAACATGTGTTGAATTGTTGGTTTATTATAGGCTTTATTGAGTGGGATGCAACCAAAAAGCGTGACTTTTCGATAATAAAAAAGCAGCCGTATGGCTGCTTGAGATCTAAACTGTAACGTTAGAATTTATTTTTCGCGGAAAACAATACGTCCTTTGGTTAAGTCATAAGGGGTCATTTCAACTTTGACTTTATCACCAGTGAGGATGCGGATGTAGTGTTTACGCATTCTGCCAGAGATATGAGCGTTAATCTGATGACCATTTTCCAATTCGACGCGAAACATGGTGTTAGGTAGGGTTTCGATGACGGTGCCCATCATCTCAATATTTTCTTCTTTGGACATGTATTCCTGTTTAAAGTTAGATAAAACGGCGCGATTTTAACAACTTGCAGCGCAGTATTCAAGGTAATGCTGATTTTCTGACCATATGCCGCACAACATAAACCATGATAGGCTATGCACAATGAAAAATAAGGAGTGATTGAATGTCTGATCTAGCGAAAACAGCATTATATGACTGGCACGTGGCACATGGTGCGAAGATGGTTGGTTTTGCAGGCTATGCGATGCCTGTGCAGTATGCTGAGGGTATCGTCAAAGAGCACCAATGGACGCGCGAACACGCAGGGCTTTTTGATGTCTCACACATGGGGCAAATTCTCGTTACAGGTGATGCTGTCGCTGAGGCGCTGGAAAAGCTGTTACCAATTGATGCACTGGGCTTGGCAGTAGGCCAGCAGCGTTATGCACTCTTGACCAATGCACAAGGCACTATTGATGACGATCTAATGGTCACCCGCCGCACCGATGACTTTTATTTGGTGGTGAATGCTGCGTGTAAAGATAATGATTTTGCGAAACTGCGCGATGGTTTGCAGGGTTGCGATGTGCAGTGGTGGGCGGATCGCGCCTTGCTCGCGCTGCAAGGTCCTGAGGCTGTTGCTGTGCTGAGTGAGCTGAATCCTGCAGTGGCTGAGCTGGGCTTTATGCGCGGTGGTGAGTTTGACTTGCTTGGCAAGCCTTGTTGGGTAAGTCGTTCGGGTTATACAGGCGAGGACGGCTTTGAGTTGTCGGTGCCTAACGAGATTGCGGCAAAGCTTGCTGATCAATTACTCGCTGATGAAAGGGTGAAGCCGATTGGCTTGGGCGCGCGCGACAGTTTGCGCCTTGAAGCAGGGCTGTGTCTGTACGGCAATGATATTGATACGACGACGACTCCTGTCGAGGCCGGACTTCTATGGGCGATTCAAAAAGTACGTCGTCCGGGGGGCGAGCGCGCAGGTGGGTATACCGGTGCGGATGTTATCGCTGAGCAGATCGAGCATGGTGCGCCGCGCAAGCGCGTGGGGTTGCGTATTGATGGACGTGTACCGGTACGTGCTGGCGCAAAAATAGAGGATCTTGATGGTAAGACCGTTGGTGAAGTAACCAGTGGTGGCTTTGGTGCGACGGTTAATGGGCCTGTTGCTATGGGTTACCTTGATCGTGATGTGGCAGAAGCCAATCCTGAAGAATTGTTTGCGATGGTGCGCAACAAGGCAATCAAAGTTTCGATTGCGCCATTGCCGTTTGTGAAAAAGGATTATAAGAAGTGAGCCTAACTGAGCTCTTGAGATTGTGCCTGTTTGACGCCATAACTTTGGACCTGGCTACGTTGGACAATATGGCATGAAATGGTATCAATACATTAAGGAAGACTTTGCAGTGGTGCGCGAACGCGACCCCGCGACGCAGAGTGCATGGGCAATTTTGACGCTACATACCGGTTTTTGGGCGGTGGCAAGCTATCGCTTGCAGCATGCGTTATGGCACAGCGGCTGGCGCTGGCTGGCACGGTTTCTCGCCAATTTGTCGCGCTGGCTGACTGGCGTTGAATTGCATCCTGCTGTAAAAGCAGGGCGAAGGCTGTTTATTGACCATGGCATGGGTATTGTGATTGGAGAGACGTCTGAATTAGGCGATGACGTCAGTATCTATCAGGGTGTAACGCTTGGTGGCACGTCCTGGGCGCAACACAAGCGCCATCCGACGATTGGCAACGACGTCATTATTGGTGCAGGCGCTAAGGTGATCGGTGCGATTTTTGTCGCCAATCATGCCCGAGTCGGCTCGAATGCTGTGGTAGTTAAAGACGTGCCCGAGCGTAGCACTGTGGTCGGGATTCCGGCAAAAGTGGTCGGTGAGGATAAAGCTGCGCGTGAGCCATCACAGCGCCGAGCCGATTGTGATCGTTTTGAGGCTTATGCACAAAGCAGTGATATTGCTGACCCAATCATGAACTTGCTCAATCAGCTCAATGAACGTATTTGCATTCTTGAAGATGAAAATACACGGCTGAAAAAAGCGCGTCTGACCGATCAATCGGAACATAAAAATGACTGATATTGCTTACTTTGATTACGCTGCGATGACGCCGGTTGATCCTCGGGTTGCTGGCGTTCTGCGTGAGGCTTTTGAGCAAATGCCGGTTGGTAATGCTGGTGCGACGCATCAGCGTGGGCTAGCAGCGCGAGCACGGATTAACCATGCGCGAGAAGAATTTGCCACTGCGATTGGTGCTGATCCGCGTGAGATCGTTTTTACCAGTGGCGCCAGTGAGGCCGATAACCTTGCCATCAAAGGTGCGTTGACTTACCACGGCGCCAAAAATCCACGCCTGATCACCATGCAAACTGAGCACAAGGCAATTCTTGACCCAGCGGCTATTATGGCCAAGCAGGGCGTTGAAGTAGTTGTATTACCGCCTTTGCGCAATGGTTTGGTTGATATGGCTGCGCTCGATGCGGCACTGGCTGAAAAGCCGACCACGTTGGTCAGTATCATGGCGGTGAATAATGAAACCGGGGTGATACAGCCAATTGCCGAGATAGCCGAGCGCGTTCATGCAGCGGGAGCTAAATTGCACGTCGATGCTGCACAAGCACCAGGGCGCATTGCAGTGAATATGCAGGATTGGCAAGCTGATATGGTCAGCTTTGCAGCGCAGAAAATTTTTGGCCCACAGGGCATTGGCGCGCTGTATGTGCGGCGTTTGCCAAAAATGCGCTTGCAAGCGCAGATGCATGGTGGTGGTCAGGAGCGCGGTATGCGTTCCGGGACTCTACCCATCGCGCTGATTTTGGCTTTTGCTGAAGCAATGAAGCTGGCCGTTGCAGAGCGTGAAGCGCGTAATGCCGTAGTCGAAACCCTGCACAAGCAATTGATTGATCAATTGCCGCCTCCAATGGCGCTGAACAGCGATGCACCTTGCGTACCACACATTATCAATATTCATACCGGCTTACCCGTTGCCCAAGTCTTGGCATTGGCAGACGCTGCTGGTTTGGCACTGTCTGCTGGGTCAGCGTGTTCATCAGGCGGCGAAGGTTCGCACGTTTTGCAGGCAATGGGGCTCGGTGAGCGAGCAAGCCAAAGTGTGCGCATTACACTCTCACATTTGACCAGCTCCGCTGAACTCGCTAGGCTGATTGATTTCCTCACTAAATTGGAAGGGCAGCAATGATACATTTAACACCGGAAGCCGTTGCCCGGGTAAAAAAGCACCTCACCAAGCGTGGTGAAGGCATCGGCGTACATGTGGACGTCGTGAGATCGGGATGCTCAGGCTATTCTTATCATATTGACTTTATTGATAGCATTGGTGAAGATCAGTTGGCCTTTGCGCAGGACGGTTTTCAAGTTGTGGTTGATAAAGAAGATATCGCCTTGCTCGAAGGCTTGGAATTGGCAGTTAAAAAACAGGGATTGAATGAGTTTTTTGCCTTCAATAATCCACAGGCAACCGCGACTTGCGGCTGCGGTACCAGTTTTAGCGTTTCTGGCTAAACCTTAAAATACAATATTCAGATTAGGAGAAAATCCATGACAGTCGCCTCACGCTCCAAAATTGGTGCGAAAAAAGTCGTCGATGCTTATAAACCAAGCACATGGCGCAATAAAGGCTGGGGATGGCGCATATTCATGCTGCTGTTCACGCTCGGCATCATCATTGGCTTATTGATGTTTTGGTGGAGCAGCGAGCCGAAGCAATTTGATGTCCAGGAAGCACGTACTGCGTACCTTGCTGAAGGGCAGGAGCCGGTTGTTGGGTCTGCGGTTACGGGCACGACTATTGCCATCATTGATACCCTGCTCGATAAGCCCGGCGGCTTTACCATGAACGATAAATTACCGCCCGGATTGCTGATGGATAACATCCCTTCGTGGGAGTGGGGCGTGCTCAAGCAATTGCGCGAAGTCACATTTGCGATGCGCAATGATTTCAGCCGTTCGCAGTCACAGTCAGCACAAATGAAAGCGCTGGAAACAGCCGAAAGTAATCTGCGCAATGATGCCAGCAAGTGGATCTTGCCTAGCCCCGAAAGCAAATACAGCGAAGCGCGCGACTTACTCAAGCAATACGGCCAAGGTATCGCTGATTTGAAAAACAGTCAGGCACAATTCTATGCCCGCGCCGACAACTTGGTCAGTTACCTCGATTTAGCTAACAAGACCATGGGTGATCTCACTCAGCGCCTTGGGGCGAGTGTTGGTGATGTAGTCATGGATATCGATCAGCAAAGTGACGACACCGATGCTTCGACCAAAGCACCGGTTGCGCAGAACGCACGGACGCCGTGGATGCAGCTCGATAATATCTTCTACGAAGCGCGTGGTTACAGCTGGGCCTTGTTGCTTGAGCTGAAAGCGATCCGTATTGATTTTGCCAAGACGCTGAAAAGCAAAAACGCTTTGGCCTCGCTAGATCAAATCATCGCTGAGTTGGAAAAAGCACAAAAACCGGTTTGGAGCCCGATTATTCTCAACGGTCGTGGGTTTGGCTTTACCGCTAACCATTCGTTGGTCATGGCATCGTATCTTTCACGTGCGAATGCCGCGATTACTGACCTCAAGCAGCTGCTGAGAAATGGGTAACACTATGTGTAAAAAGATTTTTCGTGGTGCAGTATTGGCCGTCTCACTGGCGGTTAGTAGTTATGGTTTAGCGGCGGATCAAGCACCAAAAAATATCAGCGATGCGCTCAATATTTTGGTCGGTGCATATAACGGCGCGGCCAAAGCTGCTGCTGAAAACAGTGGCACAACCGTAGAAACCATTGACCGTAAAGATTTGCAGCCTTTGGAAAATACGCTGGTTCGTTACCAAAGTGAGCTACAGAAGATGGTCAAAGCGGATGGTGAGATTGATATCCGGGAGCTTGGCCGTTTTTTGAACCGCTTGCAAAGTGAGAACCAAGGCTCAGTTAGCTACGACTTTGCTCAAGCACTGCGTGCGCTCAATGGATTATCGCCCGGAGACAATCCACAAGAACTGCTCAATCAGCGTGTCATTGATGAATTGGTTGATGCCGCGAGAAGTGAGGAGTTGAAACAAGAACTGGGTCAGGCCGCACCTTATTTGGGTGCACTACTACAGCTTGGTAGCCAGATTAATGACGACTTGAGCCAAAATGTTCGAGAAAATAGCGCGGCACTTAGCGCACAAGTTCAGGCGCTAAAAGCGCTGGCTGAGCGTTATCAAGCAAAGCCGGGGCTTGAGCAGGACGTGAACGTTGCAGCCGCACAATTGAAAGTGCTTTACGCCGATCAAGCGCTGGGTAAGCCTTTTGATGAACAAGCAGCGGACAATGCGATAGCAACCCTTACGCAGTTAGAGCAGCGTGTCATCACCGCCGAGCCGCACACACTCTCTACCGAAACGTATGACAATCTGCTGCTGCCGTTGGCTGCACTGGGTCAGCCATTTACTGAGCAGCATCGTCAGTGGCAAGAGCTGCGTGCGATCAGCCTGCGAGAAGCACCTCGTGCACCGGTAAGTGGTGGTTTTGATGCGCCGACGCGCAAGCTGCTGGATGCGTTGAACTACGATGAGTTGCCACCGCATGTACAAGCTGAGCTACTCAAGCGCTTGAATGTGACCACTACTGAGTAAATAACTTCACTGGAAAAGCTGTTGTTATCTGAAGCTGACAACAGCTTTTTGCGATAAGGATTGACGTATTCGATCCTTATCGCTATTATGCCCCGCTTCACATCCTGCCCGGATGGCGAAATTGGTAGACGCAAGGGACTTAAAATCCCTCGGATTAACCTCCGTGCCGGTTCGAGTCCGGCTCCGGGCACCATCATTCTCTCTGGCTTCAGCCCAAAAAATCGCACCAAAAGCTTTTATCACTATAGACTCTTGCATCTGTCGCAATTTTTTTTGCTTTGTAACATTACGTGTACACAGCTAACGTTGTCTTCTCGTTGTAAATCACCTTTTCTCTAACGTCGCATTTAGCCTGAGTGTATTGGCAAAATAAGTGGTGCACGTTATTTGCTGGCAGAGCGTGGTTGCGCCTATGTTATTCCTCTCATATTTAGATTGATTCACAACTATCTGAGTCAAATAATAGTTGCACTCACTTACTATTGGGTTTATATTTGTCTATACAAATTTAATAACTCAAGGTGAAGATGATGTCCGGTAATAATCCCCGTATTGATGAAAGCCGTGTGATTAAAGCACCGCGTGGCAGTGAGCTGACCTGCAAAAACTGGCTGATCGAAGCAGCTTACCGCATGATTCAGAATAATCTTGATGATGAAGTGGCGGAAAATCCGCAGCATTTGGTCGTGTACGGCGGTATCGGTCGTGCGGCGCGTAATTGGCAGTGCTTTGACCGGATTTTGGAATCACTGGAAAATCTTGAGGAAGACGAAAGCTTGCTGGTGCAGTCTGGTAAGCCGGTTGGCGTATTCAAAACCCACACGGATGCACCACGGGTACTGATTGCCAATTCCAACCTCGTACCGAAATGGGCGAACTGGTCGCACTTTAATGAGCTGGACCGCAAGGGCTTGTTCATGTACGGGCAGATGACCGCTGGTAGCTGGATTTATATCGGTTCGCAGGGCATTGTTCAGGGGACTTACGAGACATTTGCTGAAGCAGGGAGACAGCATTTTGGTGGCGACTGGTCTGGCAAGTGGATTCTAACCGCAGGTTTGGGTGGCATGGGCGGCGCACAGCCGCTTGCAGCGACCTTTGCCGGTGCGGTATCGCTTAATATTGAATGCCAGCAGTCGAGCATTGATTTCCGCTTGCGCACTCGTTACGTCGATATGCAGGCCGATGATCTTGATCATGCGCTGAAACTGGTCAAAGAATATTGCGACAAGGGTGAGGCAGTGTCGATTGCTTTGCTCGGTAATGCGGCTGAGGTATTGCCGGAAATCGTCAAGCGCGCCAAGGCTGGTGGCTTGATGCCGGATTTGGTCACCGACCAAACTTCCGCGCACGACTTAATTAATGGTTACTTGCCGATTGGCTGGACGGTCGAGCAGTGGAAAGCGGCACAGGCTGATGAGTCACAGCACGACAAATTGACCCAAGACGCGGCAAAATCGTGTGCGCAGCACGTTCAGGCAATGCTTGATTTGCAGGCGATGGGTGCAAAAGCAGTTGATTATGGCAACAATATTCGTCAGGTCGCTTATGACGAGGGCATCAGTAATGCCTTTGATTTCCCCGGCTTCGTGCCAGCCTACATTCGCCCGTTGTTCTGTCAGGGTAAAGGGCCATTCCGCTGGGTTGCACTTTCTGGCGACCCGGAAGACATCTACAAAACTGACCAAAAGATCAAAGAATTGTTCCCTGAAAATGAGCACGTCCATCGCTGGCTGGATATGGCAAAAGAGCGCATTAGCTTCCAAGGCTTGCCGTCGCGTATTTGCTGGCTCGGCTTGGGTGAACGTCACCTTGCCGGTATGGCATTTAACGAGATGGTCAAAAATGGCGAGCTGAAAGCGCCGATTGTGATTGGTCGCGATCACCTCGATACCGGTTCAGTCGCCAGCCCTAACCGTGAAACCGAATCCATGCACGATGGTACTGACGCGGTATCGGATTGGCCACTGCTCAATGCCTTGCTCAATACTGCAGGCGGCGCAACGTGGGTCTCTTTGCATCACGGTGGCGGGGTTGGCATGGGTTACTCGCAGCACAGCGGCATGGTTATTGTGGCTGATGGTAGCGATGAAGCGGAGCTGCGCCTCGCTCGCGTACTGGTGAACGATTGTGGTAGTGGCGTGATGCGCCATGCGGATGCCGGCTATGAATTGGCGGTTGAGACGGCGCAAAAATTTGGCCTCAAATTACCAATGATTGACTGATTGTATGTAGTGGGTAGATTTTGGCTATAGGTATATTATGTATTGTTAATATTATCCGCTACAATCTATCCCTTTAGGCAATCATCAAGGGGAAACCAGCATGAGTGAGCACACAACCATCAATCGCAGTGGCGCGATCAAGGCGATCATCGGTAGCCTCATCGGCATATTGGTCTTTTTTATTCCTTTACCGACTGGAGATGGCGGTAGCAAAATTCCGCTGGTATCTATTATCGGGGCGGTGAAAGGGGCGGTCAGTGGCGTATTGCCGTATGTGGTACTGCTGATTTTATTTTTGCTTTGCGTCAGTTGGCTGCTGTTCTTGCGCAAGCAACCCGAGCGTCTGCAGAAGTTCCACCGTAAGGACAACTGGTTGGTCGGTACGCTGTTTATCATTGCCTTGTTTATCGACATTCTGCTGGTCTTTAATATCGGGCCGGACTGGCTGCTGAATAAAGATGTTGGCGGGTTGGTGCTGTATTTGAGTGGTAGCGTGTTACTGACTGTGACCATCGCTGGTTTCTTCGTCGTTTTCCTGACCGAGTTCGGCTTCCTCGAATTTCTTGGTACGCTGCTTGAGCCGCTGATGCGTCCGCTTTATCGTTTGCCGGGGAACTCGGCGGTCGATGCGATTACCTCGTTTGTTTCAGCTGCAGCGGTGGGTATCTTCTTTACCAATCGATTGTATGAACGCGGCACTTATACTCAGCGTGAAGCGGCAGCGGTAGCGAGTAGTTTCAGTATTTGCAGCCTTGGCTTTTTCGCCGTACTTGCCGACACTGCCAATATCATCGACTACCTGCCGTACATGATTATCGTGTCGTTCATCGTCAACTTCCTGCTTGCCGCGATTATGGTGCGCATCCCGCCACTGTCGCGTAAAAAGGATATTTATATTGATGGCAGCAAACAGGATTTAAGCCAGCGCGAAGAACACCACGACCATATTTTTGTCCGTGCTTGCAAAGCTGCCGCCGCACGTGGTGCAAAAGTCCAGATGAAAGACATGTGGCGCGGTGGTGCGGATGCATTGGGCTTTGGCGTCAAAATCGTTGCTTATGTCGTATCGATTGCAACCATTGCGCTATTGATCGCCACTTATACCGAAACCTTTAACTACCTCGGAAAAATCGTTGAGCCATACATTGCCTTAATGCAACTGCCTAATCCGGAAGCAATTGCGCCTACGGTGCTGATCTCAATCTCGGAAATCCTCTTGCCAGCGGTGCTGATTGCCGGTAGTGAAGCCTCGCAAATGGCAGCGTTTTTCGTCTGTACCCTGACTACCGTGCAAATCATTTTCTTCACTGAAAGTGCTAATGCGATGCTTGAATCAAGCATTCCACTCAAACTAATCGACTTACTGGTAATTTTCTTGTTGCGCACACTGATCGGCATTCCGCTGGTTGCGCTCGCAACGCATATTATTTTTTAGGAGATGACATGATAACTCTCGTACCCGAACAACTGACGCTGGCGCAGCTGCGCGCTATTTGGCAAGCACCACAACAAGTTGAGCTCGATGCTGCTGCTTATGACGCTATCGACGCCTCGCACGCTGTGCTGGCTGAAATCATCGGGCGCGACAAAAGTGCGTACGGCATCAATACCGGCTTTGGTCTGCTTGCCAAAACGCGCATCAGTGCCGACCAGCTCGAACTGCTGCAACGCAACCTGATTTTGTCGCACTCGGTCGGTACGGGGGATTATCTTGACGACAATGTTGTACGCCTGATTATCGCCATGAAAGCGGCGAGCCTCGCACGCGGATATTCCGGCGTGCGCCGTGTGGTCATTGACGGGCTACTGGCGCTGCTCAATCATGGCATCATGCCATTGATACCCGCGAAAGGTTCGGTTGGCGCATCGGGCGACCTCGCGCCGCTCTCGCACATGACGCTGGCACTGATTGGCGAAGGCAACGTGCGTGTCAATGGCGAGATCAAGCCAGCGACCGAAGCGCTGGGTTCGGTCGGGCTTGAGCCGGTCACGCTTGCCGCCAAAGAAGGACTGGCGTTGATTAACGGCACACAAGTCAGTACCGCATTGGCATTGCAAGGCTGGTTCCTCGCTTGCGACCTGCTCGAAGCGACCACCGCCATCGGCGCATTGTCGATTGACGCTGCGAAGGGCAGTGATGCGCCGTTTGATCCGCGTATCCATGCCGTGCGCGGACACCACGGGCAAATCCAGCTTGCGCAAGCCTACCGCGATCTGCTCAAAGGCAGCGCCATCCGTGCCTCGCACCAAAATGACTGCTGCGACCGCGTGCAAGACCCATATAGCCTGCGCTGCCAGCCGCAAGTCATGGGCGCGTGTCTCGACCTGATTAATCAGGCAGGGCGCACCTTATTGATTGAAGCCAATGCCGTTACCGATAACCCGCTCATTTTTGATGAAGACGGCGCAGTTGCACTGTCGGGCGGGAATTTCCACGCCGAACCGGTTGCCTTTGCTGCCGATACCCTCGCGCTGGCGATTGCCGAAATTGGCGCACAATCCGAGCGCCGCATTGCCCTGTTGATTGACGCTACCTTATCCGGCTTGCCGGCATTTCTGGTCAAAAATGCCGGCGTCAATTCCGGCTTCATGATTGCTCACGTCACCGCCGCTGCACTTGCTTCGGAAAACAAAGGACTGGCGCATCCGTCGAGCGTTGACAGCTTGCCGACCTCGGCCAATCAGGAAGACCATGTATCAATGGCGACCTACGCCGGCCGCCGCCTCTACGACATGGCGCAGAACACCGCCGCCATCGTTGCGATTGAATATTTGGCAGCAGTGCAGGGCGTTGATTTCCACGCACCACTCACCACCGCCGAACCGCTGCAACAAGTACACGCCTTATTACGCGAACAGGTCGAGCATTACCACTGCGACCGCCTGTTCGCCCCCGACATCGAAGCCGCCAAACAACTGGTGTTGAGCGGCAAACTCGCCGCCAACTGGCAAGCCATCCGCCAAGATTGGTACGCCGTGTCATGAGGCCGTTTACGCCGGATAATTGGCAGGGGCGTATCGACGCCGAAGAAGGCGAACGCGGGCAGCGCTGGCATCAACAAGTATGCGCCGACGACGGTTCGCAGCCGCTGGTATTGCTCGGTTTTGCCTGCGATGCCGGTGTCGCGCGCAATCAGGGGCGCATCGGTGCGGCAGCGTCGCCGCCATTATTGCGCCGTGCATTGGCAGGGTTGCCTGCCTTGCCACAGCAAACCCTTGCTGACGCTGGCGACGTGGTATGCAGTGGCGATGACGATTTGGAAGCAGCACAAGAGCGCTTTGGTGACGCCGTTTGCACACGGTTAAAGGCGGGCAAAACCGTCATCGGACTTGGCGGCGGCCATGAAATTGCCTACGCCAGCTTTAGCGGTGTACGCGACTTTGCTGCTGCACAAGATGCGCCGCCGCGTATTGGTATCATCAACCTTGACGCGCATCTCGACATCCGCATCGACCACCGCCCCAGTTCCGGCACACCATTCCGGCAAATGGCGGAAGACTGTGCCGCTCGCGGTTGGGATTTTCACTACGCCTGTATTGGCGTCAGCCGCTACGCCAACACCGTCTCGCTGTTTGACCGCGCTGACGAACTCGGCGTGCAGTGGCTTGAAGACCGCGATTGTCATTTGGGTAACCGCACAGCAATGGCGCAATTTGTCGCTGACTTTATTGCCGACAAGGACGTGATTTACCTGACCCTTGATTTGGACGTATTGCCCGCTGCGGCTATGCCAGCGGTCAGTGCACCGGCGGCGTATGGCGTTGAGGTTGCCGTGATTGACTGGCTGTTGCGCGAGATTATTGCCAGTGGCAAAGTGCGTATGATGGACGT
Organism: Cardiobacteriaceae bacterium TAE3-ERU3; assembly: GCA_019218315.1. NCBI lineage: Bacteria > Pseudomonadati > Pseudomonadota > Gammaproteobacteria > Cardiobacteriales > Cardiobacteriaceae > Cardiobacteriaceae bacterium TAE3-ERU3. Next base: position 439,787 of record JAHUUI010000003.1, on the reverse strand, counting down.
CGCCGAATACAATCCACGCTTCGACATCGACACGCGCGGCGCACGGGTTGCCGCACGTTTGCTGGCAACCGCGATTGAAGCACTACAGTCAAATTCCAGAAAAACAGTCACAGGGTAACCAAAAAATAAAAACAAGAACAATGCCTTGTTTTTATGTGCTGTAACCGTTTTTCTGGAGTTCCACTATATTTGAGGTAAGCAGATGAGCATCATTATCGACAGCGGCATGGCGCAATGGGACGCACTTTGGGTACATGCCAACATTGCCACCATGTATGGAGAAGAATACGGCATCATCGAAGATGGCGCGGTTGCGGTGCGTGACGGCAAAATCGCATGGGTAGGGCGCAGCGCCGACCTCGGCGATTACTATCAGGCGCAAATGGTGCATGATTGTAGCGGAAAATGGCTGACGCCGGGGCTGATTGATTGCCATACCCACATTGTTTATGGCGGCAACCGTAGCAATGAATTTGAAGCGCGGCTGAATGGCGTCGATTATGCCGAAATTGCCGCCAATGGCGGCGGTATCCTCGCAACCGTTAATGCCACCCGTAACGCGAGCGAGGACGAACTGTTTGCGCAAGCCTTGCCGCGCGTGCAAAGCCTGCTTGCCGAAGGCGTGACCACTTTGGAAATAAAATCCGGCTACGGACTGGATTTGGAAAGTGAACACAAAATGTTGCGCGTCGCGCGGCGTATCGAGCAGGAATTGCCGGTCAACGTGCGTACCACTTACCTCGCCGCACACGCCTTGCCCACTGAATACAAAGACCGTGCCGATGATTACGTCGATGCAGTATGCGAATGGATGCAGCCACTCGCCGCCGAAGGCTTGATTGATGCTGTGGACGGCTTTTGCGAACACCTTGCCTTTTCTGCGGCACAAATGCAGCGCGTTTTTGACGCAGCAAAAGCATTGGGTTTACCGGTCAAGCTACACGCCGAACAGCTCAGCGACCAGGGCGGTGCGGAACTCGTCGCCACCTACCACGGACTGTCCGCCGACCACCTCGAATACCTCAGTGACGACGGCATTGCCGCTATGGCAAAGCACGACACCGTAGCGGTACTGTCGCCGGGCGCGTTTTATACCCTGCGCGAAACACAATATCCGCCACTAGACGCCATGCGTGCCGCCGGACTACGTATTGCACTGGCGACCGACTGCAACCCCGGCACCTCACCACTGACCTCGCTGCTGTTGACCATGAACATGGGCTGCACCCTGTTCCGCATGACGCCACTCGAAGCACTGCAAGGCACGACCGTCCACGCCGCGCACGCCTTGGGCTTGGGTGAACACAAAGGCATCATCGCCCCCGGCTACGACGCCGACTTTGCCATCTGGCAAATCGACCGCCCGGCTGACCTCTCGTACATGATTGGTTTTAACCCGCTGGTACAGCGCGTGTGTAATGGTGAAATCAGTGACTGATGTAAGTCATGATTTCGCATCGCTATTGCGTGAACTGGAAGCGCAGGGCAGTGAAAATGATGCCCGTGCGCTAAACAAGGCTGAAAAATACCTCAATATCACCCGTGATACGGGTGAGTTTCTCGCCGTATTGGTCCAAGCGTGTAAAGCACAACACATTCTGGAAATTGGCACGTCCAATGGTTATTCAACCTTATGGCTGGCGTCTGCATTGCCATCGAATGGCAAAGTGACCACGATCGAATGTGATGCGCGCAAACTTGATGCGGCGCGGATCAATTTTGAACGTGCCGGATTGAAAGAGTTCATCGTGCAACTTGAGGGCGATGTTGCTGCATGCTTACCAACCTTGCAGCAAACTTATGACTTTATTTTTCTCGATGCCGACCGCAGTCAATACTTGCCTTTGGCAGAACAAATTTTTGCTTTGTTGGCTCAAGGCGGTCTGCTGGTGTGTGATAACGCTGTATCGCACCGCGATGAACTACAGCTATTTATTGCGTGGATAGAAAAACAGCCTGATTTGACGGTGTCGCTGGTACCGGTTGGTAAAGGCGAGTTGCTGGTACATAAAGCCAGTGTCTGAAATTAGCTGGCCATCAAATACTTATATTGGTACTAATCTCTAAAAAATAATCATAGTAAATCTTGTTAGTTTCTAATGGATATTTGACGGGCTGCATCTACACCTTTGCTTGACGCACTTGAGAATACAAACATACCTTAAAAATTATTGATAATCAGGAAAACAGTATGAGCAAGAAGATGGTAGATAAAGAAGAAGCATTTGACTTATTTCAGTATTGGCTTATGGACATGCCTGATGCAAAAGAAAGAATGATGAATAGACTACCAGCAGAAGTAAAAAAACAGCTTGATTATTCTGTTGAATCATTGGATGTTTTGGAAGCGTATCTACTAAGTCAGTATGCTAGCATTAATGAAATCAAACAAGAACCACCTGATATACTAAATGGTTACGCTATTTATGTGGGTGAAACTTTTAGAAAAGTAGCAAAGTATCTAACTAAAAGAGAGCCTATTATATGGAGTATTGAATTAGATGATACAGACGATGTTTTTTATAATTTACCTGTTATAGAAATAGGTGCTTATACTAACTTCCCAATGGGACTTGTCACTGCCAGTTTAGATAGAAGACGTGGTGACTATATTTCTACTGTTTTAAAGAATTTTCTCAAGAGAGCACAAAATACGTGATTTAACTTTCGCTTAAGCTGATTTAAATTCTATTATTTATTGCCTACTTAAAACTATTCATAGGGCTTGATGGTTCTTATTTCACTTACCGTACAAATTTATTGATAATCAGGAAAACAGTATGAGCAAGAAGATGGTAGATAAAGAAGAAGCATTTGATTTATTTCAGTATTGGCTTATGGATATGCCTGATGCGAAAGAAAGAATGATGGATAGACTGCCGGCAGAAGTCAAAAATCGGCTTGATTATTCTATTGAATCATTGGATATTTTAGAAGCGTATCTGCTCAGTCAGTATGCTAGCATTGATGAAATTGACCAAGAACCACCTGATATAATAAATGGATACGCAATTTATGTGGGTGAAACTTTTAGAAAAGTAGCAAAGTCTCTAACTAAAATAGAACCTACAAAATGGACTATTGAATTAGATGATACAGATAATGCTTATTATAATATCCCTATTATAAGACTAGGTGCTTATATTAAGTGTCCAATAACGCTTGTTACATCTAGTTTGGATAGAAGACGTGGAAATTATATTTCTAACATTTTAAAGAATTTCCTTGAGGATTCGTAAAATATCTCAGTTTCTTAGTGATGATATGGTTATTTTTGATAGCTCATTAATCTTGCGATATAAGTTTGGCTATAGTGCTTGGAGAATACGATGAATCAGAAAGTCATTTTATGCTACGGCGATAGCAATACCCACGGCATGACGCCAATTGCCGATGCACTTGCGCCGGTGCGTGGTCGTTATGGTCGTGATGTACGCTGGCCGGGTGTGGTGCAAAAGCTGCTGGACGATGCGGTTGCCATCATCGAAGAGGGTTTGCCGGGGCGTACAACTTGCGTGGATGACCCTATCAAAGGTGCGCCAAAAAACGGACTCACTTATCTGCGCCCATGCCTCGACAGCCATTTCCCGATTGACATCATTGTACTGATGCTCGGTACCAACGACCTCAAAGCGCACTTTGCGCGTAGCCCCGAAGACATTACCGCAGGTATTGAAACCTTGCTCGACGGTATCACCGAGGCACAAATTGGCAGAGACGGTAAACAACCGAAGATCTTGCTGGTCGCGCCACCGCCAATTCTGGAAATCGGCGCAGAAGAATCGGCATTCAAAGGTGGTGCGGAAAAATCACGCCATCTCGCTGCACTGTATGCTGCGATTGCCGAACGCCGCGGCTTGGCATTTTTTGACGCTGGTTCAGTAATAGAAGTATCGACTGTGGACGGTATCCATTTCGAGCCGGAAGCACATCAGCGCTTGGGTGAGGCACTGGTGCAACAACTCGATAGTATGATGGCTTAATACTTGTTCTAAACGAGGCTGTGAATCGCATTTCTGACCGCACCGAGATAACCACGACCAAACAGGTTCAAATGATTGAGCAGGTGATAGAGGTTATAGACTGTGGCGCGTTGCTCAAAGCCGTCAGTGATTGGGTTGATGCTGTGATAACCGCGGTAAAAGTCCTGCGGAAAGCCGCCGAATAGTTGCGTCATGGCGAGGTCGGCTTCGCCGTGGCCATAGTAGGCGGCAGGGTCGATAAGTACACCGTCACCGTCTGCATTAATCATTGCATTGCCTGACCACAAATCGCCGTGAATCAGTTGCGGGCGTGGTGGTGGGGTGATGTAGCGCTCCAAGGTGGCGATAAGTTGTTCGCCTTTGCGGTGTGTTTCCGCATCAAGCGCAGTGCGGGCTTTATCGAGTTTTGGTTGCAGGCGCTGTTCGGCAAAAAAGGTGATCCAGTCGTCGTGCCATTGGTTACTTTGTGGGTTGTCGCCAATTTGATTGCCAGTTTCCCAGCCGTATTGTATTGCGCTGTGTTCTAAATGCAGGGTGGCGAGCCGCGCACCGAATTGTGCCCATGTGTCGCGGTGCGGTTGGCCGCTGGCGATGTATTTCAAGACGAGAAATGCAGATGTGTCATTTTTGCCCAAAGCCAGCGGTTCGGCGACAGGTATGACGTTACCGGCAGCGAGTGCTTGCAGGCCGGCGGCTTCGTTACTGAAGCTATCGAAACGGTCCGCGGTATTTTGTTTGATGAAAAATCGCTGGCCGTCTTCAAGGGTATATACGGCGCTGTCGTGAATGCAGCCGCCACTGGCGGTAGTGCGTTTATATTGTGGCTGCTCAATGCCACTTAATGCTGCGAGTGCTGCGTCAATATCTTTGAAAACGGGCAGGCTCATTTCTTGATCCATCTGTGAGTAAGTTACAGACAATACTGCCCAATGGCTTTTTACGCAATCTAGATGTTATGATATAACGTTTTGAAAGGTGATTTATGTACCGAATGTTGATTGATGAGGTGGCGGCGCTGGATGACGGGCATAAGCAGATGCTGCTTGATGGTTATCGGTGCTTGTTTAGCGACAGGGTGATGGCGCAGGAAGAAATAGCGGAATTGGCCGCAGCGTTGCCGTACGTGGTGTGTGAGGCGGGGCAGGTGATGGCGATTTTCGGGCTTGATCGCCGCCCGTGTGCGCACCAGTTGACCATAAATGGGGTACGCCGTTATACGTGGTGCATTTGGGACGCTTTTTTTATTGCCGAAGCACTGGGCGAAGATGCGCTAATTGAAACGGTTGATCCGGTTAGTCAGCAGTCGCTGTCAGCGCAGTTTGTGGCCGGTCGTTGGCAAGTAGAAGGGGCATTATGGGCAAGTTTTCCGGTGCAGAAGAACAGCGGCGCAGCGCTGCGTAGTGCGTTTTGCCGCTTTGTGCATTTGTTTGCCGATCATGGCAATGCGCTGGCGTATCAGCAAATGCACGGCTGCGTACCCGAGCCAGTATTTGTGCTGTTGGCGCGTAGCCGTGAGATGGCTGTGGCAATGCAGCCATCCCAGCAAAAGGTAATCAGGACTGCGTGACGTATTGCTGCTTCGGTGCTGCCGCTTCCAATGCGGTGAGGCGGCGGGTGAGGTAGCGCAGCAGTAGGCCGTAGGCAGGTAGGAAGAACAGAGCGCAAATAATCAGCTTCCACATGTAATCCACGACGCCAATTTCTACCCAGTTTGCAGCCATGAACGGGTCACTGCTTTGGTAAAACGCGATGAGGTAGAACACAGCGGTATCCACGGCATTGCCGATCACGGTTGAGGCGGTTGGGGCGACCCACCAACGGCGATTTTGGCGCAAGCGGTTAAAGACGCCGATATCGAGTAACTGACCAGTGATGTAGGCGGCAAAGCTGGCAATGGCGATACGCGCAACGAAAGTATTGAGCGTGGTCAAAGACGAGAGATCAGTGAAGCTGCCGTTTTGGAACAGCACCGAGACGACGTAGGAAATGATCAGCGCCGGGAACATGACAAAAAAGATGATTTTGCGTGCCAGTGGTGCGCCAAAGATGCGTACGGTGAGGTCGGTGGTGAGGAAGATGAATGGGAACGTAAACGTGCCCCATGTGGTTTGCAGGCCGAAGACTTCCACCGGAAACTGGACGAGGAAGTTGCTGGCAGCAATTACGGTGATGTGCCAGAAAGAGAGCCACAATAGGGCTTTTTGCCGCTGGGCGGCAGTGAATTGGTATTTATTTGTCATTGGGGTACCTAGTTTTTTTATGTGGGCGGCATTGCGAACCACGGGGCGGCGCATCATAGCGCTTTTTTTAATTAAGTCAAATGAAAACGGCCACCGTACTGGTATGCGGTGGCCGTTTGTTTGCGGGTTTTGATGTGAATCAGGCGCCGCGTAGCAGTTCGTTGATGCTGGTTTTGGCGCGGGTTTGGGCGTCGACTTGTTTGATGATGACGGCGCAGTAGAGGCTGTGCGAGCCGTCTGCAGCAGGTAAGCTGCCTGGTACGACGACGGCGCCGGCCGGTACGCGACCGCGAGTGATCTCACCGGTTTCGCGGTTGTAGATTTTGGTGCTTTGGCCGATGTAAACGCCCATTGAAATGACAGCACCTTCTTCGACGATAACGCCTTCGACGATTTCTGAACGCGCACCGATGAAGCAGTTATCTTCAATGATGGTTGGCGCAGCTTGCAGTGGCTCAAGCACGCCACCAATGCCAACGCCGCCGGAAAGGTGTACGTTTTTACCGATTTGCGCGCATGAGCCGACGGTTGCCCATGTATCGACCATTGTGCCTTCGCCGACATAAGCGCCGATGTTGACGTATGACGGCATCATTACCACGCCTTTGCCGATGAAGCTGCCACGGCGTGCGACTGCCGGCGGAACGACGCGGATGCCCTCGCGGCGGAAGTCTTCTTCGCTGTGGTTGACGAAGCGGCTGTCGACTTTGTCGAAGTAGTTGGTGTAGCCGTGCTCGATGATGTCGTTGTCGTTCAAGCGGAAAGAAAGCAGTACGGCTTTCTTTGCCCATTCATTCACTTGCCAGCCATCAGCTGTTGGCTCGGCGACACGCAGTTCACCAGATTCGAGTTGTGCGAGAGTATCGTTGACGGCGTCGCGCAGCTTGGCGTCTGCGTTGTCCGGGGTGATCTCAGTGCGGTTGTCAAAGGCTTGTTCGATAAAGTTTTTCAGTTCCATGTGTTTGCCCATAATGGTGTTCAAAGGGCGGCATTATATAGTACTGCTTGTTTTTTGGCTGCTGTGCTGGTGCGTTGTATCGGGGGAGTTGATATTTTGCGGCGTGGCTATCATAAGTTGTTGTGGCGGTTATTGCTGGTAGACCTTAATCGAAAGGTAAGGTTACCGTGATGCAATGGCTGTTATCATGCGCCCCTTTTTATCATTTTTCATAATAAAGCCAAGCGGATGTGGCGGTAAGTAGCTGTATGTTGAATACAATCCGCGTTTAAAAAATGATTGTTTTTTGTTGGCATTTTAGTCGTGCAGCTTGTTTGTAACAGAGAGGTTGACCCGTGGCAACAGTGGATTCCCGTTTATATGGCTCGCCTTTATCGGCGCCGGAAAAGTGGTTGTGGTGCATGTTTCCGCTGTGTGGGCTGGCAGTGGTGCTATGGCTGTGGTCGGGCTACGAATCTGCTTATACGCTGAGTTATTCGTGGTTTACGGCGATTGATTTGCCGCTGGTACTGCGCGTGGACGGGCTGGCGCTGCTGATGCTGTCCTTAATTTACGGCGTGGGGTTGGCGGTGTTCGTTTATGCGGGTGCGTATCTCGATGGGCATCCGCAGTTGCGGCGTTTGTACGTTTTGCTCACCGCATTTGCACTGGCGATGACCGGCTGCGTACTGGCTGATCATTTGCTGCTGCTGTTTGTGTTTTGGGAATTGACCAGTGTGCTGTCGTTTTTATTGGTCAGCTTTGACGGCTTCAATAAGCAGGCGCGGCAGTCGGCACGGCAGGCGATGCTGGTGACTGGTGCGGGCGGTTTGTGCTTGCTTGGCGGCGGATTGTGGCTGTGGCAATTGGCGGGGACGGCACGCCTCAGTGAGTTGGCAGAAGTGTTACCGACGATGCTTGATATGCCGTTGCTCAAATGGGCGGTGCTGCTGGTGATGCTCGGGGCGTTTACCAAGAGTGCACAGTTTCCGTTTCAGTTTTGGTTACCTAATGCGATGTCTGCACCGACGCCTGTATCGGCATATTTGCACTCGGCGACGATGGTCAAGCTCGGGGTGTATTTACTGGCGCGCTTTGATGCAGGGCTGGATAGCTGGACGTTCTGGCAGTTTTCACTGGAGGCGATTGGCTCGCTGACGGCCGGCTGGGGCATGATGCTGGCGCTGCGTGAGCGCGATTTGAAGCGAATTTTGGCGTGGTCAACAGTGGCGACGCTGGGCACGATGGTGGTGATGATCGGCTTGCCGGGTACGTATGCTGCGCTCGGTGTGGTGACGCTGCTTGTGGCGCATGCCTTATATAAGGCACCGTTGTTTTTTGTTGCCGGTAACGTCGATCACGGCTCGGGGACGCGGGTGATTGATCGCCTTGGCAAGCTGCAGCGCAAGATGCCGTGGACGGCGCTGGTGGCAATGCTGGCCGGTCTGTCGATGGCGGGTGTGCCGTTGTCTTTGGGGTTTGTCGCGAAAGATGTGCTGGGTACGGCGAAGGCGGTGCAGGATACGCTCTTCCTGACTGTGGCTGCGAACACGGTGTTCAGCGCGATTGCGGTGGCTGTGGCAGGCGTCGCGGCAGTGCGGATTTTCTGGCAGCATCCGGGCGAGAATGTGACGCCTGCGACGGCGCACGAGGTAGCTTGGCCGATGCGGATTGCGCCGCTGGTTATTGCGCTACTGGGTTTACTGCTCGGGATGTTCCCGCAATGGATTACCTCACATTTGCAGGCCGCCGCGCAGGCAATTCAGCCGCTAGATACGGTGTTCGCAAGCGTGCGATTTGACGCTGAAGTCTTGCGTTCCGCTGCGGGAACGGTGGTGATGACGCTGCTGCTTGGCGCAGCGGTATTTTATGGCTGGGATCGCTTGCATAACGGATTCGAGCGTGTGTTGCATTGGTTGCCAAATTGGGGCGGTGCGGCGGTTTATCAGCGCATTGTGGTGCGGATTCCACGCTGGAGTGCGGCTGTGACGCGGCGTTTACAGCATGGGGCGCTGTCGGACTATACGCTGTGGCTGGTGGGCTTTACTACGCTGGCATTGGGGACGGCGCTGCTGTGGACGGCGTGGTACGGGCGTGGGCTGGTGTTGCCGTCGTGGTCGTCGTTGTTGGTGCAGCCGGATGCTGGTGTGGCTGCTGCGGTAGCGTTGCTCACTTGCGGTGCAGTGCTGACGATGGTGGCGAGTCGCCCGGTTTTGCTGCTGTTGGCGTCGGGGCTGGTTGGTTATGGCTCGGCGCTGCTGTTTTTGTTTCTCGGGGCGCCTGATGTGGCGCTGACCCAGTTTGTGGTTGAAACGATTTTGGTGATTGTGATGGTGTCGATCCTGATGTTGTTGCAGCGTAGCGGCGTTGATTATTACCACGAGCGCCGTCGCGCCGAGAAGCGGCCGCTGACTTTGCTGCTGGCGCTGTGTTTTGCATCGGTGATGACGTTGGCATTGCTGCTGATGCTGGCATTGCCGTTTGATACGCAGTTGTCGGACTTTTTTGCTGAACAGAGCTATACGGCTGCGCACGGCCTCAATGTGGTCAACGTTATTTTGGTCGATTTCCGCGCAATGGATACTTTTGGTGAAGTGAGTGTGCTGTTGCTGTCGTTATTGGCGGCGTGGCCATTGCTCGCGGGGCTACGCGCCCGGGTGCAAGCTAGGCAGGAGGCGAATTGATGCGTAATCATGAACGGATTGTGTTGCTGGAAACGATTGCCCGTCCGCTGTATTGGCTGGTATTGCTGATGGCGCTGGTGGTGCTGTTGCGCGGTCATAATGCTCCGGGCGGCGGCTTTATTGGTGGTTTGCTGGCGGCGTCTGCGAGTATTTTGTGGGCGCTGGCCTTTTCTGCGGCCGCAGCACAGCGGCGTTTGCCGCTTGGCAGTCCACTCAAGCTGGCAGCGGTGGGGCTTTTGTGTGCGGCAACAGCCGGTTTGCCTGCGCTGGTGTTGGGCAAGGCGTTTTTGTTCCATTATTGGGGCACGTTGCCGCTTGGCTTCACCGATTATGCGATTTCGACGGTGTTGCTGTTCGATGCGGGTGTGTTTTTGTGCGTGTGGGGTGCGGTGAGCGGCTATGCGCTGGCGCTGATTGACCTTGGGCGCGAAGGAGGCGAGCTATGACGCTGCTATTGGTGTTTGCATTTTGGATCACGCTGGTCGCAGCGGCGTATCTGATGCTGTGCCGTGAAGCGCTGCGCGTGGTGATTGGCTTGATGCTGTTCGGTAATGCGGTCAATTTTGCGCTGTTACTTGCTGGTCGCCTGACTTTACTCGAACCGGCAGTGATGGAAGCGGGGGCAGAAGTTTTATCGCCATCGGCAGCAAATCCATTGCCACAGGCGCTGGTGCTGACCGCGATTGTGATCGGCTTTGCGTTGACCTGCTTTGCCGTGGTGCTGATGATTGAATTGATCAAGCGCCAGCGCAGTGATGATGTGGATCGTTGGCGCGAGGCTGAGCCGCACAGCGAAGCGGCGCATGAGCCTGTGCTGGCGCGCGACTGTTCGCCGCAGCGGGGTGAGTCATGATGCTGTGGTTGGTGATGCCAGTACTGTTGCCATTGCTGACAGCGGCGCTACTGGTGCTACTGCGCAATCGCGCCAGTATGCAAATGGCGGTGTCGCTGGTAGCGGCTGTGGCTATGTTGCTGGTTGCGGTGGTGTTGCTGTCGCATGCCGATGCTGCGCCACAGGTAGCATTCGGTGAATGGCCAGCACCGTACGGGATCGTGTTCGCGGTTGATCGCCTCAGCGCGGTGATGTTGGCTGTGACTGCACTGATGACATTGGTCACGTTGGTGTATATGTGCGCTGATCTTGGCGATGCGCCGCGCCATCCGCTGTTGCTGTCGTTGCTGTTTGGCATGATTGCCGGCGTGAATGGCGCATTTCTCACCGCTGATATTTTTAACTGGTACGTGTGGTTCGAGGTGATGCTGATTTGTTCGCTGGGGCTACTGGCGATCGGGCAACGCGGTGCGCAGCTCGACGCGGCGTTTAAATACATGGCACTGAATTTGCCGGGCACGCTGCTGATGCTGTTTGCGGTGGCGATGGTCTATGGTGCGACCGGGCAGCTCAATTTTGCTGCGCTGCACGAGGCGCAGGCGCCGTTGCCGCAGGGAACGGGGATGTGGCTGCTGGCGCTGCTGGTGATCGCATTTTTGGTTAAAGCCGGGGCTTTTCCGGTGTTTGCGTGGTTGCCTGCGTCCTACCATACTTTGCCGGTGCCGCTGCTGGCGCTGTTTGCCGCGCTGCTGACCAAGGTCGGTGCTTATGCACTGCTGCGTATTCTGGGTGAGGTATTTCAGCCAGATATTGCCCTGGTGCAAGAGGTGCTTGGTTGGCTGGCGGTGGCGACGATGGTGTTTGGTGTGATCGGTGCAGCGTATCACTGGGACATGCGCCGGATTCTCGCGTTCCATATTATTTCGCAGATCGGCTACATTTTGCTTGCGGTGGCGCTTGGCGGGGTGCTGGCTGACGCGGCGGGAATTTTTTATATCGTTCACCATATTATCGTCAAGGCCAATTTGTTCCTGATCGCGGGGCTGATTTGCGCTTATGCCGGTAGTCATGATTTGCGCAAGATTGGCGGGCTGTACAACGCGAAGCCGTGGTTGGCGCTGCTGTTTGCGGTGCCAGCGCTGTCGTTGGTGGGGATTCCGCCAATGTCCGGTTTTTGGGCGAAACTACTGCTGTTGCGCGAGACGATTGCCACTGGCCATGTGTGGTGGACGGTGGCAGCACTGCTCGTGAGTGTATTGACGATGTACTCGATGATGAAAATCTGGCTGGAAGCATTCGTTAAGGCGCATCCAAATGCGGCTGAAGAAGGTTTGTGGCAACCGCGCGCAGTGTCGCGCCCTGCGCCTGCGGTATTGGCGGTGGTGATACTGGCAGGATTGACGCTGTGGATCAGTGTGTGGCCACAAGCTCTGTATGGCTTTGCACAGGCGGCCGCCGAAGCATTGGCAGGAGGGCCGTGATGGGTAAAAGTTATGCCGCAGTGCTGTTGTTGCTGCGTTTTGTACAGGTTTTGCTGGCTTCTGGCGTTGGTACGCTGTTGATTATTCTGCGCTACTGGCGGCGGCGTGATGCTTTGCCGGAAACGGCTTTTGTACGCCTTGAAATCACGCCGATGAGCGAGCGCGGTGCGGTGATGATGGCGGCGATGATTACGCTGACACCGGGCACGACCACAATCCATATTGATATGGAGCATCACGAGTTATTGATTCATGTACTCGATGCGCGTGATTTGGCGCAGACGGTTGCCGATATTCGCCGAGATTTTGAGGCGCCTCTGGCAGTGCTGTGCGGTACAGGGAGGGAGTCATGACGATAGTTTATGCGGTAGCAGTAGTGGTGATTTTAGCAGCCATGCTGTGTGCGGTGGTGCGCGTGGTGCTGGGGCCGCGGGATATTGACCGCGTGATTGCGCTGGATGTTTTGCTGGCCGCAGCGGTGATGCTGTGTGTACTGGCTGGTTTGATGAGTGGGCGCGGCGTGTTTGTCGATGTGGCAGTGGGGTTGGCATTGGTGGCATTTATTGGCACAGTCGGCTGGGCACTGATTTTGGAAAAAAATGCACGGCGCAACGCGCGTGACGAGGAGGCGCAGTCATGATGACGGTATTGGCCGCTTTATTGCTGTTGTTAGGTGCGCTGGTGTTGCTTGCGGCGGCGCTAGGGCTGCATGTCTTGCCCGATGCACTGTCGCGGCAACATGCAGCAACGATGGCGGCAACGTTGGCAGTGATTGTTACTGCATTGGGTGCTGGTGTGATGGCGGCATCGTGGGGTTGGTCGCTGCGCCTGTTGTTGATTGTGGTGTTCATGCTACTGACTTTACCGGTTGCGTCGCATATGTTGGCGCGGGCGGCAGTTGCAGGTAAGGGATTGATTGCACAGCGTGATCACAAGCAGGTGGCGCGTTTTTTGCGCCATCAGGACGACAAGCCGACGCGGTGAATAAATTGAAGCTGCAGGGTATTGTCGGTATCATAGTTCGATTATTTTGAGGATATTCATGGCCAAGCCTTTTCAACGTAAAAAATACCGCAGTGAGGATGCAAATTCCTGGGAGCGTACTTTCGGGCGTCTGATGACACCGTTTGAAAGCTTTGTGCAAAGCAGCTCAGGGAGTGGTTTGCTGCTGATTGCATGTACGACGCTGGCGCTGATTGTTGCCAACTCACCATTGTTTGGGCCGTACCAGCATTTGCTGCATGAAAAATTGACCCTGACGTTCGGTACACATGAAGTGTCGCTGACTTTGCACCATTGGGTTAATGATGGTCTGATGGCGGTGTTTTTCTTTCTTGTTGGGCTGGAAATCAAGCACGAAATGATGGTCGGTGAGCTGTCCTCTTTCCGGCAGGCACTGTTGCCTATTGCTGCAGCAATGGGGGGGATGGTCGTACCGGCGCTGATTTATGTTCTGCTCAATCTTGGTGGCGAGGGCATTAATGGTTGGGGCGTACCGATGGCGACGGATATTGCTTTTGCCATTGCAGTATTGGTGCTGCTCGGTAATCGCGTCCCCGCAGCATTGATGACGATTCTTGTCGCGTTGGCGATTGTCGATGACCTTGGCGCGGTACTGGTTATTGCGCTGTTCTATACCGATTCACTGGACTGGTCGATGCTGATTGCAGCACTGGGCTGCTTTGTCTTCATGATGGTTATGAACCGCTCGGGTATCCGCCAGGCGTGGACGTATGGTTTTATTGCGGTCATTATGTGGTTTTTCATGCTCTTTTCCGGCGTCCACGCGACGATTGCCGGGGTGCTGGCGGCGCTGGCAATTCCGGTTAATTCTGTGTACAACCCTGATGAGTTCAGCCGTGATGCACGTAAATTGCTGGATAAATTCGATGTTTATCGTCAGCGTGAACGGGCATTTGTTTCGGCAGATAATCTCAATAGTGTGTTGCACACGCTGTCGGTTGGTATCCACAAGGCAGAGACACCGTTGCAACGCCTTGAGCATGGTTTACAGCATATTGTTTATTTTTTGATTATTCCGCTGTTCGCCTTCTTCAATGCGGGTGTGCCGATAGCGGTAGATGAAATCGGTGATGTGTTCCAAAACGGTGTGCCACTAGGCATTATCTGCGGCCTGATGATGGGTAAAACGCTGGGCGTCTCATTGGCGATTACACTTTGTGCCAAATCTGGGGTCGCCAAGTTACCGGAAGGAATGAACTACCGACATGTGGTCGGGATCGGTATGTTGGCCGGGATTGGTTTTACGATGTCGATCTTTATCGCCGAGCTGGCCTTTAGTGGCCAGAGTGATGTACTGAATGAAGCCAAAATTGCCATTTTGTTCGCATCAATGGCAATGGGCGTGCTGGGTTATATTTGGCTGCGATTTGTTGCTGGTGGCCCGAATGTTAACAATAAAATAGGGGGCTAGAGTATGGCAGGATCAAGGCAGTATTTCGGTACTGATGGCGTGCGCGGAAAAGTCGGTGAATTGCCGATGACGCCAGAGTGGGTCATGCACCTTGCTTGGGCGGTCGGTAAAGTATTAAACGACCAAGGCTATGGCGGTGAAAAAGTTATTATCGGTAAAGATACCCGTATTTCAAGTTATATGTTTGAAAATGCGATTGTATCAGGGCTGTCAGCGGCCGGAATGGACGCGCATCTGCTCGGCGTGATGCCAACCCCGGGGATCGCTTATTTCACTAAGACATTTCATGCGGCTGCTGGTATCGTCATCAGTGCTTCACACAACCCTTATCACGATAATGGTGTGAAGGTTTTTGCCCGTGGCGGCTATAAGCTCAATGATGATGCTGAGCGGGAGATTGAGCGCTATCTGGAGCAGCCGGTGAAAGTTGTTCCATCAGCACAGCTTGGTAAAGCCTACCGGATTGATGGCGCGCGTGAGCGGTATATTGAATTCTGTAAAAACGCCATCCCGACGGGGCTGCCTTTTGAAGGCTTGAAGATCGTTGTCGATTGTGCGAATGGCGCTACTTATGCCATCGCCCCGGATGTTTTTCGTGAGCTAGGCGCAAAAGTCGTTGTCATCAATAACCATCCAGATGGTTGTAACATCAATGCGGGTGCTGGCTCTACACATCCTGAGTCCCTGCAGCGCAAGGTTCGCGAAGAGCAAGCAGATGCAGGTATGGCATTTGATGGCGATGGTGACCGAGTCATTATGACTGATAGCCGTGGTCAAGTGCTCGATGGCGACGTCATTCTCTATATTATTGCCAAGTATCGTGCGTGGAAGAAAGAGCCGCTCAATAATGTTGTAGGCACCTTGATGACGAATCTTGGTCTCGAAAAAGCATTTGCCAAGATGGGTATCACGCTGCACCGAACCAAGGTTGGTGACCGCTACGTTTTGGAAAAGCTTAATGAGCTTGATGCACGAATTGGCGGTGAGAACTCTGGTCATATTATTTGTTTGGATCGTAACTCAACCGGTGATGGTATTGTTGCGGCACTGCAGGTGCTGGCAGCGATGCTTGAGATGAATAAGTCGCTCGTTGAGCTGACGTCTGATCTGCACCTTACGGCCCAAGTGATGAAAAATATCCACGTAGCGAACCGGGCAACAGTGATGGATAAACCTGCAGTGAAAGAAGCTGTTGACAAAGCAACGGCTGAGCTGGGTGATAAGGGAAGAATATTGGTAAGGCCTTCAGGTACTGAACCCAAAGTAAGGGTGATGGCGGAAGGGGATGATGAAGATTTGATGCGCAGTGTTGCGGAAAAGCTCGCTGCGGTAATTCAGCAGGAGGATAGTAATGCGTAAGGTAATGGCTGCGGCTAATTGGAAAATGAATGGTAATCGCGAACTGGTACAAAAGTTTGCTGATGAAAACTGGCAACGCGACGGAGTTGAAGTGGTCTTTGGATTGCCCGCAACGCTGCTTAGCTTGGCGCACGAGAAAGGCTTGGGCAAGCTTGCAGGCCAAGACGTCAGTGCACATGAGTCTGGCGCGCATACTGGTGAGCTTTCTGCTGCGATGCTGAAAGAAGCAGGGTGCGCATACGCCATTATCGGGCACTCGGAACGCCGTAGTGATCACGGTGAAGACGAAGCGCTGTTGATTGAAAAATGGCGTCAATTAAAAGCGGCGGGGCTTGGCGTGATTTACTGTATCGGTGAATCAGAATCAGCTCATGATAACGGTGAAACTGCAGCTGTATTAAGAGCACAGTTGGAACCAATTCTTGAAGCAGATTTGCTTGATGAGCATACGGTGGTTGCATACGAGCCAGTATGGGCCATTGGTACTGGCAAGGCTGCAACGCCTGAGTACGCTCAAAAAGCACACCAAGAAATTCGTCAGATTGTCGCTGAAAAACATGCTAAAATAGCGAATTCCTTGCGTGTTCTGTACGGAGGCAGCGTCAAACCCGATAACGCTGCCGCATTAATTGCGGCTGAAGATATCGATGGATTTTTGGTTGGTGGTGCTTCTTTGGATACGCAGTCATTCACTGGAATTATTGAGGCAATGTTATGAGTGTCACCATCGCTCAAGTAATATTTTTGGTTGTAGCGATTGCGCTAGGGGTGATTATCCTCCTGCAGCAGTCAAAAGGTGCGGGCATGGGGGCTTCTTTTGGCTCTGGTGCTTCCGGTACGGTATTTGGTGCAAAAGGCTCCGGGTCATTTCTTTATAAAATGACCCGCGTTTTGGCAGCATTGTTTTTTGTCAGTGCGTTAAGCTTGGGTTATTTGCAAAATAAAGCAGCCAATCAGGACAGCATTTTTGTTAATAATGCTGCTGCTGAAAAAAAAGTTGAAGCAACTGTTGACGTACCCCCTCCGAGTACGGATAATAGCGCACCTGCTTCGAATACCGAAGTTCCTGGGCCAGCGCCAAGCTTGCCTGCGGAGCAAAAATAAAACGTTTAGCCGACGTGGTGGAATTGGTAGACACGCTATCTTGAGGGGGTAGTGAGCATAGCTCGTGCGAGTTCGAGTCTCGCCGTCGGCACCAACACGATAACAACTTTGTTACGTCTGAGGTAAGGTATTATAAGCATGATATCCATAAAAAAAGGTATCGACCTTCCTATATCAGGAACCGTCGAAAACACCGAAATTCACGAATTCACGTCCCCCGCCAATGTAGCCGTTCTAGGTGATGATTTCATCGGTTTAAAACCCACGATGAATGTCGCTGAAGGTGATCATGTCGATGTGGGTGATACTCTTTTTGAAGACAAGAAAAATCCTGGCGTAATTCTCTGTGCACCAATTTCTGGCACAGTTGAAGCCATCGAGCGTGGTGAGCGCCGTAGATTGCTCTCAGTCGTGATCAAGCCCGACGGTAATGACGGTTTGAAAACATTTGACGCATTTGATGATCAGGCGCTGGCCAGCATCAAGCGTGAAGATGTCGTTGAGCGTTTGCGACTCGCAGGAATGTGGCCAGTACTACGTTCACGACCATTCAGTAAGACACCTGCACTTGATGCAAAACCGCATTCTATTTTCGTCAATACCATGGATTCTAATCCTCTTTCCTTTGATCCGCTTATTGCGCTAGAAGGAAGAAGTGATGACTATATTGCAGGGTTGAAGGTCCTTCAGCATCTGACTGATGGCGCTGTGCATGTATGCCATAAGCCTGGCGTACAATTGCCAGATGCAAATCTCGAACGCGTACAACAGCATGCCTTTGGTGGTATTCATCCGGCTGGGCTGGTTGGCACGCATATTCACTTTATTGATCCAGTCAGCATGGAAAAGCATGTCTGGCATATCAAACTGCAGGATTTGCTCGCAGTAGGCAAGTTATTCCGTGAGGGTGTGGTTGATAATCGCCGTATTGTTGCCATCGCAGGCCCTGGTGTTCGCGAACCAAAACTCATTCGAGTCATTCGTGGTACTGATGCGCACGCTTTACTCGAAGGCAATTTAAAAGAAGGCGAGCAGCGCGTTATCTCTGGTTCTGTCTTTGCCGGACGTAAGCTCGAAGAACAAACTTACTTTTTGGGTGGCTATGATCAGCAGATCTCAGTGCTGCCTGAAAGTGGTAATGTCGAGTTTCTTGAATTCGTTCGTCCCGGACTTAACAGCTACTCGCGGACACGCGCCTATTTAGGTCATTTTTTGAAAGGCAAAAAACTGCCTTTTACCACGGCTGTACAAGGTTCGCCACGGGCAATTCTTCCTTACGGTATCCATGAAGATGTCACTCCAATTGATATTTTGCCAGTTTTGTTACTTAAGGCTTTAGCCGTTAAGGATACTGACTCGGCAGTTAAACTGGGTGCTTTGGAACTCGATGAAGAAGATATTGCGCTTTTGACCTATGTCGATCCGGGTAAAAATGATTTTGGAGCGATTTTGCGCGAAAACCTGACGCAGATTGAGCAGGAAGGCTAACAAATGTCATTATATAAAATATTGGAAAAAATGGCTCCGACCTTTGAGAAGGGCGGCAAGCTAGAATATTTCTATCCGCTGTATGAGGCAGCAGCAACCATTTTCTATAGTCCTGATTACAAGACAGCGCGTCCTTCGCATGTCCGTGATCCGATTGACTTCAAGAGAGTGATGATTATCGTCTGGGCTGCAGCTATCCCAGCGATGATTTTTGGTTGGTATTTTGTCGGCTTACAGGCGCAGCAAGCGCTGAATGTCGAGTGGAGTATTTGGAATACCTTTTGGTATGGAGCAAAACTGCAATTACCTATCTACCTCGTGGCGTTTGCTGTCGGGGGATTTTGGGAAGTGTTGTTTGCGCTGATCCGAAAACATGAAATCAGTGAGGGCTTCTTTGTTACCTCTATTCTATTTTCGTTGATTTTGCCAGCCTCTATACCGCTATGGCAGGTTGCCTTGGGTATCTCTTTCGGCGTCATTATTGGTAAAGAAATTTTTGGTGGTACTGGCCGTAACTTCGTCAACCCAGCACTGACTGGGCGTGCATTCTTGTATTTCGCATATCCTGCACAAATCTCAGGTGACCAAGTTTGGGTAGCCGTCGATGGCTATTCAGGTGCGACAGCACTCTCCAAGGCTGCAAGTGACGGTATGAAAGGAGTTACTGAGCAGTGGAGCTGGTGGGATGCATTCATTGGCAATATCCCAGGCTCAATTGGTGAGACTTCTACATTGGCAATTTTGTTGGGCGCATTCATTATCGTAGCGACTGGCGTTGCATCTTGGCGGATCATCGTAAGTGTCTTCGCAGGTGGCGCAGCAACGGCATTATTGTTTAATGCTATTGGCAGCGATACCAACCTGATGTTTGAAATGCCATTCTGGTGGCACTTCGTCCTTGGGGGCTTTGCCTTCGGTGCAGTATTTATGGCGACTGATCCAGTTTCTGCATCGGTGACCAACAAAGGACGCTATATCTTTGGTTTCTTGATTGGTGCGATGACGGTATTGATCCGCGTGGTTAACCCGGCATTCCCTGAAGGCATTATGTTGGCAATTTTGTTTGCGAACATTTTTGCTCCGATCATTGACTATTTTGTGATGAATGCGAACATCAAACGTCGCAAGGTGAGAACCCATGTCAAAACAAGCTAATTCAAACTTTGCGGTATTTCGTTTCGCCGCAATTATCTGCCTGGTATGTTCGCTGGTCGTTTCTGCAGCAGCAGTGTCTTTGCGTAGCATTCAGGAAAAGAATGCACTGAACGAAAAGCGCATCAATATCTTGATCGCAGCGGGGCTCGCGGAAGCGGGCAAAAAAATGACTGCTAAAGAAATCGAGGAGCGCTTTGAAAAAATCACTCCAGTCGTAGTTAATCTTAAATCTGGTGAGTTGGTTTCAGATAAAGACCCTGCAACTTACGATATGTATCAGGCTGCAGAATCTAAAGATGAAGGCAAAGCGTTAACGAATGACCCGGCCAACATCAAGCGCATTGCAGAAGATGGTTCGGCTTACCTGCTAATCGAAGATGACAAAATTGCTCGTGTGATTTTGCCGGTGCAAGGTTATGGTCTGTGGTCAACCATGTATGGATTTACTGCATTGAGCTATGAAGATGAGGGCGATCATGCAACGATTAAAGGCCTGACTTTCTACCAACAAGGTGAAACACCAGGACTGGGCGCTCGCATTACTGAGCCTGCTTGGCAGGCAGAGTGGGATGGCGTTAGCCCTTATGACGATCAAGGTAAGCCAAGAGTTGAAGTAGTCAAGAATGCCAGCCCAGATAAAGATTGGCAGGTTGATGCTATTTCAGGAGCAACCCTGACCAGCCGTGGCGTACAGAACTTGATGAACTTCTGGTTGGGTGAGCAAGGCTATGAGCCTTTCTTGCACCGTATCCAAGAAGGTGAAATCACTGCAGAGACGGTCAAAGAAGCTGGGAATCGCTCTTAAACGATATCATCGTGAGGAATAACTATGAGTAGCAAAGAGTATAACTATCGTCGGATATTGCTGACCCCGATATTCGATAAGAACCCAATTGGGCTGCAAGTGCTGGGTATTTGTTCGGCATTGGCAGTCACGGGTAATATGAAGACAGCCTTTTTGATGTCTTTGGCATTGACTACGGTAACGGCATTTTCGAATTTGTTTGTCAGTATGATTCGCAAGCAGATCCCGAACAATATCCGTATTATCGTGCAGATGACAGTCGTCGCATCGCTGGTTATTTTGGTTGACCAAATGCTTAAGGCATTTGCATTTGAATTATCCAAGCAGCTTTCAGTATTCGTTGGTCTCATTATCACCAACTGTATTGTTATGGGTCGTTTGGAAGCTTATGCGATGTCTAATCCTCCATTGCCAAGCTTCTTGGATGGTATTGGTAACGGACTTGGCTACAGCGTACTTTTGCTGGTTGTCGGTACGATTCGTGAAATCACCGGTAGCGGCACTTGGTTTGGGCTGACTGTTTTGCCTACAGTGCAAGACGGTGGTTGGTATTATCCAAATGGCCTCATGTTGTTGCCACCTAGTGCGTTCTTCCTCATTGGTCTGTTGATTTGGGCATTGCGTACATGGAAGCCTGAGCAGGAAGAAGAGCGTGATTATCAGCCAGCTAAAGCGACCAAGCCACTTGTTGGCGGTCACCCGGCGCATCAATAAGGGGGCGACATGGAACATTACATTAGCTTATTTGTTAAATCGATATTTATCGAGAATATGGCACTGTCCTTCTTTTTGGGCATGTGTACATTCCTCGCTGTATCCAAGAAAATCCCGACGGCAATTGGTTTGGGTGTAGCTGTCGTTGTCGTACAGGCAATCACAGTTCCAGCCAATAACTTGCTTTATCAGTTTTTGCTTAAAGACAACGCTATTTTGTGGCAGTGGCTGAACATTGACGTCAACCTCAGCTTTTTGGGATTGATTGCCTATATTGGTGTAATCGCCGCGTTGGTGCAGATTCTTGAAATGTTTTTGGATAAATACGTTCCTGCACTTTACGCAGCTTTGGGTGTGTTTTTGCCATTGATTACGGTTAACTGTGCAATCCTCGGTGGATCACTGTTCATGGTTGAGCGTAACTACAATTTCCCTGAATCTGTCGTCTACGGCGTAGGTAGCGGCGCCGGCTGGGCATTGGCGATTATTTTACTTGCAGGTGTTCGTGAAAAAATGCGCTATGCCGATATCCCTAAAGGTCTTGAGGGATTGGGCATCACATTTATTTCAGCTGGCCTGATGGCGATCGGCTTTATGTCGTTCTCCGGTGTACAACTTTAAGGGGAGACAACTGTGGAAATACTCTATGGCGTAGTCGTCTTTACTCTACTGATTTTAATTCTTGCAGCGATTATCCTTGCAGCACGAAAATGGCTTGTACCTGAAGGTGATGTCACTATCACCGTCAATGACGAAAAAGAAATTAAGGTGCCGGCTGGCGGTAAGCTTCTTGGTGCGTTGGCCGAAGGTGGCCTTTATGTTTCCTCTGCCTGTGGTGGTGGCGGTAGCTGCGGCCAGTGTACGGTTAAAGTACATGAAGGCGGCGGTGAAATCCTGCCAACTGAGCTCAACCATATTTCCAAGCGTGAAGCGCGAGAAGGTGAGCGTCTGTCTTGTCAGGTGGCCGTCAAGGGCGACATGAAAGTTGAAGTTGATGAAGCAGTATTCGGGGTTAAAAAATGGGAATGTGAAGTCATTTCCAATGACAACGTAGCGACCTTTATCAAGGAACTGAAGCTTAAAATTCCTGATGGTGAATCTGTACCTTTCCGCGCTGGTGGTTACATTCAGATCGAGTGTGGCCCGTATGACATCAACTACAGCGATTACGATGTTGCAGATGAGTACCGTGAGGACTGGGAGAAATTTGGCCTGTTCAAGATTAA
Source organism: Cardiobacteriaceae bacterium TAE3-ERU3 (assembly GCA_019218315.1). Taxonomy (NCBI): domain Bacteria; kingdom Pseudomonadati; phylum Pseudomonadota; class Gammaproteobacteria; order Cardiobacteriales; family Cardiobacteriaceae; species Cardiobacteriaceae bacterium TAE3-ERU3. The sequence goes on along the minus strand of JAHUUI010000003.1, from coordinate 417,345 downwards.
TGCTGTCAACAACGAAGATGTTGTACGTGCTTATTCTATGGCGAACTATCCGGACGAGAAGGGGATTATCATGCTTAACGTCCGTATCGCATCACCACCGCCAGGCAACCCTAATGTTCCTGCGGGTAAGATGTCTTCCTTCATCTTTAACCTCAAGCCAGGTGACAAGGTAACTATTTCAGGTCCGTTTGGTGAGTTCTTTGCCAAAGATACTGATGCAGAAATGGTCTTCATCGGAGGCGGTGCCGGTATGGCGCCAATGCGCTCGCATATTTTCGATCAGTTGAAGCGACTCAATAGCAAGCGCAAGATCACATTCTGGTATGGTGCTCGCTCGAAGCGCGAAATGTTCTATGTTGAAGATTTCGACAAGCTTGCTGAAGAACACGATAACTTTGAGTGGCACGTCGCACTTTCTGACCCATTGCCGGAAGATAACTGGGATGGTTACACGGGCTTCATTCACAACGTTGTGTATGAGAACCACTTGAAAAACCATCCTGCACCGGAAGACTGCGAATACTATATGTGTGGTCCGCCAATTATGAACAAGTCTGTTATCGAGATGTTGCATAATCTTGGTGTTGAAGATGAAAATATCCTTCTGGATGATTTTGGAGGCTAAATGTTTGCTCTAAAACAAACAGCCTTTATGCCACTGCTTTGTGCAGTGGCATTATTTTGTGCGGCTTGTGATGATCAGAATGCGCAAAAAAAAGGCTCTCAAATTGCACAACATCAAGATGATGCTGTTGTTACCAAGCTCCATGGCGAAACGATGGGCACTTATTGGCAGGTTAGCATTGCCGATCCGGTTGCAGACGGAGAAGAAGTTCAGCGCCAGATTGAAGATGTATTGCTAGAGGTGAATCAGGATATGTCCACTTACATTCCTGATTCTGCAATCAGTACATTTAACCAGCGCAATGACAGTGCAGCACAGAAGATTAGCGCGGGATTTATGGCAAACGTGCTCGCTGCTCGTGAAATCAGCGAAGCGAGTGACGGTAGCTACGATATTACGGTTGGACCGTTGGTTAATTTATGGGGCTTTGGCCCTGATAAGGTAGCGGTCGCGCCAACACAAGCGCAAATTGACGAGGCATTGGCCAAAGTAGGCTATCAGCAGCTATTGATTGATGAGCAGGCTGGCACGATTGCTAAAGCAAACCCGGATATGAAGATTGATTTGTCATCAATCGCCAAAGGTTATGGCGTTGATGCAGTAGGGCAACGACTTGCTGATTTGAATTACCAAAATTATCTTGTTGATATTGGTGGTGAGCTGTTAGCGCGAGGGAATAAAAAAGGTGATCCGTGGCGCGTGGCAATTGAGCAGCCTGTCGATGGGCGTCATGTGCAGCAGGTCATTGAGCTTAATGACGGCCAAGGTGGGCAAACTGCATTGGCCACATCTGGCAATTATCGCAATTTTGTCGACTACGAGGGCACTCATGCGGTACATACCATTGATCCCCGCACTGGGCATAGTAGTCAGTCGCGTTTACTCTCGGTAACCGTTATTGCCGATGATTGCATGTATGCTGATGGTTATGCCACGGCGATGATGGCAATTGGTGCAGATGGTGCTGAAGCTTTCGCAGAAAAAGAGCATCTTGCAGTATTGTTTATCTATGCAGCTAAAGAGGCTGGCGAGGGCTTTGAAGTCGTGCAAAGTACCGCGTGGCGAGAACGATTCGGAGGATAGGCAATGTTTACAGTATTTATTGTGGTTTTTTCAGTCATGATGTTGACTGTAGTCATTATGGCTGTTGGGGTTATCTTTGGTCGTGCGCCAATTAAAGGTAGTTGTGGCGGCTTGAACAACGTTGGCGTTGAGCGCGCTTGTGGCTGTACAGAAGTTTGTGAGCAGGAAAATGCACCTTTAAAGGTTGAAGCAGCTGATGAAGGGCAATCCCCAGAAGTTTATCGCCCTTGATTGTTATTGACCTGGGAAATAGTATGGAAAGCCCTTGTGCTGTGTGCACAAGGGCATTTTTTTATCCTTAAAGTAGTGGCCCGATTGCGCCCATGGCGTTGTGCCACATGCGCTTGAAGTATGACCACTGCTGTACTTCTGTGAAAGTGACAGGCTGTGATTTTGAAATGTAATATTGCTGACGTTCCAGTACATCATGGGTCACTGTTTCATCTTGTAGCAGAATATTGTTCTCATAATTCAAGTCAAAGCTGCGCAAGTCGAGGTTAGTAGAGCCGATGAGGGTGACTTGATCGTCAATGGTTAGGGTTTTTGCGTGCAGTAGTCCTCCCTGATATTCGTGAATGGTAATGCCACTACTCAGTAGGTTGTAATAATGACTGCGGCTGACTGCTGCAACAATCCAGGAGTCGTTGCGCTCAGGAAAGATCAGGGTGACGTTGACACCGCGTAAAGCTGCTGAGCAAAGTGCATTTAGTAATAGTGCATCAGGAACAAAATAAGGTGTAGAAATGGTGAGGGTGTGTTTTGCACTGTCAATCAGGGTCATTAACAGCTGTGGTGTGGCTCGTTGGCGTTCGGTTGGCCCGAAGCCCATGACAGCAGCAGGGAACCCATCGCTCTGCTCTTTGATCGGTATGACGAAATTCTCTATTGGCTCATCATGATAGAGAAGCCAATCGCTGGCAAACAGCAATTTGCTTTGTGCGACAAGTGGCCCGCTACAACGCAAAAGTATATCGACCCATGGGGCGAATTTTGCTTTGACAGCAAAGGCCTCATCAGCACAATTTTGGCTGCCACAATAGACGATTTCATCATCAATAATGGTGATTTTTCGGTGATTGCGCAGGTCGATACGGCGGCGTAGAAGTGTGCGGAAAAAGTCATGGAATGGCAGCGCAATTTCGGTGATCACACCGGCATCTTTCATTGCTTGCCATTGAGGCGAATGAATGAAGGCGCGAGAGCCTAAGCCATCTACCATGGCTCGACACGTAACACCGCGTTTTGCTGCATCAATCATTGCTTCAGCAATATCAGTACCCGTTTTATCGTTGAGCCAAATGTAGTACAGGACGTTAATTTCTTTTGTTGCATTGCGCATGTCTTCGAGCATACGTGCACGAGCAGTTGCGCCATCAGCCATCAATTCTCCATTATTGCCATCAAGGGGGATAAATTGATTGATGGACCTGCTGTAGCGGAAGGCATTTCGCCATTGTTTTGTAATAAGTTGGTCGATACTGTCGTTTTTGCTGCTAAATACTTGTGGTGCAGCTTCGCGTAAACGGGTAAAGATAGTGGCATGGCGCTGGCGTGCACGTTTGTCCATTCGTGCTTCGCCAAATAAAAAGTAGGCAATATAGCCAGCAATAGGGACCAAAATTAAAACCATAAACCATGCCATACGTGCATCAGCAGCGATATCACGGCGTAAAAGCAGGCGAAGGGTTAATGCTGCAACACAGGCGATATGTAAAACAATCCAGATCATGAGCTCTCCTTAATTAATCTGATTGGTTGCATTATGCAATTTACAGTTGATGATCACAATCAGCAATTTTTGAGTTTTTATCAATGAAAATAATCTTGAGACCATGTAAATCCCCAGGCTTAGGCTCTAATTTCCCATATTTTTTAAGTATAGATAGAGTGTATGACAAGGTGCCTGATAGTCATGCGCTATACAACAATAATAGAAAAATTGGTTTCTATAGAGGCGCAGTCAGCTTATGAAAGTAGGAAATCCATATTTAAGCAAATAGCGTATTTGCTGCTCATGGGAACGAGATATGTGGGGGATAGAAGCCAAAGAGTAATTAGTGATTATTTAGCTATTATTTGATAAATTCCTGAGTGTGGAAGTGGTAAATATTTTAGTAGTAACAGTAATTAAGAGGCTGAGCCTGAGCATGGTGCGCTAGGGGTAAAGGTGGTGCTTGAGGCGTGGGGCAAGTATGATCGGGCGCAGCAGCAAGAAAACGTAGATCGCGAGCCACAGACCGTCGTTGCCGAATTGGTGGGTCAGTAGCCATGTCAGTGGCAAGGTAATCATGGCAATGATGAGCATGGCATTTCGTAGTGGGGCGGCTGCGGTAGCGCCGAAGTAGTAGCCGTCAGTCAGGTAACCGCCGACGCCGGCAAGAGGGAGCAAAATCGCCCACCATCGGTATTCAACAGCAATTCTGGCAACATCGCGAATATCGGTCATCAGGTGTAAATAGTGTGGAAATGCCAAAGCGTAAATAATCGTCAGTAGGCTGGCTGCAGTGATGCTGGCAATTGTGGTGCGGCGAATGACGTTGCGCAGTTGCTGGCGGTCGTTTGCGCCGATGCTTTGCCCGGTGAGGCTTTCCGCAGCAACGGCGATGCCGTCGAGCGCATAAGAGGCAATGGTGAGCAACCACAGCAAAATGACGTTGGCTGCGAGTATCGTTTCACCAAGCTGATTGCCCATGCGCTGGAACCAGCTCATGCACAAAACGAGCATGGTCGTGCGGATGAACAGGTCGCGGTTAAGCCCAAGTACAGCGCGGATTTCCGTCCAGCGGAAGATGCGCGCCCAGTCGGGGCGAAGGAAGTGATATTGATGTTGTCGTTGATGGCGCACGACCATGACAATACCGGCACTGAATGCCAGCGTATTGGCAAAAACGGTACCGAGTGCAACGCCTTTAATACCGAGATCGAAGCCATAAACCAGCAACAGGCTCAGCACAATATTGGCACTGGTAAGAATGGCTTGCTGAATGAGCAGGTATACGGTTTTTGATTGCCCTGCAAACCAGCCAATGGTGCAATAAATGCCGAGCTCAAAGGCTGCGCCCCACATGCGGGTGTGCATATACTCGGCGATCAGTTCTCCTGTGTGTTGATTGGCATTGAAATACCACTGTGCAAGGCGGACGATGGGGGCTTGTGCGGCAATAATGATGCCCGCAAGCAGGGCGGCAATGATCAGTGCACGCCACAGAATACGCTGAATTTTGCCGTGGTCGCCATTGCCGAGTGCTTGCGCACTGAGGCCCGATGTGGCGTATTGCAGGAAATTGAGGCTTGCATAGAGTAGGGCGAAGGCCGCTGCAGATAAGCCTAATGCACTGAGGTAGGCTGGATCCGGAAAGTGCCCCATGATCGCCGTATCGACCAAACCTTGTAGAGGCAGCAAAATATTTGCCGCGATGACCAGTAAGGCAATCGCGACGATACGGCGGTAAGTAACAGGGGTACTATGCATGATGAAATATCAGGATTAATCTCGCTTGGATGAAAGTTCGCGAATGATTTCAATATCAGGATGATCGGGATATTGTTGTATCATTGTGGCCGTCACTTCTCTGGCAATATCATAATTGCCCTTGAGCATCAGTGCCTGAATTACACAGCCGTAAATTTTCACCACATCCGGATGATCATCTTGACGCTTGCGGAAATCCTTGGCCAGTGCCAATACCGTATCCGGTTGCTTGTGCGCGAGTGCTTGTGCGGCCAAAGGGTAGATGTCGTTGGCGGCAATTTGCGCGTTGTTTTCACTTGCGAGCTCGAATAGCGCCTCGTCAACGAGCTGATAAAAGCGTTCGTGACCTTGGGCTGCAATATGAATAATGCGTGCTTGCAAAGCTGAGAATTTTCCTTGTTCGCCATTTTGTGGGTACCAGTTGTAAAGTCGCTGGTAAGCAGGGAAATAGCGCGGCGCGTGGGTTTCCGAGCGCGTATATGGCTCAAGCAAGGCAATTGCCTGATCGTATTCACGCCGTGCCCAGTGGCTATCAGCCTGATGCAGGTCATGAGCAAGGCGCTCTTTTTCACTATTACTCATGTCGCGGGTGTCGGCATCATAGAGCAGGCGAGCAACATGTTCGTTTGCAGCGGTATTTTCTGCTACGTCGCTTTCGACAAAATATCCAAGCCAGACAAAACCAAACATGGTCAAAAATTGCCCACCAATCAAAGTAAAGATAACGGCAACTGTGGAGAGTTGGCCAAAGAGTGCGTCAAACAATGTTGCTATCAGGCCAAAAACAAAACCAATGACGAATAGCAACAAGATGATCTTTGCCAGCTCCCATTTGCCCAGTAATTTGATTTTTTGTAGCCAGTTTTTTGGGCGAATCATTGCGCGGTAACTGAGCGTCTCAAGAAAGACGAGCGTTGATGCATACATGGCGTAACACACCGCGACAATGGCGACCAGCATGAACAAGGAGTTCAGCAATATGGCAACACTTGCACCGAGCATAGTGGCGAGCATGCTGATAAATATCATCAAAGTAATGATGATCATGGTGAGAACCAGGCTGATCACAATTGATCCACCGATAAATTTGCCAATGCCACCCCAGCCGATACGCCCAACCGGGTGCAGGCTGTCAGTCGTCATATCACCTTCGCTAATGCGCTTGGCACTGTCGAGGGATTTGGCGACGATCAGTACGGTAACCATTAGAGACAATATAACGTACAGGCTTAGTTCGCCGCTCACGGCGTTGAGCTGCTCCAGTAATGCCTCATTGGCAGCCGAAATAGTCGATGATTGTTGCAGTAATACTTGGGCCGCCTCGCTGAGTATGAAATGCTGAAGGAGGAAAACGGCAATACCTGAACCGACCCAGTATATGACCATGTTGCGCTGGAACATATAACGCATGGCATGGGTTAATTTTTTCGAGAGTGTCATGGCACTTTCTCCTTGGGCGCAAAAAAGTGCTATTGTGACTGATTGCCCCGTACACGCAACCCTAGATATGAAAAAAAACACCCATCGCACACCAGTTTACCAACAGATCAAGGCGCATATTTTGATGCATATCCATAATGGGCACTGGAAGTCTGGTGAGCAGATCCCGACGGAGCTGAAACTGGCTGCGGATTTTGATGTCTCGCGGATGACGGTTAATCGTGCTATTCAGGAGTTGGTCTCAGAGCGTGTGCTCGAACGAATACAGGGTTCAGGTACATTTGTTGCTCGACAAAAATTCAATACTACGCTGATTGAAATACACAATTTGGCTGAAGAAATCATCCAGCGAGGGCATGCTTATCGTGCTGAAGTGGTCACACAGCGTATGATCGAAGCCGATGATGAACTGGCGCAGATTTTTGATGTGGCAAAGGGCGCTGCTTTGGCTGAGGTATTTATCGTGCACTACGATAACGGTGAGGCATTGCAACTTGAGCAGCGCTGGGTCAATCCAGCCATTGCTCCAACGTTTATCGAACAGGATTTTACCGCCGTTAATACCAGTGCTTGGCTTATTGAGCATGTTCCACTTGAAAGTGGTCGTTATACCGTTGAGGCGCTAACTGCACCGCCTGATATTGCGCATCTGCTCAATATTGGCGTAGATAATCCGGCGCTGGTACTACGACGTGCAACTTGTTCTCAAGGAAAGGTTGTGACACACGTTGTGATGTGGCATCCCGGCGCGGCATATCAATTTAGTGGCACGCTATAGCTTGTCCATTACTAAAAAAGCAATAAAAAACCGGCGATAAACGCCGGTTTTTTGTGAGGTGTGTCAAGGTTATGCAGTAGCCGTTGAGCTATCTAGCATTGCCCACAGCCAATCAAGCCAGCCCAGCTGGTTGGCAAAGATCGCGAGTACGGCAATTGGTGCAACAAAGCGGACAACAAATATCCATAGAGCCCATGCAAAGCCGCGCAATTGCAATTCATCTTTGATGCTTTGCTGGCGCATGAACCAGCCAAAGAAGATGATGATACCGAGGCCGGTGATTGGCAGCATAAATTTAGCAGTGACGGTATCGAGTAGATCAAAGATATTGAGGTCGAAAAGTTTGATTTCTGACCAGCGGTTGAATGACAGCAATGCTGCAATACCCAGAGCCCATGTTCCGAGGCCGCCTACGATAGTAGCTGCGACACGATTGAGCGGGGTTTTTTCTTCAAGCATTTCAACGACTGGTTCCATTAAAGAAATGGCTGATGTCAGTGCAGCGAAGGTCAGCAGGACGAAGAACAGCATGCCGAGAATAAGGCCGCCACTGATGTTGCCAAAGGCAATTGGCAAAGTAGTAAAGATCAGCCCTGGGCCTTCATTGGTAGGCAGGCCATTGGCAAAGACGATTGGGAAGATGGCAAGGCCGGCAATCAGCGCGATGACGGTATCCATGATGATGACCACTGAAGCGGTACGCAGCAAGTTGACTTCGCGGCCAAGGTAAGAGCCGTAACTCATCATGATGCCCATACCGAGCGAGAGGGTAAAGAAGGCGTGACCAAGTGCCGAGAGGATGGTGTCTTTTTGGATCGCCCCCCAGTTTGGCGTGAAGAGATAATCTACGGCTTGTCCCATGCCGCCACTGAAGAAGCCATAGCCGACTAAAATCAGCAGGCAGATGCCGAGCAGGGGCATCAGGAATTTAGCAGCACGCTCAAGGCCACCTGAGACACCCATGGCAACGATAATAATGGTTAGTGCCATAAATGCGCTGTGCCAAGTCAGCAACTCTTGTGGGCTGGCGAGCATGGCGCCAAATGAATTACCAACCATTTCGCTGTTCATACCGTTAAAGTGACCTGAGCCAACTTGCATGATGTAGTTCAATGCCCAGCCGCCGATAACGCTGTAAAAAGATAAAATCAAAAATGCACCAAGTACACCGCTGACCCCAAAAACAGCCCATGCTTTGGGGCGAAGGTTATCTTCTGCAGCACTGCTCATCGCAGCAATCGGGTTACTTTGTCCGCGACGGCCGATTAACCACTCAGCAACGAGAATAGGGAAGCCAACAACAGCAATGCAGATCAAATAGGTGAATACGAACGCTGAGCCGCCGCCTTGTCCGACCATGTAAGGGAATTTCCAGATATTGCCCAGACCGACTGCAGAGCCGACCGCAGCCAGTATGAAGCCCATACGGCTGCCCCATTGGGCATGGGAGTGTTGTTGGTTTATCGACATGTTTCTTTTTCCTCGAAAAATTATGATGTGCTGGCAAAATATGAAAGCGCCAATATCCGGCGCACAACTTTTTATTATGACGGCAAATTAATTGTGCGGCAATGGATTATTTACGTTATTTATATGAATAGTGGTATGAGTATTGCCTCAGTAGTACCCGAGTAATTTCCACCACACTAGACCAGTACCGATCCATACGGCGCTATTAACCACACTCATGATAAAGCCGGCACGCCACCATTGACCGAGTGTAGCGTAGCCAGAATTGAAGATGACTGGTGCTGTCCCGGTGGCGTAGTGGGTAAGGCTCATCATCAGGTTGCCAACTGCGGCAAGGATCAGCGCAAATAGCATTGGTGGTGCGCCAAGGCTTAAGCCGGCTGCGTAGAATGCGGCAAACATTGCTGTGATGTGCGCGGTGGTGCTGGCGAAGAAATAATGCGAGTAGAGGTAGACGGCTGTCAGAATAACGACGGCAACAACCCAGCCTTGACCCAAAGAGCCGATAGCAGCCTGCATGTTGTTGGCAAACCAAGTGACGAGGCCGAGTTTGTTGAGGAAGGTTGCCATCATGATCAAGGCGCTGAACCACACGATGGTGTCCCATGCCGATTTTTCCTTGAGTACGTCTTCCCATTGCAAAACGCCACTGATCAAAAGCAGAGATATGCCGAGCAATGCAGTGGTTGCAGAGTGGAGCTTGAATCCGTCACCAAGTATCCGCGCAGGTACATCAGCCCAAAACAGCAGCAAAATGGCAAATACCCCAAGCATGATCCATTCGTCGCGCTTCATCTTGCCGAGCTCGCTCAGTTTGCTTTTGGCAAATTTGGAAGCGTCCGGTGTGGATTTTATTTCAGGGGTGAAGAATATATAGAGCACCAAGGGCATCAGGATCAGGCAGGCGAGGCCGGGGAGTAGCATTGCCAGCGCCCAAGTCGTCCAAGTCAGCTCTATTTCCGCACCCGTCAGCTCAGAAACGAATTTTACCACCAGTGGGTTGGGCGCGGTCGCAGTAATGAACATGCCTGAGGTGATTGGGTTGGTGTTGAAATTGACTAGTGCGAGGTAGCGCCCGATTTTTCCGCTGGTGCCTGCTTCGGGTGATGAATTGAAGCTGCCTGCAATCGCGCGCATGATGGGATGGATGATGCCACCGCCGCGTGCGGTATTGGACGGTGTAATCGGTGCAATCGCCAGCTCCGCGGCTGTGAGCGAGTAGGCGATGCCAATGGTCTTTTTGCCAAACAGAGAAATGAAATAATAGCCGAGCCGTGCGCCGAGGCCGGTTTTGATCAGGCCGCGAGAAATCATAATCGAAAACCCGATCAGCCAAATTAGTGGGCTGGAAAAGCTCGACAGGACGTTTTTGATCGAGTCAGCTGAATTATCAGCCGTAACCCCGGTAACCGCGACAATAGCCATGGAGATGATGGCGAGTGCGCCAATGGGCAGTGCTTTGCCGATAATTGCAGCGATGGTCGCAACAAAAATGGCGAGTAGGTGCCAAGCATTTGTATCGACGCCTTGTGGTACTGGAATAACGAACCAAATTAATGACCCGATAGCGATTGCTACAAGCGTTGGTATGAGTTTAAAAGGCATTGCGTTACTCCTTTGTTGCTGAGCGTGGTGATTCCAAATAGCGTGTTAGATAGTGATCTTGGCAAGAAATACAGCAGCATGATGGCAGTCACAATACCGCTGTGGCTTTTATTTGGCTGGCCACTGAAACAGCCGCTACTGGCTGCTTTGCATGAATCCCGTTTGCATAGGCAACGTCGTGAATAATGAATGGATAGCGAAATTATTGATTGCATCCAACACATTGCCCACCTCTGATATCAGTAAGTAAATTACTACAAAATAATAACGACTTAATGATAAATATTTTATTTATTTGCTTATTCTATCCGAAAAATTTATTTCATCGTATGAGATTAACCTTTATAAACATAATGTTAATATTTAATAAACAACTAAATGATATTGCATCTTATCTCTATTGTTGTAAGTAGATAATTATATAAATGTATATGTAATTTGTTATAATAATCTCAAAAATACAATATGAGGCCAACGAATATGGATATTATCCAAACAGATGTCGCCATCATCGGTGGCGGGGGTGCCGGACTCAGGGCTGCTATTGAAATTGCGCGCGCTGCACCGGATAAGACCGTAACCCTGATTTCTAAAGTGTATCCAATGCGCAGCCATACTGTCGCCGCTGAGGGTGGCTCGGCAGGTGTTGTGCGTGATGACGACTCACTCGATAATCACTTCAACGATACTGTCTCTGGCGGTGACTGGCTGTGCGAGCAGGACGTAGTGCAATACTTCGTCGAGCACGCTACCGAAGAAATGATTCAGATGGAGCATTGGGGTTGCCCTTGGTCGCGCTTGCCCGATGGTCGCGCCAACGTACGCCGCTTTGGCGGGATGAAGATTCCGCGCACCTGGTTTGCGGCGGATAAGACGGGCTTCCACATGCTGCATACCCTGTTCCAAACCTCGATGCAGTTCCCCAATATTCACCGCCTTGACGAGCATTTCGCCCTTGATCTGGTCATCGAAGACGGCGCAGTTGCCGGTGTGCTGTGCTACGACGTGCAAAACGGCGTCAAGCGCGGCGTTCAGGCGCAAAGCGTGATCATTGCGACTGGCGGTGCAGGGCGCGTGTATGCCTTTAATACCAACGGTGGTATTGTGACCGGCGACGGCATGGCGCTTGCGTATCGCCACGGCGTACCGCTGCGTGACATGGAATTTGTTCAGTATCACCCGACCGGCTTGCCGGGTTCGGGCATCCTGATGACCGAAGGTTGTCGTGGTGAAGGCGGTATCCTCACTAATAAGGATGGCTACCGCTATCTGCAAGACTACGGCCTTGGCCCTGAAACGCTGGTTGGCGAGCCGAAGAACAAATATATGGAACTCGGCCCGCGTGACCGCCTGTCGCAAGCGTTCTACCATGAGTGGAAGAAAGGCCGCACCGTGCAGAATCCGCGCGGTGATGTGGTCAATCTCGATCTGCGCCATCTCGGTAAGGACTACCTTGAAGAGCGCCTGCCGTTTATTTGCTCGCTGGCGAAGAAATTTGTCGGCGTCGATCCGGTGACTGATCCGATTCCGGTACGCCCGACCGCGCACTACACCATGGGCGGCATCGAAACCAATCAGCGTTGTGCGACCCGCATCAATGGTCTGTTTGCGGTAGGTGAATGTTCGTCGGTCGGTTTGCACGGCGCGAACCGCCTTGGCTCGAACTCGCTTGCTGAACTGTGCGTATTCGGTAAAGTTGCTGGTGAAGCCGCGCTGGAGCATGCCAAAGCTCACTCAGCCGAAATGAGCAAAGAGCAATTTACACAGCTCGCTGAAAAGGCGTACCAGCCATACGGCGAATTGCTCAACCGCAGCAATGGCACAGAAAAACCGGCCGACATCCGCAATGCACTGGGTGAAATGATGGAAGCCAACGTCGGTATCTACCGCAGCGCGGAAAACAGCGAAGACGCAATCAAGGCAATAGCAGAGCTCAAAGCGCGTTATCAGAATATTCGCGTCAGTGACCATAGCGCCATTTTCAACACCGATTGGCTGACCACGATTGAGCTTGGTTATCTGCTAGACGTTGCCGAAACAATGATTTACAGCGCTGCCAACCGTACTGAGTCGCGCGGTTCGCATCAGCGCCTCGACTATCCTGATCGTGATGACGAACGCTTCCTCAAGCACTCGCTCGCGTTCTACAGCGCCGATGGTGCGCCGCGTATTGATTACAGTGATGTCCTGATCACCAAATCACAGCCGGCGCAGCGGGCATACGGTGCCGCAGGCGACAAGAAATGATAGCTGCTGTGTTCACGTTCATTGCGTACAAACGCTGTGATTGAACGTGTCGCCGCACTGTTATCAAGATGGATTTGAACGAATAAGGTAGAAACATCATGAGCAAAATTAAAATAGAAGTTATGCGCTACCGCCCCGAACAGGACGACGAGCCTTGGGCGCAAAGCTTTGACGTTGAATGGACGCAAGATATGTCCATCCTCGACGCATTGGGGCTGATCAAAGACGAAATGGAACCTGAGCTCGCTTATCGCTGGTCGTGCCGTATGGAAGTGTGCGGCTCGTGCGGCATGGTCGTCAACGGCGTGCCCAAGCTCGCCTGCTCGACCTTCGTGCGCGATTACGTCGACGAAGGCAAGATCACCATTGCACCGCTTGATCAGATGCCGATTGAAAAAGACCTAATCGTCGACGTCAACCCGTTTGTTGAAAAGCTTGCTTCAGTCACGCCCTATATCGTGCCGAAAAAAGCACGCAGCTTAGAAGAAAAAGAATACAAACAGACGCCGAAGCAGCTCGCTAAATTCAAGCAATACACCATGTGCATCAATTGTATGCTCTGCTATCAGGCGTGCCCGCAGGTGGGTATTAATGCCGACTTCCTCGGCCCGGCTGCAATCTCACTCGCACACCGCTACAACCTCGATAACCGTGACGGCGGTGATAAGCGCCGGGCTGATGAGTTGAACAAGGAAAATGGCGTATGGCCATGCACCTTTGTTGGCTACTGCTCGGAAGTCTGCCCGAAACACGTCGATCCTGCCGGTGCTATCCAGCAAGCGAAAGCCGCAGCCGTACCACACTGGCTGATGTCGCTGGCTGACCGTGAAGAAGAGGAGGCTACATCATGAAACGCAAGCCATATAAAAAGCCGCAGCCAGCTAACTGGTATATGGAAAATACCTTTTTCAAGGTGTACATGCTGCGCGAACTGACCAGCGTGCCGGTCGCGCTTGCCGCGCTCAACTTGTTCTGGGGCATTGCCGCATTGGCACGGCCAACTATTGACGCTTGGCACAGCTGGCTCGCGTTGCAGACCAGTCCGCTGTTTATCATCTTTAACATCATTGCCATCATCGCCGCGCTGTTTAACTCGGTGAAATGGTTTGAAGCAATGCCAAAAGCGATCCGTATTCAGAAGGGTGAAAAATTCGTCCCTGATAACCTCATGATTATGGGCAACTGGGTCACTTTTGCCGGTATCAGCGTGGTGATGTTGATCGTCTTCATCCTATTGGCATAAGGAGTTCGATATGAAACACAAACATATGAAGCCAATTTATTGGGGATTGTTCTCGGTCGGCGGTACTACAGCGGCATTGTTCCTTGCACCACTGGTGCTGATTATGTGCATTCTGTTGCCACTCGGCACGCTTGGCAACCCTGATACGTTCTATCAAAATGCGCACGGCTGGATGAGCAATTGGTTCGTTTACCTCATTGCTGCCGGATTGATATTCACCTTCCTGTGGCATGGTGTACACCGCTTTTACTATATCCTGCACGACATGCACATCCATGTTGGCAGTAAAACCCGCTGGGGGTTCTACGCCTTTGCGGTTGCGGCATTGCTGATCACACTTTACGTTGGCTGGTTTGCCTGATCCGCTAACAATACTGAAAAAGCCCGCTTCGGCGGGCTTTTTTGTGTCTTAATTACTTGGTAATTGAGTTATGGAATCACAAAGCAAGGTTGATATTTCATTTGCCAGTGGTGATCAAAAAAATAATTACCGCGTGGCTGCGCTGATGGTCTCTGATGGCAAGCTGCTTGCTATGCGCGATAGCCAAAGCAGTTATTTATATTTGCCTGGTGGGCGTGTGCAAATGGGAGAAGCAGCAGAGCCAGCCATCATGCGTGAACTCAAAGAAGATCTTCACATCAGTGCACAAATTGAGCACCCTTTATGGCTGAGCCAGTCATTTTTCACGAGGCTGATGGCGGCAAAGATTATCATGAATTGTGTGTGTATTTTTTAGTGCAAGCGTGTGATGACTTATTGGTGAGAGGCCGCACCTTCATGGCTACTGTTTTTGAAAGACAAGATATTTGATTTTCCCGAAAGCCTAACAATATTGGTAGAGCGCCATTAAGAAATATCTGTTCTCTTGACTTCGCCATCATGGCTAATCTCGAATTGGGCAAAATCCTCAGCCAACCATAAGTTGCCATGATATTGCGCTTCGGCTTCTGCGCGAATATGCGCCATGTTTGCCGTCTTGTGTGCGATGTCCTCAAATAGCTGATAGCGTGCGGAAAAGTGGGTCAAGATGAGGTTTGGTAATTGAATTTTTTGTGCGAAAGCAGCCACTTGTGCAGCGGTGCTATGCTTTGGATCGAGCTGCTGACCACTATCGATACGCGCTTGAATACGTTCGTGTACGTCTTGGGTGTAAGTCGCTTCATGTACCAGCAAGCTGGCATTATCTATTAATGGCAATAATAAGTCGGCATCGTCGTTATCGCCTGCGACAACAATGTGCAAACTATGCGTTTCTACTTTGATGTAATCAGCTGCGCGTAACTGCTCACCGGTTTCCGTATGGACATCTAGCCCCTTAAACAGTTGCCCCCAGATTACACCACGAGCGATGCCTGCGTGTTCGAGCTTTGCGGTATCGAGCTTTTGGTGGTCGGTGTGCTGGGTCAGCGCGAATGCAAATGACGCAACACGGTGTGATAGTGGTGTGATGCTGATGTCGAGATGGTGTTGCTCAGTAAAGTTCAGGCGGTGATGTGGTGCTGCGCTATTTGTCAGTAGATCCTCTATTGCGAGAAAGGTGACGGGGTAGGGTAAGAATAGTTCTGTGGCTTGGCGTAAGGTATCGAGTAAAGTGCCAATTGCTTTGGGTGCAATCAAGGTTAGCGGTTCACTGCGCCCGGCCATTGCCATGCTCGCCAGCAAACCCGGCAGGCCGTAGCAATGGTCACCATGTACGTGGGTAATGCAAATAGCCTGTAAGTCCAACAAAGACAACTTGCTGCGCAAAAGCTGATGCTGTGTACCTTCACCGCAATCAATTAGCACCCACGGACGATGCTTTTGCGCGGCTTTACGCTTGGCATGGTGCGCATACGGGTCAAAGCACACCACAGCCAAGGCTGAGACGTTGCGTTGTTTGGTGGGTACACCTGCGGATGTGCCGAGAAAGGTTAAATAAAACATATAGCGGATAGTGTGTGTTGTTTATGTGGCTTTGGTGAGGTGTGGGAGAAGTTCTTGTTACTGTGATGGCCAATGCACCCATTTGGGATGCCGGAAATTATAATTAAATTCACTTACGTATATAAGTAGGGAAGCTTGCTTATGTCTGTCTGGTGAATCTGATAAACTGCCGTTTTATTTTAAGTTACACCATACTTCATGTCTGCAAAACACAATCTCATCTGGATTGATCTGGAAATGACCGGCCTCGACAGCCAGAATGATCAGATTATCGAAATCGCGACCATCATTACTGATGGTGAGCTCAATATCCTCGCAGAAGGTCCCGTTATCGCCATTCATCAGCCTGACGAGATTATGGACAATCTCGACGAATGGAATACCCATTATCACGGTAAGTCCGGCTTGATTGATCGCGTTAAGGCGAGTACTTACAGCACTGCGCAGGCCGAGGCCGAGACGCTGGAATTCGTAAAGCAGCACGTCGCACAACGTCAATCGCCAATGTGCGGTAACAGTATCTGCCAAGATCGCCGCTTTATGGCGCGGCTGATGCCTGATTTAGAGCACTATTTCCATTATCGCAACCTCGATGTGTCGACGCTCAAAGAGCTAGTCAAGCGCTGGTATCCAGATAAGCTTTATCAAAAGCAGAGTACCCACGTTGCATTGGCCGATATTAAAGATTCCATTGATGAGTTACGCCATTACCGGCAGCATGTTTTCAAGTAAATAATTCACAGGTACATAATCAGGATTCTAATCATGAGTGCGCATATTCTCATTGTTGAAGACGAAAGTGGTATTCGCCAGCTGATCACCTTTGGGCTTGCGGAAGGTGGTTATCAGTTTAGCGAAGCCAGATCTTTGCAAAGCGCTAATCTCGCTTTGAATGAAGCCAAACCGGATCTCATTATCCTCGACTGGATGTTGCCCGATGGCAATGGCATTACACTGCTGCGTGAATTGCGCCAGCGTAAAGCCACGGCCAAATTGCCAATTATCATGCTTACTGCTCGTTCTGCAGAAGAAGACATCATCAAAGGCCTTGATAATGGTGCTGATGATTACCTGACCAAGCCATTCTCCGTCGCGGAACTCAAGGCACGAGTCAGTGCTTTGCTAAGGCGCAGCAATGAAGGAAAGCCGGTCACCCTGACTTATGAAGCGATCACCGTTGATACCGATAGCCACGAAGTATGCTACAACGGTCAGCCCATTGAATTGCATCGCCGTGAGTACCAACTTCTCACCACGTTTATCTCACAGCCGGGCAAAGTGCATCAGCGTGAGCAATTGCTTGAGAAAGTATGGGGCGAGTATGCAGACGTTGGTGATCGCGCTGTGGATGTTGCGATTCGCCGTTTGCGTAAAGCTTTTGAAGAAGCTGGCTACGACTTACCACTGACCACTATCCGTGGCGTTGGCTATAAATTGGACAAGATCTCTGATTAACACATTGCCATGTGCTTGAAATTTGTCATCGCGGTAACTACTTTATGTGGTGACATTTAAAAACAACACATGAGGCAAATACATGTCATTTACATTCCCGGAACTGCCGTATGATTATGCGGCACTAGAGCCTGTCATTGACAGCGAAACCATGCACTTGCATTACGACAAGCACCACAAGGGCTACTTCGACAAGTTCACCGCAGCGATTGAAGGCACTGAACTTGAAGACAAAAGCTTTGAGGAAATCTTTGGCAATATTTCAAGCGCCAGTGGCGCAGTGCGCAATAACGGTGGTGGCTTCTTTAACCACGTTGTTTACTGGCGCAGCATGAGCCCGAATGGTGGCGGTGAGCCTACTGGCGAGCTCGCGGAAGCCATTAAAGAAACTTTTGGCAGCTTTGATGGGTTTAAAGAGAAATTCAAAGAAGCAGCAACAGGTCAATTTGGCTCAGGTTGGGCTTGGCTGATTGTTGATGAAGCGGGCAAACTTGCCATCACCAACACGGCCAATCAGGATAATCCGTTGATGGATGTCGTTGAAGAACGCGGCACACCTCTCCTGGGTTGTGACGTATGGGAGCACGCCTACTACCTGAACTATAATAACCGCCGCCCAGATTACATCGACGCGTGGTGGAAAGTGGTTAATTGGGAGTACGCCGCTGAGCAGTACGCACAAGCGAAATAACCTAAATTGATACGGTCTTGCGCCGTAGTGCTGACGCTGAAAGGCAAAGCAAAAGGCAGTGGTAGAACCACTGCCTTTTTTGTGTGACGAAGTTAGCGCTTTACTTACCATAGAGGCGCAGATTGTCGATCACCGCTGTACCTTCGTAGTAGTTGAGGTGCGGATCACCGATGGCAAAATTGTCTGGGTATGCTGATCCTTCCGGCCACATTTCCTTACTGAATGAGCCGTATGGGCCTTCGAAGGTCAGGGTTTGATTGAGGCTGCCATCGTACTCTTCTGGGGTTTGATTGTAGTGCCAGATTGAGTGGCCGTCATCAGAGATAAATGGGCGCTCATTGCGGATGGTGATCACTTCATCACTGTACTTGAATTTACCAGTCAGCTCGGTGGCGTAGCCATCTTTGTTACGCTCGATCGCGACTTTGTAGGTTTCGCCGGGCATCAGTTCCGGCTGTAATTCAGCGACTGAAACAATGGTTGCATCCGGTACGTCACCAACGCGTAAGCCACAAGGAGTTGGCATCACGAACTGGTTGTAGGCAAAGGCCGGGTCGCGGAATGAGTGACCATCAAAGAAGATTTGGTTAATGCCATTAGCGCTGGACTCGGTGAATGGATAAACCTCGCCGGTAACGGGGTTACATGATTTGTAGTTCTTCGCCCAAGATGCATCAACTGAGTATGTATCCATACCAACTTTGCGGTGACTGTGGATGAAAATGTTGTTGTGCGGTGCAGGGTTTGCGTAGTCCATGATTGAGAGCAGGTAATAGCCGTTTTCACGTGTGGTATCGCCCCACGGCTCTGCGCAGCGGTCAATCTCTGCATTGCCGCCTTGGCTATAGTCACCTTTGCGTACCCACGGGAAGTTGGTTTTGCAGGTGTCTGTGGGTTTATGACCATTGTATTTGCCGTCATATTCCCATTCACCGTCGCGTTTACCACCAAAATCGACTGCTTTGAGGTCGTATTCAATGCGGTATTCTGCTGGCAAAGGCTCACTGGCGGTCAGCACCAAGCCGGCGTTCCATGCTGGTACGTCAATAGTTGCTTCGCCATTTTCGATAATTAGTGCTGGCTCTGAGTCTGGCTTGCCGTCTTTATTGAGATCCTGCGCAGCGTGTTCTACGGTGAGCCATCCGTCCGTGCCGATAGCCACGCGTTTACGCATCAGGTTGAGCGAGTCCATGACGCGGTCAAAATCCTCACCACCCAATATCTTGTAGTACTCGCCATCGTCAGAAAATTCATCGACGTACCAGGGAGAATTTTCACCGAGTGGATCAATTTGCCATTGTGCTTCGGTGAGCGCAGGATCAGCTTCGTCAAAGGTCTCTTCGTAGAGCAATTTCCAGCCCGATTGCTCTGGATCTGTTGGCGAGGTGATGCCGGGTAAGGATGAATTATCAGCCGCAATGGCGAAAGAAGAGGTGAATACCGCACAAAGTGCAAGGCTAAGCGTAGAGCGTTTCATATGTGTCTCCTATGAGATTTGAATGACGCTAGTGGACCAGAAAAGCTGCTTTTTAGGTCCTGAAATGAGTATAACAAAGGGTTTTTGTCGTTAAAGTGAGTGGGTGATTGGTATAATTTAACAGGTGGATAAAGTAATGATAATATGTAAAAAATTTATAATTAACAGTTTGTTTCAAGAGTGTAATTTGTTATTTTTCCGCTATTTAGCTTTTTGTTGAGGGTCGGTAAAGCTATCCAAAATTTGCCGCTGCACTAAATTTGCTTATGTCGAAGGCAACCTCTATCTTCATCATTTTGCGGTGTGGGATTCTTTGTTTTATAAAATGCGCTGGTATTAGCGTATTGCTGGGCTGGGGCGTGTTCTGAATAAAGCTTATATAGATATCTTTTTTATTGCGCATTGATCGTGTTTTTCTCTATCGCTGGTAATATGTCTTTTTTCGGAAAATCGTTATGCAATGAATATCTGGGTTCCCTTATTACTGTCATTAAAAGTTGCGCTGTGGGCGGTGGGTATTAATCTGTTGCTTGGTATTGCATGCGGATTCGTACTTGCGCGTGGGCGCTTTTGGGGGCGGGATCTGCTCGATACATTGCTGACTTTGCCGATGGTGATGCCGCCAACGGTGCTCGGTTATTATTTGCTGGTCTTGATTGGGCGTAATGGTGCACTGGGAAGCTGGCTCAATGAGGTATTCGGTATTCAGCTGATTTTCACTTGGCAGGGTGCAGTGATTGCCGCGGTGATTGTGTCATTCCCATTGGTATTCAAGCCAGCGCGTGCAGCATTTGAGCAAGTTGACCCAAATATGGAAGCGGCGGCGCGATTGCTCGGCTTGTCGCGTATGGCAACCTTTTGCCGCGTGACGTTACCACTGGCATGGCGTGGCATTCTCGCTGGGGTATTGCTCGCTTTTGCGCGTGCGTTGGGTGAATTTGGCGCTACCCTGATGGTGGCCGGCAGTATTCCGGGCAAGACGCAGACGCTTTCAACAGCCGTTTATGAAGCTGTACAGGCTGGGCGCGATGGCGATGCGGTGATGCTGGTATTGGTGATATCGGTGCTGTGCGTGGTGGTATTGCTCGCAGTCGGTGCGCTGGCTGGTGGCAAAATTGTTCGCTCGGGGTTGCGCTGATGTGGCGTGTGACCGTCAAAAAGACATTGGGGGGATTTACCCTTGATGCAAGTTTGCAGAGCGACGCTGAGCGTTGCGTGATTATTGGGCAGTCGGGCACTGGGAAATCATTATTACTCAAGGCAATTGCGGGCATGATGACGCCGGATGCAGGGCATATTCAGGTCAATGGTCGTGTGCTCGATGGGCTGGACATGGCGCAGCGGCGCGTGGCGTATTTGTTTCAGGATTATGCACTGTTTCCCCATTTGACCGTTGCGCAGCAGGTCGCATTTGCGACAAAAAAAGGCTGGTTGAATCCGCGGCAGCGGATTGAGGATAAGCGGGTGCGCTACTGGCTTGAAGCACTGGAAATAGAGCATTTGGCCGGGCAATATCCGGCGCAACTATCGGGTGGGCAGCAACAGCGTACTGCATTGGCGCGTGCGTTGGTCTCTGAGCCGGAAGTGTTGTTACTCGATGAGCCGTTTGCTGCACTTGATACGACCTTGCGCGATCAGATGCGTCGCTTGCTTGCAGAGTGGCAGGCGCGGCTTAATTTGCCGCTGTTGATGATTACCCACGATCCTGATGATGCCCAAATATTTGGTGATGATGTGTGGCAGATGGTGCGCGAAGATGGGCGTGGTTCGTTGCAGCGTTTGGCGCAAGATAATGATGATGGCGCAGATATACGCCTGCGTTTACTCGCTGCAGTGGAAGAATACGGCGATTTGATGCAGGCGGCGGATAAGCTGGGAATGACGTTAAGTACCGCACGGCAGTGTATTGATGCGCTGAATAATTTCGCCGGGACGGCATTGGTGCAGCGCGATAGTGATGATGGTGATTATAACTACCGAGTGAGCGCAGCCGGGCAAGAGTGGTTAGAGAATTATCAGCAAGCCACAGGGCGACAGCAGCGCTTTATCGCGCATCTTTCCAGCCAGCAACGTGAGGTATTAATGAATAGCTATTGGCAAACCAGTGCACATAATCAATTGCGCGGCAAGATTGTCACAGTACTGGATGGTGCAGTGAACTGTGAGGTGCAGCTTGCTGTCGGGAAGGGGCAAATACTGACGGCCATGATCAGCAAAGGCAGTGCTGAGCGCTTGGTGCTTAGTGAGGGTATGGACGTAGTTGCGCTGATTAATGCTGCGGATGTGATGCTCGCAACCGAGTCACTGGCCGGAGTGCTGTCAGCGCGCAATCAGTTATCTGGAACGGTGCAGCGCATTGAAAAAGGTGCGGTTAATGACGAGGTGATTGTCGATATTGGCCATGGTGTCACGCTGGCCGCAACCATTACCCACGGCAGCGCGGAAAACCTCGCTATTGCTGAAGGTCAAACGGTGTATGCAGTGATCAAAGCGCCGAACGTGATGCTGGCTGTAGCGCGTTAAGCCAATAAGGCTGCGTATATGCCCGTTTCAGCGCTTTGTAGAGGCACTATAATTGCATAAAGTGATTTATGTCGTCGTTGGTTGTAAAGGTGCGCTTTTCTTCGCCAAAGTGGAAATAGGTTAGCGGCTTATCTTTCGGCGCGTGGTAGCTCAGGCCGTTATCGTCAAGATGTAGCCACGTTCCTTCCGGAATGCCAATGACGGATTTGCGTGGGTTGTGGATACAAAACTCTTCTATGCGTTCGTCCCGGGTTTCGCCCATGTGGTGCTCAATGGCAGCGTCGATATAGTGAGCGTTGATGTGGAAAGGCAGGAAAGCCAATGCGTCGGTGATGGGGGCATCGACGATGCACATATCGTTGGTAGTGCACATATTTGGCGCACAGATAACAGAGCCAGCGCTCCAACCGATATAAGTGCTCCCACGGTTCATGACGGCCTCGCGAATGGGCTCAATCAGGCCGTTATCATGCAAAGCTTTATTCAGATACCAAGTATTGCCGCCACTGACTAGGATGGCATCGGCCTGATTTATGGCGGCGATGGGATCAGTATGCTCATGAATACCACTGATATTGACATCCAAGCCGGCAAAAGCTTCGCGCACACTCTCCACACGCGCTTCATAGCTCAGGCGAATCACGGCATATGGTATGACGATGATGTTTTTGGCGTGATGCTCGCGCAAGGATTCTTTCAGTGAGGGGAGGGCATAATCCAGTAGGGTTGTTGATTCTGGCATTTGGCCATTACTCAGCATAAATATATTCATGGTTTATCCTTTGTATTTTGGGGCATTGGTTGCTATTAAGCTGCCCTGTTAAGCAAATACAGGGTACCCAACTTATTCAACCTAACGCAATACCTGCACCAATGACTGTATTGGTATGCTAAAGATCTTGCTGTATAGATAAGAAAGCCCGTGGAAAACCACGGGCTTCGCTATAGCAGGATCAGTGATTCAGAGCTTAGTAGCGAGTGATTGCAACCAAACCTTTGTCGCTATTGTATTCGTCGAGCTTGCCTTCATCGACGAAGACGATATGACCATCAGCAGCCATGACGTGCTCAATCATTTCGTCAATGATGTCTGCGTAGGCACGCTCGCCTTCGGTATTGGCATCATCGAGTACTTTAAGGCTGCGGCCATCTTCACTGACTTCAGCCGGAATACTGAGGCCGGTTTCAACGACCAACGTATCAACGCGACCGTCGATTGCGGCCTGCCAGCACTCGTCGAGGCTGGTGACGATTTGGTTGTTGCCTTTCGCCGCACCGATGCGCTCAAAAATTTCCTGACGCTTGGCGGTGAATGCTTCTTTGACTTTAGGCCAGACCAGCTCACCAAGTTCGTGGGCGCTGTGGTCTGCGTAACCACCATCAATGGTCAGCATGACGTCGTGATCATTGGCAATGCTCTCATTGAAGTAGCCGAGGTTGCGCTCAATACCGGCAACAACCAATGGCGCATCGACTTCACGGATTGCTTTGCTGAGGCCTTCTCCGGCTTCGCGCAGCATACGGGTCATTTCATCGCGGTAAGCCTGAGTTTCATCTTTACCGATATTGGCACCCGGGGCACCGCCGTCGATGGCGTATGGGAAGCCAAATTCATCAACTTGGTGCAGATGCTCGCGGCGGCCAATGTAGAGGCGGGTATCTTCTGCATCGAGTACCAGTAGCCAGTACACGTAATCACGGTTCATGGCGTGGACCAAGTCACGAGTGAAGAAGTTGTCGTCAATCGCAACGCGCTCAGGTAAGCGGTAAGGCAGTTTGTAGGTTTCAGCAAAGTCACTGCTGACGCAGATGACCAAGCCGTCGCGGTTGTATTGGTGGTCAATCGCATCAGCTTGTTCGTGCAGCTTTTCAAGCAGAGCTTCGCTTTCGCGCTTGCCGAATGTGTCGTGTAGGCGTGTTTCCGCTTCGCTGACAAGATTTTTCAGGCGGATATGGTCTTTTTCGTTATCCGGTGCAGTGCGGTGGGTCGGCATGGTCAGGGTAACACTTGGGTAATTGCGCTGTTGCTGGAGCTGCTTGATGGTTTCTCTAGTAATGGTTTTGGCCATGGGAACCTCCGTAGTTATAGAAGTAAATCTGTGATTATTTTAGGAAAAATCATCTATATGACGGATGATAAATTGGTCATTTTACCTTCATGTTAAGTCACTAAATGAGTATTTAAATATTATTTATAACAATGATTTATTTTAAAACTATTAATTTATAAAGATTACGTTTTTGACACGCAGCCCAGCCACTGAATAAATCCACGGCTGGTATTAGCGATATTGAGGCGAATATACGTGCTGGCGCGTTGGTCGGGATGAAATAGTGACCCCGGTGCGATCAGCCAATTTGCGTCTTTGCCGAGTAGAGCAAGTTCGTTGCTGTCCATGCCCGTATCGAGCCACACGAATAGCCCGGGTTGTTGGTTGTCTGTAAGTTGGAAAGGGCTGTCGTGTAGCCAATGGCGTAGGTTGTCGTGTGCCTCGCCAAGGCGCTGTTGCAGATCGTGAATGTGCTTGCGGTAGTGGCTACCCGTGCTGAGATCAGTAACGATGCGTTCGTTGAGTTCGCTACAGGTCATGTTGCTGAGCATTTTTTGGCGTAGCAGGGCTTCGATGTGCTTGGTCGGGGCTGCGATGCAACCAACTCGCCAACTGCCGCCGAGTATTTTAGAAATACCACTGACGTAAAATACTCTATCAAGCTGATCGAGGGTGGCATAGCGCAGGGCGTGTTGATCGAATGCGCCATAGACATCATCTTCAACCAGCCATGCGTCGTAGCGGTGCAGCAGATTGAGCACTTGGTGCGCACGCGCAGGATGCAGGTTGTGCGAAGTAGGGTTATGTAGAACGCTGTTGCTGATATAAAGGCGAGCACCGTGATCGCGCAGTGCCGCTTCAAAGAGGTCAATATTTGGGCCGTACTGATCACGCGGTACGCCGATGACGTCAAATTGGCAATTTTGTAGGCACGCGGTTAGCCAGAACCACCCCGGATCATCGACGATGACGCGATCTCCGGGTTGCAGCAGGGTGGTAGCTATATTGACGATACTGGCAGAGACGCCATTATCAGTGAGGATTTGCTCTGGGTGGGCGAGAATACCGACGTTGTCAAGTTGGCGGCAGAACTGCTCACGCAGGCCGATGTAGCCGTGTAATTGACCATAGCCATAGCTGTATTGTGCCGCACGTTCAGCATTTTGGCGGACGATTTTGCCGAGGTGCCTCTGCTCAAGCCAAGCGTCAGGCAAAAGGCCGCTACCCGGTGCGCGCTGGCAAGAAAAGCCATGGAAGAGATGGCGCATTAGCCAGCCGCTGTCGAATACATTGTCGTTGATATTGTGTTGAGTTGGGTTTGGCAGGCGCACGTGGTTTTTGGGTGGACAAACGTAAAATCCAGAACCGCTGCGTGCGTGCAATATGCCTTCCGCAACCAGCTGTTCATAGGCCTGGGTGACGGTGTAGGGTGAAAAGCCGAGCTGTTTGGCTAGTGCACGAATCGACGGTACGCGGCTATTGGGTGGGTATTGGCGCGTTGCAATGCGCTGGCTAAGCCAGTGGCGGACTTGTGTGGTCTTTGGTTGCATGCTGATTGTCATGTTGGGATTGCCGGTACAGTTTGTTATTTGATCTCTTAATTGTATCGGTATTGTACTGCTAATTATATTTACATTAAGCATTCATTTTATAAAAACAAGGATGAATGTATGGGAAGCATTACTTTCTCGATGTGGCAAGCGCTGGTGGTTTTTATCGTGATCAATTCAATCACGCCGGGGCCCAATAACCTGATGTTGCTGCAAGGTGGGCTGCGTAAGGGGTATCGTGGTTGCATAATGCACATCATCGGCATTGAAGTGGGTACGGTGAGTATGATTGTGTGTTCCTATGCAGGTATGGGAGCACTGTTTCACACTTTGCCAGCGGCATTTTTATTGATGAAAGGATTGGGGTGCGCGTATTTACTGTGGTTAACGTGGCATATTTGGCAAACTGGATTGGGAATCAAAGAAGATGAATCCGTTTGTGCGTCAGAAAATAAATGGTTGCCGCCGCTCAGTTTGTGGCAAGCAGCAGTATTTCAGTGGCTCAATCCCAAGGTATTGTTGCAGACGGTATTATTGCCGGGCTATGTGCTGATACCGAGTGCAACACCGTGGCTGGATAACTGGCCGGTAATTGCCGTGTATGTACCACTGAATTTTTTATGCGTCAGTGTGTGGGCTGCGGGCGGGCAAAGTTTGCGTCGCTTGCTCAATCGGCCTCGCGCATTGGTCGGGGTACATTATGCAGTGGTGTTAGGGCTACTTTACTGCGCTGTAGCGTTATGGTTATAGCTAAAGTTTCTACGGAGCAGTATTGCCTCAAGCTGCTCCAGCCAAAGTCGCCTGACCTTTAGTGGGCTGTATGAATGTAAAGAAACGATGTGTTGATTAGCTTAAAAGTTCAGAAGATGAATTAAGCAGCGATTCCGCTTACGATGATTGCTATTTATTGAGAGCAGAGTGTAAGCGGAACCTAAAAGAGCTAGAGATGCTTATCCAGCCAGCTCCTTACGCACAATTTCAGTGCCTTGGCTTAATGCCTGGAGTTTCGCCATTGAAACACTGCGCGATAAAGGTGCCATGCCGCAGTTGGTGCTGGGATAAAGCTTGTCGGCATCAACAAATGCCAAGACCTTGCGCAAGGTTTCCGCGACTTCTTCGGGTGTTTCAATGTTGTTGGTTGCAACATCAATCGCCCCAGCCATGACTTTTTTACCGCGGATCAGCTCAATCAAATCAACCGGGACGCGAGAGTTATGGCACTCAAGAGAGACGATATCGATGCTTGAGCGTTGCAGCATCGGGAAGATGGTTTCGTATTGGCGCCACTCATCGCCAAGGGTCTTCTTCCAATCATTATTGGCTTTAATGCCGTAGCCGTAGCAGATGTGTACTGCTGTTTCGCATTCCACGCCTTCAATGGCTTTTTCAAGTGCAGCGACACCCCAATCGTGTACTTCATCAAAAAAGACGTTAAAAGCCGGTTCATCAAACTGAATAATATCTACGCCGGCTGCAGCCAAGGCTTTGGCTTCCTGATTGAGAATTTCAGCAAACGCCCAAGCGAGTTTTTCTCGGCTTTTGTAGTGGTCATCATAAAGCGTATCAACCATCGTCATAGGACCCGGCAATGCCCATTTGATCGGCTTGTCAGTCAGCTTGCGTAAGAACTTGGCATCTTCAACGAATACTGGCTGCGTGCGCGCTACAGCGTCAACGACAACTGGGACGCTCGCGTCATAACGGTTACGGATTTTGACGGTTTTGCGGTTTTCAAAATCAACGCCGCTTAAGTGCTCAATGAAGGTAGT
The DNA here is from genome assembly GCA_019218315.1 of Cardiobacteriaceae bacterium TAE3-ERU3. Classification (NCBI taxonomy): domain Bacteria; kingdom Pseudomonadati; phylum Pseudomonadota; class Gammaproteobacteria; order Cardiobacteriales; family Cardiobacteriaceae; species Cardiobacteriaceae bacterium TAE3-ERU3. The sequence continues at coordinate 389,942 of JAHUUI010000003.1, read as the reverse complement.
GACGAAGTGTTGGCGGGTTTGCTCACCATCGCTGACGATATCAATGCCCGCTTGGTCCTGCTCTTGCAAGATAACACGCAGCGCATCCTGCTTGCCTTCGAGCAAGGTCTCTGCATCTAATTTCCAGGGCGACCACAGTTTTTCAGGTGTCGCAAGCCAAGCCGGCTTAGGCAAGCTGCCGGCGGTTGATGTAGGAAGTAGTATATTCATGATGTTCATCCATTAAATGCTGTAATTCTTGGACCACTGCTCAAGTACGTCTTGATAGGGCTTGATGAAATGCGCTTCGGTATATTGCCCCTGCTCAGTCGCTAAGCGCGTACGCTCCTCACGATCATAAACGATCTTGGTCAGCGAATGATCCTGGTTTTTCAAGCTGGGCTGATAATACTCGCCTGCAACTGAATTGGCATTATATATTTCAGGACGATAAATTTTTTGGAACGTTTCCATCGTGCTGATCAAGCTGATCAGCTCAAGATTGGTGTAGTCGCTGAGCAAATCACCAAAGAAGAAGAATGCCAGTGGCGCTGTGCTGTTTGGCGGCATGAAATAGCGCACCTGCAAGCCCATTTTTTGGAAATATTGCTCGGTCAGCGATGATTGGTCAGGCTGATATTCCACGCCCAAAACAGGGTGATGATTAGTGGTACGCTGGTAGGTTTTATTCTCAGACACACTCAGGCAAATCACCGGAAGTTTATTGAAATTCTGCTGATAACTCTCTGAACGAACGAAATACTGGAAGAGCTTGCCGTGTAGCTCGCCGAAGTTATCAGGCACGCTGAACACCGGCTTATCCTTGTTATATTCCGGCAACAGTACGCTAAAGTCATAATCGCGAACGTAAGAGGAAAAGTTGTTGCCGACAATGCCTTCAATGTATTTGCCGGTTTTGCGGTCAAAAATATGTGTTTTCAGGATTTCAATTGATGGGAATGATTCACTCCCCTTAGCAAAAGCCATATCGACTGAAATGATCTCAAGCTCAAGGCTGTAGCGGTCACCCTTTGGATTATCCCAGTGCGCCAAAGCATTAAAGCGATTATTGATCATATTCAGAGTATTGCGCAAATTTTCCTGCCGGCTTTCCCCGCGTGCGAGGTTCGCAAAGTTGGTCGTGGTGCGTGTTTTATCTGAAGGAATGTAGTGTTCATCAAAAGAGATGCTGCTGACGGTGAATGTAAATTCATTATTCACACTTGTTTGTTCGTTGTTTTTGATTGCGGTAGTCATGATGGTATCCATTTCAATAAAGTTGCGATTGACCAGCATCTTAACCGAATAAAAAAATGAATAGAAATTAGTTTATTTCATTTATAGGTGAGATTTATTCATAACTATAATGGGGTTTAAGACGGGGTTTTTGATAGGGCTTGCTTAAAAGGGCGATCAAAATATAGCGGATGCCATATTCGGTATACGTTTAAGAATAATATCGTGCTGTGAGCATAGCAAAAAGCCCGTATTGCACGGGCTTTTTGCATACTGGTTCGCGAAGAATTATTTTTTCTTGGCGTGCTTGAGGGAGTCAATCGCAACCGCGAAGATAATGATTGAACCCTTGATAATGTATTGCCAGTACGGGTTGACGCCGATATAGGTCAGGCCGTAGTTGATCAAGGTAAAGATGATTACCCCGATAACGACGCCGGCAACTGTACCAACGCCACCACTGAATGAGACGCCGCCGATAACACAGGCAGCAATCGCATCAAGTTCGTACATGAAGCCGAGGTTGTTGGTCGCAGATCCGATACGGCCAGCTTCGAGCATACCACCGAAGGCATAGAATACGCCTGAGAGCATGTAGATCATCAGTAGATTTTTAGTAACGTTAACGCCAGAAACGCGTGCTGCTTCAGGGTTGCCACCGATCGCATAAAGGTTCTTGCCAAAGCGGGTTTTATTCCAAATGATCCAAGTGACGACGGCTGCAACCGCGGCGTATATCGTTATATACGATAGCTTGAAGTTGCCTATCCTAAAAAATCCCTGCGCCATCTCCGAGAAGGCGTTATCGAACCCCGACACCGGTGCAGCACCGACAAAATCATAATAAAGAGAGTTCACACCGTAGATGATCAGCATCGTGCCCAAGGTGGCAATAAACGGGGTTACGTTCAAATAAGTAACCACCAAGCCGTTGATCAAGCCAATCAGTGCGCCAATAGCGCAAACCAAAAGGATGACGAGTGGAATCGAGATTGGCCCCATTTCAGGGAAGACTTTGTTGACGTTGTCTGCGGCTTGTAACATCGTCGCGGAGACGACGGCTGCCAAACCAACCTGACGACCGACCGAAAGGTCAGTACCGCGGGTGATGATCAAGCCTGCGACACCAAGTGCGATGATAACGCGCACAGATGACTGAGTAAGGATGTTACTGAGGTTGATGATATTGAGGAAGCTGGTGTCCTGAATAATGATTACAGCAAGCAAAATGACCAGTACGAAGTAAAGGGCATTCTCTTTGAAAAAGTTGGCCATATTTTGGCCGCTGAGTTGGTTCATAGTGTTATTCCTTACAAGTGGGCAGCGGACAACTGCATGATTTCTTCTTGGTTGGTCTCTTTGGTATTGACGATACCAGCGACCCGCCCGTTACTCATGACCAAGATCCGGTCTGTAACGCCAAGCAGTTCGGGCATTTCCGAAGAGATCATAATGATGCTTTTGTTTTTGTTCGCCAGATCAATAATCAGCTGATAAATTTCAAATTTAGCACCAACGTCGATGCCTCGTGTCGGTTCGTCGAGCATGAGTACATCAGGTTGGGTGAGTAGCCAACGGCCGAGGATAACCTTTTGCTGGTTACCGCCGGAAAGAGAGCTGATAAAGGTATGTGGCCCCGGTGTTTTGACGTTCATGGACTTAATGACCCATGATGTGTCTTCTTGCATTTGCTTCGGGCTGAGCAGGCCAATAGAAGTTTTATAGCTTTCCATATTGGCAATCAGTGAGTTGAAGCTCACGGGAAGCCCGGCAAAGATACCAGTCGAACGCCGCTCTTCTGTAACCAGTGCAAAGCCGTTTCTGATTGCTGCAACGCTGTTTTTATTGTTCACACGCTGGCCATGCAGAATGACTTCACCATCTGATTGATCGCGTACGCCGAATAAGGTCTCAACGATATCAGTACGGCGTGCGCCGACGAGGCCTGCAATGCCAAGGATTTCTCCTTGTCGCAAGTCAAAGCTGACGTCTTTGATCGAAGGTTGATTTTTCGCGGTGAGATTGCGGACTTCGAGGATGACGTCGCCGGGAGTATTACTCTTTTCCGGGAATCGTTCGCCGAGTTCACGGCCAACCATCATGGTGATGATGTCGTCGATGGTGATGCCGTCGACGGATACCGTATCAATCCATTTGCCATCGCGAAGTACCGTTACTTCATCACAAATGCGGAAGATTTCATCCATCTTGTGTGAGATATAGACGATACCGCAGCCACGCTCTTTGAGCTTGCGAATGATCTTGAAGAGGTGATTGACTTCTTTGTCGGACAGAGAAGAAGTCGGTTCATCCATAATCACAATTTGTGCGTTATACGAAAAAGCCTTGGCAATTTCGATCATCTGCATCTCTGATACCGAGAGCTTGCTGACTTTTTGTTTGGGGTCGATATGGATATCGAGTTCATCAAAGATGCGCTTGGTTTCGTTGTACATTTTTTTATGGTCAACGAAAGGCCCAATCTGTGGGAAGCGGCCAAGCCAGAGGTTATCCATGACCGTGGTTTCAAGAACGAGGTTGAGTTCCTGATGCACCATGGATATACCATTTTCCAGTGCTTCTTTAGAGGTCGTAAAGGATATGGATTTGCCGTTAAAGAGAATTTCGCCCTGATCTTTGTGGTAAATGCCAAACAAGCACTTGAGCAGGGTGGATTTACCTGCACCATTCTCACCCATCAGTGCGTGGACGGAGTGGGGGCGAATGTTGAGATTGACGCCATCAAGCGCTTTGACGCCGGGGAAGGATTTGTGAATATCGCGCATTTCCAGAATATAACTGGAGTCGTGCGCAGGCTCCGAGGGTGGAGTTGTTGTTGCTGCTGTTTGCATATTAATGTCCTCAGGTTGGCAGAATACAGAAATGCCGTTGTCTGACAACGGCATTCTGCGAACGCAATGGAAATTAATTGCTTAAGAATTCATCCAGGTTGTTCTCATCTACGCCAACGTAAGGAACGCGCAAGTAGTGGTTGTCGAGTTCGTAGTCAGTGCCTTCAACTGCATCTTTGCCAGCTGCAAGGTTCGCAGTGATGTCGTAGATGGCTTGTGCCTGACCTTGTGCATCATTGAGGACAGTACCGGTGATTTCACCACGCTTGATCAGCTGGAGTGCTTCTGGAAGTGCATCAACGCCGAAGATTGGCAATTTGCGGTCTTGCGACTTGGCAGCCTCATTGGCACCCATTGCCATTGCATCGTTGTTGGCGATGATCATTTCAATTTTGTCTGCATTTGGGCCAGAAAGCCATGCTTGAGCCATGTCTTTTGCTTTAGCTGTATCCCAAAGAGCTGCATCGAGGTAGAGTTCGTCAGTATCAATACCGTTTTCATTCAGCGTCTTGATGACCCACTCTGTACGGGCTTCAGCATCTGGGTGACCTGGCTCGCCTTTGAGTAATGCATACTGGATTTTTCCGTCGCCATTCAAATCCCATTCAGGATTTTCTTGCCATGACTTGGTGATCAGTTCGCCTTGGATTACGCCAGACTGTACTGGATCAGTACCAACGAAGTAAGCTTTGTCGTAAGAATCAATGGCTGCTTGGCCTGGATCTTTATTGAAGAAGACAACAGGAATGTCGGCGCCTTTTGCTTTGGAAATGATAGTGCTGCCAGCTGCTGGGTCAACGAGGTTGATCGCAAGGCCTTTGACGCCTTTTGCCAGCATGATGTCTACCTGATCATTCTGCATTGACTGGTTGTTCTGTGAGTCATTCATCAGCAGCTCAAGTGATCCTTGCTCTTCAGCAGTTTGCTCGAGTTCTTTACGCATGATGGACATGAAATTGTCATCGTACTTGTAGATAGTGACACCAATACGGTCAGCAGCTTGTGCGCTGACGCTGAGTGTTGCGGTGACAGCAGTTGCCAGAAGAGTCTTGGTCAATACTTTTTTCATTTTCAAACCACCTAATTCCTAGTTGAATATAACGTGTGTAGTTAATAGCACACGGTGTGTTTATTTTTAACTGATTTGATTATGTTTTGCAATTGTTTATTTAAGTTATCTTGATTTTAATAAAGTTTATTTTTATAAAACTCAATTTTGTGTTAAAGGATTTTTTCACGCTAGAAGATGGTCATCGGTTGATTTAAACTGCTAGCAGTTTTTTAGCAGGATACTTGATATGTTTGAGCTAAGTGAACATCCTCATCGTCGTTATAACCCACTGACAGACAGCTGGGTTTTGGTCTCGCCGCATCGCGCCAAGCGGCCGTGGCAGGGGCAAAAAGAAGCCCCCGATATCAGCGTAAAGCCCTCTTATGATCCAGAGTGCTATCTTTGCCCTGGCAATACCCGTATTACCGGAGAGGTAAATCCTGATTATTCACAGCCTTATGTCTTTACCAATGATTTTTCTGCGCTGCTGCCTGATACGCCTTCTTATCAGCAGAAGGATGATCCACTTTTTGCCCTTGAGTCAGTAAAAGGGGAAAGCCGAGTAATTTGCTTTTCTCCTGATCATGCCAAAACGCTGCCGCAGCTGAGTATTCCCGAAGTTGAGGCGGTCATCAGTACGTGGCAAGAACAAATGAATATACTTGGTACACGTTATCGCTGGGTGCAGGTTTTTGAAAACAAAGGCTCGGCCATGGGCTGCTCTAACCCTCACCCTCATGGGCAAATTTGGGCGAGTGATTTTCTGCCTAATGAGCTAGCTAAAGCTGATCTGACTCAGCGAAACTATTACCGGAAATACGGCAGTGCCATGTTGCTTGATTATGCCAAACGCGAACAAGCTGATGGGCAGCGTACGGTGGTGGAAGGTGAATATTGGCTCGCTGTGGTGCCGTTCTGGGCTGTGTGGCCGTATGAAATACTGCTACTACCGAAAGTGCCTTTGCCACGTTTGACTGAGGCTGATGCGGCCGTGCAGCATGATTTGGCAATTGTGCTCAAGCGCCTGACGATTCGCTACGATAATTTGTTCGAGTGCTCATTCCCTTATTCGATGGGCTTTCACGGTGCACCTTTTGATGCAGATGAAACGGAACACTGGCAATGCCATGCGCATTTTTATCCGCCATTGCTGCGCTCGGCGAGTGTTAAAAAATTCATGGTGGGTTATGAAATGCTTGCCGAAGTGCAGCGTGATTTAACGCCCGAACAGGCAGCGGCAAAGCTGCAATCTCTTTCTGATATCCATTACCGCGAGCAAAATAATGATTAAAGATACTGCTGCGCTACTGCGCGAACATTACGGACAAGATGCTGTTGTTGTGACCCGTTCCCCCGGGCGCGTTAATTTGATCGGTGAGCATACAGACTATAACGACGGTTTCGTCTTGCCTTGTGCTATTGATTGCTACACGGAAGTCAGTGTCTCGCTAAGTAACGACAAGCAGAACTGCATTCTGGCAGCTGATTTTGATGGAGAGGATTGCTATGAGCTATCCGCAGCGCGGCCAGCAAAAACGGATGGCTGGGCTGATTACGTGCGTGGCATGGTCTGGCTTTTGATTGAGCGCTTTGGCGTGCCTGATCAGGGGTTTCAAATGGTGATCAGTGGGAACGTGCCAACGGGTGCCGGCCTGAGCTCATCTGCTTCGCTGGAAATTGCTGTAGGCTCGGCACTCTGCCGACTTTATGGCTGGACAATTAGCGGAGAAGATCTCGCTTTGCTTGCTCAGCGTGCCGAAAATGAATTTGTCGGTTGCCGCTGCGGGATCATGGATCAATTTATCAGTGCGCTAGGTGAAAAGAACAGTGCTTTATTGATAGATTGCCGCTCGCTGGCTCATGAGGCTGTGCCGATGCCAGAAGCGCTAGCAGTGATGGTGCTCGATTCCAAAATCAAGCGTGGCTTGGTTGGCAGTGAATACAATTTGCGCCGTGAACAATGTGAGCGTGCAGCGCAAGCACTCGGCGTCAAAGCATTGCGTGATGCGGATATGGCGCAATTGGACGCACATCGCGATCAGCTTGATGAAGTCGATTATCGCCGTGCCCGTCATGTGATTACCGAAAACGCGCGTACCCTGAATATGCGCGGCGCATTACGTCATCACGATGTTGCGCAAATCAGTAAGCTAATGGCTGAAAGCCACGCCTCAATGCGTGATGATTTTGAAATTACAGTACCGGCGATTGATGCACTGGTTAGTTTGGTCGATGGGGTCATTGGCGAACAAGGTGGCGTGCGCATGACTGGTGGCGGCTTTGGTGGTTGTGTGGTGGCATTAGTGCCTTTGCATCTTGTCGATGACGTGCGTGCAGTGATCGCGCGTGAATATCCTAAGCACAGCGGCGGTATTGATGCTGAAGTTCACGTCTTCCATGCCGTGGAGGGCGGGCATGTTGCATTGGCTTGAAAATAAGCAGGGCATGCGCATCGGTGTCAGTGAGCAGGGCGCAGCATGGTTGTCGTGCCAGATTCCCATGAGAGATGGCACATTGCGGGAAGTATTACTCGGTAGCGATGATCCTGTGCGTATGAGCCAGAGTGGTGCTTATCTTGGTAGCTCGGTAGGGCGTTATTGTGGGCGTATTGCCAATGCTACGTTTACATTGGACGGGCGCAGCTATGATGTTGATGCCAATGAAGCGCCCAATCATTTGCACGGAGGCTTTGACGGACTCTCGCGCCGCCGCTGGCAATTGCTGGAAAAAACAGCCGATACTTTGATTTTAGCGATTGAATCATCAGACGGAGAAGGTGGCTTTCCCGGTCATGTCGTTGTTCGTGCAACGTATCGGCTTGATGACGATAACTGCGTCACGATTGACTATCATGCACAAACGGATCAGCCGACGATATTCAATCTGTGCAATCATGCCTATTTCAACCTCAATGGGGTAGGCCAGCCTGCATTGACTCAGCAGCTTTCAATCAATGCCAAGCGCTATGTAGCAGTCGATGCGGCTGGTATTCCAACTGCTGACAGTCAGCCTGTGGCCGGAACACATTTTGACTTTCAGGTAATGCGGTCAATTGACGAAGGTATTTATGACCATAGCTTTTGGCTTGAGGACCAACAAGCCGCGGTAATCGAAAGTGTGGATAGCGATTTACGCCTTGTAATCCATACAACTCAGCCTGCGTTGCACCTTTATACAGGGCAAGGGCTGGCCGGTGAAAAAGGCTGTGATGGTAATCCTTATCAAGCATGTGCCGGGGTTGCACTAGAAACGCAAGCACCGCCGGATAGCGCGAACCGTCATCCTGAGTTGGTGCGCACGACTGCTGAGCAGCCTTATCATCACCAAACCCGCTATTGTTTTGATGTGCAATAGGATTTTCTTAAATAACCAGCGTATAAAAAACGGGAAGCTTTTGCTTCCCGTTTTGCATTGGATCAATAATGGTTTATTTTGCTGACTTATCGACTGTGATGTACTTCGATGGCCAGTGGTTCATGACGTTACCGGCATAGCCGCTGACGTATGGCTTAACCATGTGCTTGGATACGTAGAAGTAAATCGGGATCAGGCTGTAGTTGGCAAGTAGGCGCTCTTCAGCTTCACGCAGTAGTGCTGAGCGTTTGCTCATATCCTGCTCGGCTGCGGCGTCATTGAGCAGCTTGTCGTATTCAGGATCGCTGTAGCCGATGCTGTTTGATCCACCGCCACTGGTCCACAGTTCGAGGAAGGTATTGGGGTCATCGTAGTCGCCTAGCCATGAAGCGCGGAAGACTTCAGTATTTTTCTCGCGGCGGTTATTGAGATAAACCTTCCATTCCTGATTGACGAGCTCGGTCTCAACACCAAGTATTTGCTTCCACATTTGTGAAATAGCGATAGCGATGCGCTTGTTGTCGTCGTTGGTATTGTAGAGCAGTTCGATCTTGAGTGGGTTTTCTGCACTATATCCAGCTTCGGCATAGAGCTCTTTGGCACGCTCGTGGCGTTCTTCAGCGCTCATTTGTGCATATTCAGGGGTGAATGTATCGTAGTTTGATACGCCTGGTACGACGAAGCTGTATGCAGGCGTCTCACCTGCGCCAGTGATATTCTCAACGATCAGGTCGCGGTCGATAGCGAGCGTCAAGGCTTCACGTAGTGGCTTGTTGTCCTTAAACGGTTCTTTGGTCAGATTGAAGCCGTAGTAATACGTACCGAGATAGTTATGGATATTGAGTTCGTCGTCTAGATTGGCGCGAATCCACTTCATTTGCTCACCGGGTACATCAGCCGTCCAATCGAGTTCGCCAGCGCGATAGCGCTGCAGCTCGGCATTTTTGTCCTCAGCAACGTGATAAACGACGTGATCTAAATTGACTGCTGCACTATCCCAGTAAGTTGGGGATTTTTGTAGGGTAATAGTGGATTGCGGTGTCCATTCTTCAAGAGAAAATGGGCCATTACTGACGCTGTGTTCCGGGCGTGTCCATTGATCGCCGTATTGCTCCACAATGTGTTTAGGCACGGGGTAGGCGACGGCATTAACGAGCATGCCAATAAAGTATGGGGTCGGGTTTTCGAGGGTGACTTCTAGGGTGTGGTCGTCGATTGCTTTAATACCAAGTGTATCGGGTTCAGCTTCGCCTTTAGCGATAGCTTGCGCATTTTTTACAGGATAAAGCATGAAGCTGTAGTTACTGCCAACGGCCGGATCAACACCTCGCTGCCATGCATAGACGAAGTCGTCAGCGGTGACAGGTTCGCCGTCTGACCATTTTGCGTCTCGTAGTTTGAATGTATAGACCTTGCCATCGTCACTGACGTCCCATGCTTCGGCAGCACCAGGAATGATTTCAGCCGCGGGGTCTTCTGTGACCAGCCCTTCGTACATATCACGCAAAATATGCATTTCTGATGTGCCCTGAGCGAGCTGTGGATCAAGTGTTGAAGGCTCTGCGTCGTTACTGCGATTGAATACAGTTGCGGCATTTGCTGAGATAGTAGTAGAAATGGCTGTGGTCAGTACTAGAGGAATAATAAATGGAAGTCGTGTCATGTTCGTTCCTATTGGTTATGGCTTAGTGGTTTGAAAAGCGAATAAAGCGTGATGGGATGACGTTTACCGCATTTGGTGTAAAGCCTTCAATATTTGGCTTGAGTAGAATAGCTTGGTTGTAATAGAAAATTGGCATTATTGCGTGGTCGTCACTAAATTGCTTTTCGGCTTCATGCAGTATTTGAGTGCGTTTTTTTAAGTCTGGCTCATGGGCAGCCGCATCAAGTAGTGCATCGTATTGCATATTGGCAAATCCTGTATAGTTATTACCAGAGGTGCTGCGGAAAATTTCCAAAAAAGTAAACGGATCATTGTAATCTGCGCTCCAGCCCATACGGAATACTTCACTATTTTTATTCTTTACTTGTGAGAGCAATACTTTCCATTCCATGTTCTGTAGCGAGGTTTCAACGCCAAGAACTGATTTCCACATCGAAGCAATGGCAATTGCATTTTGTTTTTGATCTTCGCTGGTATTGTAGGTCAAGTTCAGCTTGAGCGGGTTATCCGGACCATATCCGGCTGCTTGATAGAGTTTTTTGGCCTGTGCAATTTGTTCGTCACGAGGTAGCTTAGCCCACTCTGGCATAAATGGCTCATGGCGTGCTGTTTGTGGTGGAACAATGCTATAGGCCGGCTCTTGACCACCTCGGGATATTTTCTCGCTAATGATATTGCGGTCTATGGCCATTGAGAGTGCTTGGCGGAGTTCAGGGTTATCTTTAAATGGTGGTTTTTCCTGATTAAATCCAAAATAGTAAGTACCCAGTCGTGTGTATATGTGTAGATCATCAGGGAGGTTTTCACGAGCCCACTCTATTTGTTCTTGTGGGACGTTGACCATATCTAGTTCACCAGAACGGTAGCGCAGCATGCCACTATTGGCATTTTCAACCGTGTGGTAGACGACTTCGTCTAGGGCTACATTGTCTTTGTCCCAGTACTGGTTTGATTTTTTTGCACTGATCGTAGTCTGCATCACTATATCGCTTAAAGTAAATGGACCGTTGCTGATGATATGATCAGGTTGTGTCCATTTCTCTCCATACTGCTCTATGTTTTTACGCACCACGGGGTAAGTTGCCGGTTGGTATAACAATTCGAGAAAATAAGGTGTGGGTGCTTCGAGGTTGACCATCAGCGTATGATCATCGGTTGCTTGAATACCAAGCTCACTCTTATCCATCTTACCTTCATTGATTTCCTGTGCATTTTTTATTGGATAGAGAATAAAGCTGTAAGATGAAGCTGTAGCAGGATCGATAGCACGTTGCCAGGCATAGACAAAATCTGTCGCCGTCACAGGATTACCATCAGACCAGCGTGCATCATCTCGAAGATGGAAAGTATAAGTTGTACCGTCTTCGGAAATATCCCAGCTTTCTGCAACACCAGGAATGACCTCTCCGGCACCATTGACGCTGGTCAACCCTTCAAAAGTATCACGCAGAATAGTGTGGCTGGCGGTGTCTGTAGCTAGATGTGGATCAAGTGTTGCAGGCTCAAATTCATTAGCCCGGTGAAATACTGCTTTATCCTCAGCCAATACGGGGAGGGTAAATAGCATCTGAATTACTAGTCCTACGGCAATAACAGCCGCCTTGGGTGATGAGTGGGTCATAGCTACTCCTGTACGATTAACAACAGTTCAGAATAGAACTTGCATTAATATAGCATAGAGAACTTTTCTTATGTTATAGGTGTTGAGAGGGAAAATACTCCAAGGATAGTAATAGCGTTATCTGGTTTGCTGAATAATGCGTTAACTCATATGTAATTCTCTGTAATATGAATAAGGAAAATAACAAAAGAATAAAATAATACAACGAATTATTTTATTCTTTGTACCCATTTATCAGGGGATAAGATCAAGAAAATATTGTGATCAGATAGATGCCTGCTGCAAAGGCAGCAGGCTGAGCGAAAAAATTATTCTTCCTTAGTAATGTAGCGTGCTGGGATTACGCCCATAATATCAGGGTTGACGCCCTTGATATTGGGCTTGACCAGATTGATTTTGACGTAGTGATAGAGAGGGATGATGCCATCAGCATCAGCAAAAGTTTTAGCTGCGTTGTAGAGGATCTGTGCGCGCTTTTGTAAATCCTGCTCTTTTGCTCCATCGCTGACCAGCTGATCAAATTGTGGATCGCTATAGCGACCATAATTTTCTTCCGAGCCACTGGTAAAAACTTCAAGAAAGGTATTTGGGTCGTTGTAGTCGCCATACCATGCGCTGCGATAAATTTGGCTGTCACCTTGGCGCAAAGTAGAAAGCATGACTTTCCATTCCTGATTGAGTAGCTCTGTTTCAACGCCGAGAATTTGCTTCCACATACTGGCAATGGCAATGGCAATTTTCTTGTGGTCTTCGTTGGTGTTGTAGAGCAGCTCCAGCTTAAGTGGGTTGTCTGGGCCGTATCCTGCTTCTGCAAATAGTTTCTTCGCTTCGGCAATTTGTTCGCCACGTGGTAATGATGCCCATTCAGGCTGGTAAGGCTTGCTGTTGTCCGTCAGTGGAGGAACGATACTGTAGGCTGGTGTTTGGCCGCCACGAATTACTTTGTCGATCAGAATGTTGCGGTCAATCGCCATACTTAACGCACGACGCAGTTTGGGATTATCCTTAAATGGTGCCTTAGTCAGGTTCATGCCGTAGAAGTAAGTACCAAGGAAATCATAAGTGAGTACTTCATCTGCAAGGTTATTTCTTACCCAATCCAGCTGATCGATAGGTACGGAACCAATATCGAGTTCGCCTGCACGATAGCGGGCTAAAGAAGAGCTTTGATTTTCTATGGAATGATAGACGACGCCATCCAAGCTAACGTTGTCTTTATCCCAATAGGTATCGGATTTTTTTGCGGTGATACTGGCTTGAGGCGTCCAATCAGTAATGTGAAATGCGCCGTTACTGACGATGTGTTCAGGCTGAGTCCATTCTTTGCCGTATTGCTCAATGACGTGGCGTGGCGCAGGGTAGGTGGTGTAATGGTTGAGTAATTGCGCAAAATAAGGTGTCGGATTCTCCAGCTCAACTTGCAGGGTATGATCGTCTAGCGCTTTAATACCTAGCTGATCAAGATCCTTGATCTCACCATTGGCAATGGCTTCGGCATTCTTAACGGGAAACAGCACGAAGGCATAGGTTGAGCCAGTAGCTGGGTCAACAGCGCGCTGCCAACCATAAACGAAGTCATGAGCAGTGAGCGGCGTGCCGTCTGACCAAGTGGTATCACGCAGGTGGAATAACCATGTCTTGCCGTCTTCACTCGTCTCCCAGCTTTCTGCGACACCGGGAATAATGCCGCCTTCAGGGCCTGTTGCCGTTAGGCCTTCAAAGGTGTCAATCAAAATGCGGTGGCCGGCATCTTCTGAAGCAAGCTGAGGATCAATCGAGGCTGGTTCTGCACCATTATCGCGTTGTAACATGCCTGCGGCATGAGCAGATCCTGCAATGGCGATTGCGAGCGCCAATGCGGTGGGAAAAAAGCGTTTCATACATTTCCTTTATGATGACAATTGACATAGCGAAGTAAGGTTGTCGTGGTTGTGATTAGATTGTTAAGGTGCCACGCGTACTTCTATGCAAAATAATACTTTATTTTGTGAAAATGTGTTAAAAATTACTTTACGAAATGTTTGTAAATAATATTTGTGCCACATAGTTCATCAATTTTATGGCGAAGTAGAGCTGCTAATGTTTGTATCAGGACTGGTTAATGGGGGGATTACTTCAGGATGTGTAGGCAATTAAACGCTCTAAGCAGCATATAGGCTGTTAATTTTGAGCAGTGGGCGTTTTGTGGTGGACGTCTAGCCTTATGATGAGATCAGAGTAGTGGGCATTTGGTTGCACTGTGATAAAAAAAGATCCAGCCATTTGGCTGGATCTTTTTGCAGTGTAGTCCCTGAGTTTAACAGGGCCTGAAGAGGGGATTTACTTCTCGATATACATGTACTTCGAGCGGTTGTGATCCATAACGTTGTTGGTGTAACCCTTAACGTATGGCTTAACCATATGCTTGGTCACATAGTGGTAGATCGGTGCTAATGAATAGCTGTCGGTGAAGACCTCTTCAGCTTGACGCAGTGTTTCAGCGCGCTTGCCTGCATCCTGCTCGCTTGCAGCTTGCTTGAGCAGGCTGTCAAATTCTTCATTTTTAAAGAATACGTCGTTCAAGCCTGAGTTACTGACGAACAGCTCAAGGAATGAGTTTGGATCGTTGTAGTCACCAATCCAGCCAGCGCGGAATGCTTCGGTATTGCCTTGCTTACGGGTAGAGAGGAAGACTTTCCATTCCTGGTTAACCAGCTCGGTTTCAACACCGAGAATTTGCTTCCACATAGATGCAGCTGCAATGGCAATTTTTTTGTGGTTATCGCTGGTGTTGTAAATCAATTCGATTTTCAATGGGTTATCAGGTCCGTAGCCAGCTTTGGCATACAGTTCCTTGGCTTTTTTGATTTGCTCAGCGCGTGGCCAGTCAGCCCACTCAGGCTTGTACGCGTCGTAGTTATTTACGCCTGGTACAACAATGCTGTAGGCAGGAGTTTCGCCAGCACCAGTGACCTTTTCAGTAATGACGTCACGGTCAAGAGCGAGAGTCAGAGCTTCACGAAGGTCTTTGTTGTCGAAAGGTGGCTTGCTGGTGTTAAAGCCATAGTAATAAGTACCGAGGTAGTTGGCTGATTGCAGCTCGTCAGCAAGGTTGCTTTGAATCCATTTGATCTGGTCGTTAGGAATTTCGTACGTCCAATCAATTTCACCAGCGCGGTAACGCTTGAGTTCACTGCCTTGGTCTTCTGTTGGGTAGAAGATAACTTTGTCTAGCTTGACGGCATCTTTATCCCAGTAAGAGTCTGATTTGACCAGAGTGATGTTTGATTGTGGTGTCCATTCCTGCATTTTGAACGCGCCGTTTGAAACGATGTTTTCTGGGCGAGTCCAGTCATCACCGTATTTTTCGACGGTTTGCTTTGGTACAGGGTAAGCAACGTTATGGGCAAGCATGCCGAGGAAGTATGGGGTAGGGCCTTCCAGCTCAACTTCGATGGTTTTGTCGTCAATTACTTTGGCGCCAAGTTCTTCTGGCTGCATTTTGCCTTCGGCAATCGCTTCGGCATTTTTAATTGGGTAAAGGATGAATGCGTAGTTCGAGCCAGTAGCTGGATTAACACCGCGCTGCCATGCATAGACGAAATCTTCGGCTGTAACTGGAGCGCCATCAGTCCATTTTGCATCGCGTAAGTGGAAAGTGTAGGTCTTGCCGTCTTCAGAAATATCCCAGCTTTCAGCCATGCCAGGGATGATGTTGGCTTCTTGATCTTCAGCAGTCAGACCTTCAAATAGGTCACGCTGAATATGCGATGAAGGCACACCTTCGGCAATTTGTGGGTCAAGGCTTTGTGGCTCACTGCCGTTACCGCGTTTGAGTACCATTTCTGCGTGGGCGCTAAGAGAGAAACTGGCAATAAGGGCACTGCTCAAAGCAAGTGTCAGGGATTTCTTTTTAAACGACATAGAGATTGTCTCCTGTTGAATTAGCATAGTTGTGTTACCACGGTTTATCAGATTAGCATGAATTATGTGAAATTTATAAGTATGTATGGGCAATTATCAGCATCTGCAACCATGATTTTTTATAAATATTTAAAAAACAAATGTTTATTTGTTTGGTGGTTGGTGAGTGATTATGCTTGAAGTCATACAGTCATTGTTTGCTTGTACTTACTTATTTACGAAATGGTTATTGTTAAGTGTATGTGTTTAATTTTTATTATTTGTTTTTGAGAGTGTTTTTAGTTCAGAGTATCTAAGCAGCGGTCAGGATTTTGCCAAAAAATATGTTTTTCTCTGCGCTGCGTACTCATGAATGAGTACATGCTGTGGTATATTGCTGACCCCAAGGCGACATCAACCTTATGACAATGGTTGATGTTATTCGTTAAAAATATAACTTTGGTCGTGCGTAGAACTTATGATTCGATATATTTTCAAGCGACTGTTGGTCGCGATACCCACGCTCTTGATCATCATCACGCTGGCATTTTTCCTGATCCGTGTTGCGCCGGGTGGTCCATTTGATATGGAGCGCACTCTGCCGCCGGAAATTCAGGCCAATCTCAATGCGATGTATCATCTGGATGAGCCACTTTATCAACAGTATTTCCGTTATCTCGGCAATATCATTCAGGGCGACTTTGGCCCTTCATTCCAGTACAAGGACCGCAGTGTCACTGAGCTAATTGGCTATGGTTTCCCAGTGTCTATGACCCTTGGTGGCCTGGCAATGATCATTGCGGTATTGGTTGGTTGTACGCTTGGATCAATTGCCGCTATTCGCCAGAATTCGGCGGTAGATTACTCGGTAATGGGGATAGCTATGGCTGGTATCACCATACCGAACTTTGTCATGGCGCCGATCCTGATCCTGTTGCTCGCCGTCTATGCAGGCTGGTTACCCGCTGGTGGCTGGGGGGCGAGTTGGGAGCAAATGATTTTGCCAATCGTGACGCTGGCATTGCCGCAGATTGCCTATATTTCCCGCTTGATGCGTGGTTCGATGATCGAAGTTCTACGCGCTAACCATGTGCGTACCGCACGTGCTAAAGGGCTTTCTGAGCGTAAAGTTATTATGCGTCACTGCTTAAAGCCAGCACTGATGCCGGTGATCAGTTACCTCGGCCCGGCGATGGCCGCACTTTTGACTGGTTCGGTCGTTATCGAACAGATTTTCGGTATTCCCGGCATTGGTCGTTACTTCGTGCAAGGCGCGCTGAACCGCGATTACACCTTGGTGATGGGCGTAGTGGTGTTTTACGGTGCCTTGATTGTTCTGTTTAATTTGCTGGTTGACCTTGCCTATGCTTGGCTCGACCCGAAAGTGAGGTTGTAAGCATGACCATTAATGCTGCAAAAACGGCTGAGATCGTTCAAGCGCCAAAAGGCCAAAGCCTATGGCAAAGCGCATGGCGTCGCTTGCGTGCAAACAAGGCCGCGATGACGTCACTGATTCTTCTTATTCTAATTACCTTGATGGCAATTTTTGGGCCAATGATTCGCCCGTTCGCTATTGATGAAATCTTTTGGGATTATTATCAAATGCCGCCAAGCATCGAAAACGGACATTGGTTCGGTACCGATGGCAATGGTCGCGATTTGTTTGTGCGCACCATGTACGGTATTCGTATCTCGCTATTGGTCGGCCTCGCGGCGACTACAGTTAGCTTGCTGATCGGTGTGACGTATGGCGCGATTGCCGGCTTCACTGGTGGACGGGTTGATAACGTCATGATGCGCTTTGTCGACGTCATGTACTCCATGCCGTTCATGTTCTTCGTCATCCTGCTGATGGTGTTCTTCGGGCGCAATATCTTCTTGATGTTTGCTGCAATCGGTGCGATTGAATGGCTGACCATGGCGCGAATTGTGCGCGGTCAGGCGTTATCGCTGCGCCATAAGGAGTTCGTCGTTGCCGCTGAGGCGATGGGTGTATCCAATGGTGCGATCATTCGCCGCCACATCATCCCCAATACGTTGGGTACGGTGATTGTTTACGTCACGTTGACCATTCCTGTCGTTATCCTCACTGAAAGCTTCTTGAGCTTCCTTGGCCTTGGTGTGCAAGAGCCAATGACGAGCTTGGGTGTGCTGATTTCAGAAGGTGCGAAGCAAATGGAAAGCACCCCGTGGACGCTGATTTTCCCGGCAATTTTCCTTGCTTTGATTCTGTTCTGCTTTAACTTTATCGGCGATGGGCTGCGCGATGCCCTCGACCCGAGAGACCGCTAAGGAATAGCCATTATGAATGATATTTTATTACGCGTAGATAATCTCAAAGTCGATTTCGCGCTCAATCATGAAACCGTGAATGCGGTTAAAGGCACCAGCTTTGTCGTTGAAAAAGGACAAACGTTGGCACTGGTTGGAGAGTCTGGCTCAGGAAAGTCTGTCACTGCGATGGCAGTTGTGCGCCTGTTACCGGACAACATCACTGAATATGGTGCAGACTCAACCATTACTTATGAAGGCAAATCACTGCTTGATGCGCCTGAAAAAGAACTGCGCCGTGTGCGTGGTAACCGTATTGGGATGATTTTCCAAGAGCCGATGACCTCACTTAACCCATTTATGCACATCGGTCGTCAGCTTGGTGAAGCAATTCTTGCGCATTACCCGAACACGCCAAAAAGCGAAGTTCGCCAGCGCGCGATAACCTTACTCGGTAAGGTCGGTATTGATCAGCCTGATCGCCGAATGAAAGCGTATCCGCATGAGTTTTCCGGTGGTCAGTTGCAGCGCATCATGATCGCAATGGCCCTGATTAACGAGCCTGATCTGCTGATTGCTGATGAACCAACTACCGCACTTGACGTTACCATTCAGGCAGAAATTCTCGACTTGCTACACGATTTGCAGCGTGAGATGGGAATGGCAATTATCTTTATCACCCACGACCTCGGCCTTGCTGAGCACTATGCAGAAAAAGTCTGTGTGATGCGCCAAGGTGAGATAGTCGAGCAGGGCGATATCAAGGAAATTTTCAATAACCCACAGCATGAATACACCAAAATGCTGCTTGATGCGACGCCAAAAGGCTTGAAAGAGCCGGTATCTGCTGATGCACCAGTCTTGCTTGAAGCAAATAACGTCACCGTCGAGTTCGTGATCGAGCGCAGCTTCTTTGGTCAGCCGCGCAAGACGTTCAAAGCGGTTGACGATATTTCCCTGAGCCTGCAAAAAGGGCAGACGCTCGGCATCGTTGGTGAATCTGGCTCGGGTAAATCGACGCTTGGTAAGGCGATCATGCAGATGCTGCCTTATGAAGGTGAAATCATCTTTGAAGGGCAGAAGCTCACTACAGCACACGACAAGCAGAGTCAAAAACTCAAAGCGGATCGCCAGATCGTTTTCCAGGATCCGTTTGGTTCGCTGTCGCCGCGCATGACCATCGGCGAAATCATCGGTGAAGGCTTGCAAGTGCATCAGCCGCAGCTAAGCAAGAAAGACCGCGTCGCGAAAGTGGCGGCGATGATGGAAGAGGTCTCGCTCAGCCCGCTGATGATCAACCGCTATCCACACGAATTTTCTGGTGGTCAGCGTCAGCGAATTGCGATTGCGCGTGCGGTCATCCTAGAACCCAAATTTGTTCTGCTCGATGAGCCAACTTCGGCACTTGACCGCTCAATTCAAGTCAAAGTGGTCGAGCTTTTGCGAAACTTGCAGAAGAAGTTTGATTTGTCCTATATCTTTATCAGCCACGATTTATCCGTCGTGCGCGCGATGAGTGACGAAGTGATCGTCATGCAAAAAGGTAAAGTGATGGAGCGCGGTAGTGCGCAGCAAATCTTCTATCATCCACAAACCGAATACACGCAAACGCTGATCAATGCAGCATTTGACTTGTAATATGGTTTAGGATTGATTGTGAGCCGATCATCGTGAATGATCGGCTTTTTTATTGGAGGATCACCATGAAACAAATACGCTTATTTTTACTACCTATTATGGCAATATTTGCCGTATTGGCCTGTGCGCCAGCAAAACCGGTACTGACGCCGCCTGAGCTACTTTCTCAACCTGAGTGGACGATGCCGCAACGTGCGCAGCGCTATGCAAATGCCGGCGATATATTCAAAGCCAAAGTCGAAATTATTATGGATGCAGACGGCGTACCGCAAACAACTGAGATTATTGAATCATCCGGTAACCGGGAAATAGACCGCTACGTCTTGCGCAATACGAAAAAAATGCGCTTCAAGGCGGGGCTGGCTGATGGCAAACCAGTACGTTCAAAAGCAATCGTGCCGATTGAATTTCGTGTCGAATAAGGAAAATATATGATGCTTTTTGAAGCAGGTGCTACGGATATGCCTGAACTCAAGTTGGCACTGGTACAGCCAGAATTTGCCAAGGATTATTGGCGTATTGTGGATAGTGAACGCGATGATTTGCGCCAGTGGCTGGCATGGCCGGATAAGGCAAAGGACGAACAGTTTTTTAAAGACTTTGTGCGCCGTTCATTGCACGATTATGCCGATGGCAAAAGCCTGACCTGTGCGATGATTTATCAGGGGAAAGTTGTTGGCAACGTTAGCCTGAATACCATCGACCATCAGCGGGGCGTCGCTGAAGTTGGCTACTGGCTGAGCCGTGAATATCGTGGTAAAGGCATTGCGACCCATGCAGTGGCGACCTTGCGCGATTGGGCATTTAACCACTACGGCCTGAAAAAATTCCAGCTTTCAGCCGCCGCCGAAAATCAGGCAAGCCGCGCGGTTGCCGAACGCCTTGGTATGACACTCGAAGGCATCATCACCCGCGCTGAAGCGTTATCAGAGGGGCGGGTAGTTGATCATGCCGTATATGGTTGCTTTGCCACAGAAAAGGCATAATTCTGTGCTATGATGCGCGGCAGCCAGCCGTAGTGACTGGCCATTATTGAACGAACAGGAGCATTGAATGACCAGAAATCAACTCAATCGCGACCTGTTACACAGCGGCAAATACCGCAAACAGGTCGTTAAACCCAAGAAGGGCAAAGGGGCATACAGCCGCAAAGCCAAACACCTGAACCACAAGCGCCACGAAGGCGCTTTTTTATTGCCTGCTTGAATAGGCTTACACGCAAAAAATTCCCGATTGTCCAATCCTTTTCCCAAAATTCATGGTCATGAGATGGAACAATAAGTGTTTTCATTTTTTGGAGGTGCTCGATGTTTGCTCGTAATGTGTTATTTATCGCTGTCAGTACAGTTTTATCCGCACAAGCCGAGGAAAACATCGTGCTTAATCCAATTACAGTGACAGCGCGGCACACTGCTGAACCGTTGCTCGATGTACCGTTTACTGTAAACAGCATTTCCGAGCGACAGTTGGAAGATCAATATCGTGGTCAGCTCGACGAGCTGCTTTGGCAAACGCCCGGCGTTGAACCAAATGCATCCGGTGCGCCGTGGCAGACGGCGATCAAAATTCGTGGTGTTGGCCCGTTCAATCAGGTCAGCCTTGATGATACATCGGTGATCCTCTACGAACACGGTGTACCCTTGCCACAGTACAAAGCAGCAACTTCGACCGTGGATATTGCCCAGGTTGAGGTACTCAAAGGGCCGCAGGGTACGCTCTACGGGCGCAACAGTGATGCTGGCGTGATCAACATCACGCCAAACAAACCACATGCGGGCTTTGAAGGGCACATCGGTGCAGAAATCGGTACGGAAGGGCATTACCTTGGTGAAGCCGTAATCAATGATGACTTGAGCGATAACCTTGCTGGCCGTGTTGCCCTGCGTTATACCCACAATGACCACGCTTATCACAATAGCCTCACCGGTAAACCTGTCAGTGAGCCGAATACTTTGTTTGGCCGCGCATCATTGCGCTGGCAGGGCGAACGTGATGACGTATTATTTAGTGCAGAACACGATCGCCAGCGGGATTCTGCCGCCGTCTTTTCCCTGCTTGACGGCAATGCTGTGACTAAACTGCAGCCCGGTGATGTTGATAGCAGTGCCACGCACAGCAACGCTTCGCTTAATTGGCGCCATGATTGGCAGCAATTCCACTTGCAAAGCACGACTGGCTGGGGGGACTTTAGCAATCAGGTCATTGCACCGAATTTCAGTAAAACACTTTCCGAGCATATTTACGGCAAGGACTACCGTTCAAAAAACGTTTTGGACAGTGACATGACGCAGTGGTTTCAGGAATTCCATCTTGGCTCGAACGAAGATGCGCCATTTTTCTGGCTGCTCGGCGCAAACTATTATCACAGCAAGCGCTTGAGCCATTACCACGGCCTTTATGACGACAATCCGCTGGGCAGTTATAACCCGTTTTTTGCCGAACTCAATCGCCATTACACCACAGACAGCTTTGCCGTCTTCGGTGAGGCGACTTATCCGCTCACTGAGCGCCTCGATGTCACCACCGGCCTGCGCTATACATGGAATAACCTCGACTACCAGGCGGACTGGACGCCAAACGCCGGTTACGCGGTTCCGGGTGCCACTACGCAGCATGACGCACAGAAGCTCAGGGATAACTTCCTCACCGGTCGCGTGGCATTGAACTATGCCTTAACCGATGACGTACACACCTATGCCACTTATGCCCACGGTTACAAACCCGGCGGCTTCAGCGACTGGGATACCGGTATCGTCAGCGGTAAGCCCGCGGCAGCGTATAAGCCAGCAACGGTGGATAGCTTTGAGTGGGGTGTGAAAAGCGACTTCCCTGATCAGCGCATTCAAGCGAGTGCTGCGTTGTTCTATAACCGCACCAAAAACGACCATGTTTTCGTCACCCCTGATCCGACCGTATCCTACGCCAACATCACCGAAAACTACGACACCAAAAGCAAAGGCATGGAACTCGCGCTGAGCTGGCAGCCAGTCGACACCCTGACCTTGCACGGCAACCTTGCCTATACTGACGCACGCATCAGCGGCAAACCGCAAAACAGCATCAAGCCGGCGATTGATATTGGCAACCGTGTACCTGATGTTCCTAAATGGTCGGGCGGGCTCGCCGCTGAATACCGCCAACCCATGGCATTGCCATTAGGCATGGGCAACGGCAACCTCGTTGGCTTCATCAGCTATCAATACAGCGATAAACGCGCCGCGACCATCGAAAATCAGCTTGATCTCAAAGCACACCATCAAGTCAATGCGCGTATTGGCGTGGAAAATGCCAACCTCGACCTCTATGTATGGGGCAATAACCTGCTCGACGAACGCCGCGAAACGCATGGCTATTACTTCCCGGCCTTGCCTGCAGAATATGGCGGCACCGGACGCGACGCGAAAATGGGGGCAATGGACAGTGGCCGCAGCGTCGGGGTCGGCTTCCGCTATCACTTCTGAAGATGACCATGCACAAAGCTCCTCGCGCGCACTGGCTGCTTATTACCAGTATTTACATCACGCAAAGCCTCGGCATGGCGTTTCTCTCCATCGCCTTGATCGCCATTATGCGCGAGCGTGGTGCGGATCTCGCTGATTTGAGCTGGATTTACCTGCTTGGTCTCCCGTGGATTTTCAAGTTTTTGTGGGCGCCGCTGATTGACCGCTTTAATTTGCCATGGCGCGGGCATTACCGCAGCTGGCTGTTGCTCATGCAAGGTTTAATGGTTTGTTGCTTGCTGTGGATCAGCCAACTGTCACTCGATGAAGATATGCACCTCATCGCCATCGCCGGATTTATTTTTGTCTGCTGTTCGGCAACTCAGGATATCGCCGGTGACGCACTCGCCACTATTTTGTTCTCGCACCGGCAGCACGGTATGGTCAACGGCATCCAGACCGCCGGCGGCTTCCTTGGCAACCTGATTGGCAGCGGGCTTGTTTTGCTTATCTACAGCGTCAGTGATTGGGCAACCGTGTTTTACTTCCTCGCCGCACTGACGACCGTGTGCTGGTTGCAAATTGCCTGTTTTCGTGAACCGGAGGCACAGCAACCCATCGTGCGCCCGACCATCCGCCAAATTGGCATCGCCCAGCTCGTGTTATGGCGCAAGCAGTGGTTGTGGTTGCTGTTACTCATCACCATGCCAATGGCATTTTGCCTTGCCAACGGTATTCTCACGCCGATGCTGATTGACGGCGGTTGGGCGTTGACCGACATCGGTTTGGCCATGAACGGCTATGGTGCCATCGTAGGCGTCATTGCCGCACTTGCCTCTGGTCGTATCATTGCCGGCGTAGCGCGTCATCGTGCGATTATGGCCACTGCTATCGTGCAAATTATTGGCCTGGTTGCTATCTTGCCGCTTACCTATCACGTCACGCCGATAACCGCCTACCTCGCATTGACCGCGTTTTTTATTGTCTATCCTTGCGTCGTCGCAACCCTCAGTACGCTGATGATGGATAACGCAGCGCCCAGCGATTGCCCCGGCAGTATCTTCACCGTGCAATACAGCGTATATATGCTGGTCGGCTTCGGTGCCTCCGCACTTGCACTCAACCTTGCCGCCGCTTTTGGTTATCGCACACTCATCCTGCTCGCGATTGTGATCTCCATCATCGCCTTCTTTATAGCCATCCTGTTGATTAAAGGAGAACGCCAAACATGAACTACCGTGCCGCCAAAATTCCTGTTTCGTGCGACGAAACCATTATTCGCCAGTGGGTAGATGACCTGACTGTTTGCCCGCAAACCCTCAAATCAGCCTTGCAACGTGAAGGCGTGCGCCACGAAGTCTGGTATCTTGGCCGTGAGCACGGCAAACTGTTCCTCATCGGGGTTATGGATTGCGACAATCACGAACGCGCCGTGCAAATTTTTCTCGAATCCGAACACGACATCGACCGAATTCACCGCGAATTTACCGGCCATTGGCAAATGGATGATATCGAGCAACTCGATGTTTCCCCGCAGCACGAACCGCGCTATCCGCAATATGAAAAATTGTTCGAGGCATTTGCGTAATATCCTGCTGATGGGGTGACGTTTTAGCGCTACAAAGTATAGTAGGACTCCAGAAAAACGGTTACAGCACATAAAAACAAGGCATTGTTCTTGTTTTTATTTTTTGGTTACTCTGTGGCCGTTTTTCTGCAATTAGACTGTAGAGGATATTGATGCAGTGAGAAAATAGTGGCGTTGCGCTACAATATTTTGTGTATTGATTATCATCTGCAAATATGAGCCGTCAACGACATAACCACTACGATCCGACCCATTGGCAAACCGAACAAACCGACGCCAACATCACCACTGTCAAGCCACTGTTGCGTGGTTGGTCGGGATTTGGTGACCACCATCTGATGGATAACGGGGCTCTGCTCAGCCGCGTTAATATCAACACCAGTAACGCGGCACGTGAACCAGCTATCCCGTTTTCCTGTCATTTTAGCCTGCACATTGCGGTTGAAGCTGATTACACTTTCTATAGCAGCGCTGTCGGTAAAAATATCGACGTGCACAATCGCAGTATCTGGTGTTGCCGTGGTGACTTGGGCGACATCACTGCATCATGGCAGCGCAACAGCCGTAACCGTGCCATCTCATTGTATTTCCCCGCAGTATTACTTGAGCGCTGGCACGAACAATCTGCTTTGCCAAAATGGTTGCAGCGCGGTAGCAGTGCGCCATTAGAGCCTTTGCCACAGCTGACCTGTCATCCGCGTGCCATGGCACGGGCCGCGCAAATCATCGCCCAGCCCGCTACGACCTTATTCGACCGGCTCAGGCTCGAAAGCCTGTATCTGAATCTGTGTGGTGAATTGTTTGCCGCTGACCAGTGCCGCAATAGCAACAAAATCGATGATGTGATTGACATTATTCACAGCGAATACCACGGCCATTTGACCATCAGTGCGCTTGCTGTGCGGGTTGGCCTTAATGAATGTTATCTCAAACATCAGTTCAAACAGCGCACCGGCAGCACCATCGCCGCTTATGTCCGCGAGCTGCGTATGCGCGAAGCAATGCGCCTGTTGCTCGATGAAGGCAAAACCCTGCAAGAAACCGCATGGTATGTCGGCTATCGTGATAGTGGCTATTTCAGCAGGGTATTCCGCACAACTTATGGCTTCTCGCCTACAGACATAACATAGATAACCTATTAATGTGAATATAAAAAACAGTTTGTACTTGATTTTGAGATTCATTGATTGTTAGAGTATGCGCACACCTTGCGCGATAGCAGGGTGAACTTGTCGGGGTGTCCTTGAGTGGACTGAGATCATACCCGTGAACCTGAAGCAGTTAGTACTGACGTAGGAAACAAGCATGAACCACTTGCCGTCTTATCAAAACACGCTGCTTTGCCTTTCCGGCAAAGCCAGATGATTCAATTATCCAATCTATCACTCGCCTATGGTGCTGAACCGCTGGTTGCCGGTCTCGATTTGCATATCGAGCGGGGGCAGTGGGTTGCATTGCTTGGCCGTTCTGGCTGCGGTAAATCAACCCTGATTAAAGCGATTGCCGGGCTCGACCACGGCGCAAGCCAACAAGGCAATATTACCCTCAACAACAACGACGGCATTGCCTATATGGCGCAAAAAGATGCGCTATTGCCGTGGTTAAGCATTCTCGATAACGTGCAACTGCGTCACCGCCTGCACGGCTCGCAAAGCAAAACGACTGCGACACAAGCACGCGCGATGCTCGACAAAGTCGGACTTGGCGAACACGCTGACAAGCCACCGTATCAGCTTTCCGGCGGTCAGAGGCAGCGTGCCGCTCTGGCACGAACCTTGATGTCTGAAGCGAGCATTGTGCTGATGGACGAGCCGTTTTCCGCAGTCGATGCAATTACCCGCTTGGAATTGCAACGCCTTGCAGTTGACCTGCTCGGCGATAAAACCGTGCTGCTGATTACCCACGACCCGCTCGAAGCCATCCGCCTCGCCGATGTGATTTACGTCATGCACGAAGGCGGTATCAGTACGCCATTTATCCCTGACGGCGCACGCCCGCGCTTTGCCCCCGAAGCGGCACAACCGGTGTTGCAAGCCAAACTCCTTGAGGCGTTGTCATGAAGCAGGTCGGCAAAATCCTCTTGATTACCGTAGCGCTGATTGCCCTGTGGCAGCTCGTGGTCACGGTTTTTTCTTTGCCGCGCTATATCGTCGCTTCGCCGTGGGACGTGGCGCAAACGCTGGTCAAACAATGGCCTCTGCTATACAAAAATGCCAAGGTCACGCTGCTCGAAATCCTGCTCGGATTGGTGTTCGGCTTTTCGCTCGGCTTGTGTTCGGCGCTGATTCTGATGCTGTCGCGGCGCCTGTCGGCGGTGATGATGCCGCTGTTTGTGTTGTCACAAGCCGTACCGGTATTTGCTATCGCGCCGTTGCTGGTGCTGTGGTTTGGCTACGGCATGGGCTCGAAAGTGATGATGGCAGTGTTGATTATTTATTTCCCTGTGACCGCATCGTGCTACGACGGCCTGCGCAATACCCCGACGCAATGGATAGACCTAGCCCACACCTTGCACGCCAGCCGCTGGGCAATCCTCACCCGCATCCGCTTACCTGCCGCGCTGCCATCGCTTGCATCGGGTTTGCGCATTGCCGTGACTTGCGCACCGATTGGCGCGATTGTCGGCGAGTGGGTTGGTTCGGCCGAAGGGCTGGGTTACCTGATGTTGCAGGCCAATGCACGTATGCAATCGGCGCTGGTGTTTGCCGCACTGCTGATTTTGGTGCTGATGTCCCTGACTCTCTATTTCACCACGGATACGCTGCTGAAAAAGTGGATTCCGTGGCAAAAGCATCTCTAAATGAACCCAAGGAGAAACCATGACAACCTTTGCCGACCTTAAAGCCAATTGCCCCGCGTGGCCGGATTACACGCGCCACGCATTTGTGCGTCAACTCGGTGACGGCACGCTTGCCAAAGCCAGTTTCCAGCATTACCTCAAGCAGGATTATCTGTTCCTGCTGCAATTCACCCGCGCATGGGCGCTGGCGGTATATAAAAGCGACAGCTTTGCGCAAATGCGTGCCGGACAAGCCGGTATCAACGCCATGCTCGACATGGAAATCGCCCTGCACATTGATTACTGCGCCGAATGGGGCATCAGCGAAGCCGAATTACAACATGTCCCTGAATCTGCGGCCTGCGTCGCCTATACCCGCTATGTACTCGATTGTGGCATGACCGGCGGTCTCGCCGAACTCTACGCTGCTTTGCTGCCGTGCATTTACGGTTACGCAGAAATCGGGCGCGAACTCGCCGCACAGCCCGCGGTTGCCGACAACCCCTATCAGGCGTGGATTGATATGTACAGCAGCGATGAATTTTTTGCCAGCGCCGATGCGTCGCGGCAGATGTTTGACGATTTAGCCAAAGACGTATCACCAACGCAAGCTGCGCGTTTGCAGCATATTTTTGACACCGCCACACGCATGGAAGTGGCGTTCTGGCAAATGGGTTTGGATTTATCTTAAGGAGCAAAAATATGACGAAACAATCTTTTTCGGAAACCGTTCGCGCACACGCCGAACCTTATTGGCGCGAAGCAACCGATCACGTTTTTATTCAGGAGATGGTTACAGGGCGCTTGAGTGAGCAAGCATTCAAGTATTACCTGATTCAGGATTATGCCTTTTTCCGCCATTTTTCAGACATTGTGTCTTATGCGATTGTTCACGCCAAAACCATGGAGCAAATGCACCGTTTGTCGGGCTTTTTGAGCGTGGTCACCGATGGTGAAAATGACTACTTCCTGCGCTCGTTTGCCGCGCTTGGTGTTAGTGAAGATGAATACCTTGATCCAGCCTTGAATCCGGTAATGCAGGGATTTGCAGATGTAATTGCCCAATCAACAAAAGCGGGCTATTACGATTGTATTGTGGCATTGGCGTGCGCGGAATGGACGTACTGGACGTGGGCAGACACTTATCGCGACCATCAGCCTGAAGCGTTCTATTTCAACGAATGGATTACCTTGCACAACAATCCCGAATTCGAGCAGTTTGTTATCTGGTTGCGTAGTGAACTCGATGCCATGGCTGAATTGCCGGAAGCGGAGCAGCAGCGCCTCAAAGAGCTGTTCCGCCATTGTTGCAAGTTGGAACGTGACTTCTTTACTTATGCTTATGAACAATCTTAAGGACTAAACCATGAAAAAAACCATTATCAAATCCATCCTCGCCACAGCACTACTTGCTTCAGCCTCCGCGTCGTTCGCAGCCGATAAAGTGACGGTGTTGCTCGACTGGTTCGTCAATCCCGACCATGCCGCGCTGATTGTTGCCAAGCAAAAGGGCTTTTTCGACAAGCACGATCTGGACGTGGAATTTATCGAACCGGCTGACCCGTCGATGCCACCCAAGTTGCTCGCTGCCGGACAAGGCGATCTGGCGGTCGATTACCAGCCGCAGTTGCAAATGGCGGTTGCCGAAGGTTTGCCAATCAAGCGCATCGGTACGCTGATTTCCACACCACTCAATACCCTGACCGTACTCGAAAGCAGCGGTATCAGCGAAATTGCCCAGCTCAAAGGCAAAACAATCGGTTATTCGGTCAGCGGTTTCGAGCAAAGTCTTCTCGGTGCCATGCTGCGCAGTGCCGGTCTGACTACGGACGACGTGAAATGGGTTAACGTCAACTTCTCGCTTGCGCCTTCGCTGATTGCCGGTCAGGTGGATGCCGTATTTGGCGGTTACCGCAACTTCGAGTTGAACACATTGGATCTGGAAGGGCATCCGGGGCTGGCATTCTACCCCGAAGAACACGGCGTGCCGTCTTATGACGAGCTGGTGCTGGTCGCCAATGCCAATAACGTCAATGATGAACGCTTCGAGCGCTTCCTCACCGCGGTTGAAGAAGCGACCGTCTATACCCTCAATCATCCGGATGAATCGTGGGATGCGTTTCAGGCGTATAAGCCCGACGATCTCGACAATGAGCTCAATCGCCGCGCTTGGGGCGACACTTTACCGCGTCTGGCCTTGCGTCCGCGTGCGCTGGACAATAACAGCTACATCCGTATGGCAGAGTTCCTCAAGGAAAACGGCATGATTGATAAGGTACAGCCACTGGCTGACTACGCCGTGCAATTACCGCAGGAATAAGCTGTGCGGCTACGACAAACCCTCAACCGGTTTGGCCCTGGTCTGATTATGGCGTCGTCGGCGATTGGTGGCTCGCACATCATCGCCTCGACGCAGGCCGGTGCGCAATTCGGCCTGCAACTAGCCGGATTTATCATCGCAGTGAACCTGCTCAAATATCCGTTTTACCGTTTCGCCTATCGTTACGCCCTGCAAAACGGGCAAAGCGTGCTGCAAGGCTACGCCGCGCAGGGCAATGTGTATTTGTGGCTGTTTTTACTGTTCAACGGTATTGCCACGGTGGTCAATATTGCCGGTGGTGCATTATTGTCGGCGGCGTTGTTGTCGCCGCTGTTGCCGTTTGACTGGTCGCTGACGTGGCTGAGCATTGGCGTGTTAATCAGCTTTTTGCTCATATTGGCGAAAAAGCAATATCCGATTCTCGACATGCTGTCGAAAAACCTGATGCTAATCCTTACGGTGATTACCATTATCGCGCTGGTGATGGCGGTGTGGAGCGTTGCCACCGAAGGCAGCCGTGTGCCGGACAGCTTTGTCGAGCCGTCACCGTGGACGTTTGCCAGCATTCCGTTCTTGATTGCGCTGATGGGCTGGATGCCCGCGCCGATGGAATTGAGTGTCGCCACGTCGATGTGGGTGGTGGAAAAGCAGCACCTGAACAAAATCAGTTTGCGTGACGGTATGCTTGATTTCAACGTCGGCTATGGCGTGACCATTGTGCTTGCGCTGGTGTTCATGACCCTCGGTGCATTGATGCAATACGGGCAGGATTTCCCGCAGGCTGCTGGCGGCAAATACGTCGCGCAGTTCGTCAATATGTACGCACAGGCGATTGGCGAATGGACGCGCTGGTTTATCGGCTTGCTCGCCTTTGTCTGCATCTACGGTACGACTTTGACCGCTGTGGATGGCTATTCGCGCACCAACATGACTGCGGTGCATTTGCTGCTCAAGCGCCCGCACACCACGCGCAACGAAGTGTTTTACTGGATGCTCGGTGCGAGTATCGTGTCGTTTGTCATCATCGTCTTTTTCCAAAGCTCGGTGGGCAAAATGATTCCGTTCGCGATGACCATGTCGTTTATTTCTGCGCCGATGTTCGCGTGGCTCAATTTCACCTTGTACCGCGACGGTAAGGGCAACCGTTGGTTGTCGGCGTGGGCATGGCTGGGACTGGCGTATCTCGTTGCCATGTTGGTGCTGTATTTTTACGTCAAGTTTTAATGGTTTCCCCGTGGAAACAGGATGCTGAATTTTGTCATTATCTCTTTAATGCCTGTTTTTACGGGGTTTTGGATTAGGAAAAAATATGTTACAACTCGAACTACTCAACCGCATCCGCAGCGATAATCCGCTGATTCACAACCTGACCAATATCGTGGTTGCCAATTATGTTGCCAATGGTTTACTCGCCATTGGTGCATCGCCGATTATGTCCAACGCACCGCAGGAAATGGACGAATTGGCCAGTATCGTTAGCGCTGTTGCGATTAACATTGGTACACCGACCAGCGAGCAAGTCGCGGCGATGATGGCTGCTGGCAAAGCTGCTAATCGGCACGGCAAACCGCTATTGCTTGATCCGGTCGGCGTTGGTGCAACCGCTTACCGCCGCGAGCTGGTGCAAAATCTGCTCGACAACGTGCAATTTGCCGCCATTCGTGGCAATGCCGGTGAAATGGCAACGCTGGCGGGCGTGGACTGGCAAAGTAAAGGCGTAGACGCAGGCAGCGGTAGCGCTGACGTACACGCCATTGCCAAACAAGTCGCGCGGCAATATCGCACGGTTGCCGTTATCAGCGGCGAAGTGGATGTACTGAGCGATGGTGAACGGATTATTGAGGTTACCGGCGGCACGTCACTGTTCCCGCTGATTACCGGCTCGGGTTGCCTGCACGGCGCAGTGTGTGCCGCGTTTATTGCCATCGCTGATGACGCCTTGTCCGCTTGCGTTACCGCCTGCGCTGCCTATGCCACGGCTGGCGAACACGCCGCACAAAATAACATTGCCAACGGCAGCTTTACCACAGCATTGCTCGACAGCCTCGCACAGCTGCAAGCCAGCAGCATCACAGCAGAAAAAGTACGGATCATTTAATCCAAGGAGCAAACCATGACTATCCCTCAAGCACTCACCATCGCCGGTTCGGACAGCGGCGGCGGCGCTGGCATTCAAGCCGACTTGAAAACCTTTCAGGAACGTGGCGTATTTGGCATGAGTGCCATCACCGCGGTGACTGCACAAAACACCCTCGGCGTACACGACATTCACGTCATTCCAACCAAAACCATCCGCGCACAACTCGACGCCATTGCCGATGATTTCAACGTCGATGCGTTCAAAATCGGTATGTTGGGTAATGCAGAAATCATCGAGTGTGTCGCTGCAGCATTGCAGGCGCACGACTTCGGCCTGTGCGTGCTCGATCCGGTGATGATCGCCAAAGGCGGTGCGCCATTGCTCGAAAACAACGCGATTGATGCACTGAAAACGCAGCTATTGCCACGCGCCGACGTACTTACGCCGAACATCCCCGAAGCCGAACATCTATCCGGCATCAAAATAGCCAATCAGGACGATGCACACAAAGCGGCAAAAATCCTGCAAGATATGGGCGCGCGTACCGTCATCATCAAAGGCGGGCACAGCAGTGGTGAGCAAAGCAGCGATCTGGTCGTCACCCCTGATGGCGAATTTACCCTCAGCGAACCGCGCTTCGACACCCAACATACCCACGGCACTGGTTGCACCTTCTCGGCGTGTATCACCGCTGAACTGGCGCAAGGGCGAAGCGTCGAGGAAGCGATCCGCACCGCCAAAGCCTTCATTACCGCTGCGATCAGCAATCCACTGGGCATCGGGCATGGGCACGGCCCGACCAACCACTGGGCGTATCGTTGAGTATTCAAATTGCATCACAACACAGCTTTTGATAGCTATTCTTGTATGCAAACTTGCCCGATTTGGCTGAGGTAATGAGATGAAAACACCACTCAATGATTTAAGCGTCTATTTTATTGCCGGTACGCAGGATGTGGTCGGCGAGCCGGCTGACCGCGTGGCTGCGCTACTCGATTTACTCGATCGTGCGCTTGATGCTGGTATTGGCTGCTTTCAGCTGCGCGAGAAGGGCGCAAAGGCGTTGCAATACCCTGATGATATTCGCCAGTTGGCTGAAGCGTGCTTGCGGCGTTGTCGTGCGTACGGCGTGCCGTTGTTTATCAATGACGATGTCGATTTGGCGTTGGCGATTGGCGCGGATGGTGTGCACGTCGGGCAGGGCGATGAAGCGATCGAGCGCGTGATTGCGCGTTGCCAGGGAAAGCTGTTAATTGGTTTGACCATCAATACCCTTGAGCAGGCCAAAGCAGCAAGCCATATTGACGGTATTGATTATTTCGGTGTCGGGGCAATTTATGCAACAACCTCGAAAGCCGATGCCAAAGCACCGGCCGGTACGGGGTTGATTGAAGCGATCCGTGCAGCAGGTATTGATAAGCCGATGGTCGGTATTGGCGGCATCAGCATGGAAAATGCGGCGGCGGTTCGCAGTGCCGGTGCCGATGGGGTTGCGGTGATTTCAGCGATTACACAGGCTGATGATGTTGCTATCACGGTAAAAGCATTGACCAGCCCCTAGCTTGTATTCGAACACCAAATACATTGATCTTGCATTTGACTTCAATAGTCAACCACGGTAGCTCTTTTGGTTTGCCGAGCAAATTAAAGCTTGCATTATTGGCCAAGACATCAATAAAACCAAAGTGGCTTCATTTGCGTTTACAGTGTACGTTATGTTGCCACTATTGGTTGCTTGTATGCTAAGGGTAAATAATTATTATCTTTTTATAGGTTGTGTATTATTTTGCGCTGCTCTTTGGAAGGCTCGATGCCGTAATGATTCTACGCACCTAACAGTTGCGCCCAAAACAACTCAATGCACCAATAAGAAAGCAATATAAATTATTCATTCCAGCCTTATGAATAGCTGTTGAAGAGTTATTCCTGTATGTTAGATGAGAATGACTAATATTACATGAATTGATCTTGTTTAAATAATTGATATTAAAATAATAAACTTCTGTTTTATATATTTTATAGGTTTCCTAAAAGTACTGCTTGAGATGTGATTTTTTGATGTTAATACACTTAAAACACCAAAATATAGACAATTAAATAAAATAGTTTTAATATTTTAACAAATATCCACACATAAGTTTACTAATGAATACCTCTCGTCATATCCAGCCAGTTTTTTATGGATTTATGCTGCTTTCATTCTTCTTTGGTGCCGGAAACCTGATTTTCCCGCCAATGTTGGGCATGGATTCAGGAACCCTGTTCCCCCAGGCCGTAACCGGATTTATTTTGACCGCAATTGCTTTGCCGATGATGACGGTTATTGTCATTGTGCGCTCACCTGACGGACTGATGGGGGTTGGCAGACGCGTGCATCCTATATTTGCTTTGCCATTTGCGATCCTGATTTATTTATCTATCGGGGCAATGTATGGCATTCCGCGAGCATCCAATGTGGGTTATGAAATAGGCTTCAAACATTTGACCGATCTGCCTGATTCTATTGGGCTGGTTGTTTATGTAGTCGTCTTTTTTGCGGTTTGCTATTTTGCTGCACTTCATTCGGGTTATTTGGTTGAGCTGATTGGTAAAATGCTGACTCCTTTGTTGTTGCTCAGCATTGCTTTGCTGTGTGTATTGGCGTTTATGTCGCTAGCACCATCGGGGCATGAGCCGACAGCAAAATTTGCGGAAAATCCTTTCACCGCTGGCATTATCGAAGGATATTTCACCATGGATGCCTTGGCCGCACTGGCTTTTGGTTCCGTGTTGGCAAATGCCGTGATCGCTCGTGAAGGCAAGGGGGCAAATAGTGTGGCAATCATGGTGCAGGCATCATGCGTTGCGGCACTGTGTCTCGGTATCATCTATTTCTGCTTGGCATGGATCGGGCTGACGGTGCCTGAGACAGCGGGTTATGCCAATGGTGCAGACTTGCTCTCAGCCGTGTCAGCCCAACTAATGGGAGAAGCGGGGCACGTGGTGTTTGGAATTATCGTTATGCTGGCCTGTTTGACGACTTGCATCGGCCTGATCAATGCATGTGCGAGCTTTGCCAAGCGTCTTTATGCAAAAATTGATTACGCTTATTATGTGTTGCTCTTTACCGTTACCGGTGCAATTTTTTCAAATTTGGGTTTACAACGTATTCTGGCAATAGCCATTCCGATTCTGGTCTTTTTATACCCTATTAGCATTGCTTTGGTTGTGCTTTCAATGCTGCATCCATGGATCAGATACCGCCGTTGGACGTATACACTGGGTGTCGGTGTCACGGTATTGATGGCTTTTCAAGACCTGCTCTCAAGCTTGTCTATTACTTTACCGTGGCAATCATTACTCGATAAGCTGCCATTGGCTGAGCTAGGGCTGGGGTGGATCATGCCTTTCGTCGTGATGTCGGCCATTGGATATTTTATCTCTCCAAAAGGGCAGCAGCCATTGGATTGACACACTTTCTAAACTTTATAGGGTGTTGCCGTATCTTGCTGTGCTAGAAGTATTGGCTACGGCAATAAGCCTTGTATGAAATTTAAACTAGTGTAGTTAGATATTCGAGTTACCGCTTGGTTATTGGGTGTTTCATGCGCAAAAGGTACACTGCATCTTTTGTTTACAGAGTTGCTTGATATGTTAATCGACAGCCATTGCCATCTGGACTTTGCCGAGTTTGATCCCGATCGCGATGCAGTACTGAAGCGAGCGCGTGAAGCGGGTGTGGCGCAGATTGTTGTGCCTGCGGTGTCGCGCGCGAGTTGGGCCGATGTGGCGAGATTATGCGGGGATGTGGCGGGTTGCCATGCAGCGTATGGTTTGCATCCTTATTTTCTCGATCAGCATGCAGTAGAGGATATTGATGTACTCGCTGACTGGCTGGATCATCACGACGCGGTAGCAGTGGGTGAAGCAGGGCTGGATTTTGCCATTGATGCAGATCGTAAACTACAGCAGCGCTATTTTACGGCGCAGCTTGAGCTGGCAGAATCATTGGATTTGCCAATTATTTTGCATGCGCACCGTGCGCTAGAGCAGGTATTACAAACGTTAAAAACGTATCCTGATGTGCGCTTTGTCGTCCATGCGTTCAGTGGCTCGGATCAGCAGTTGGCGCAATTGCTCGATCTCGGCGGCTATATTGGCGTGGGTGGTACGGTGACGTATGAGCGTGCGCAGCGCTTGCGGCGGCAAGTGTCATCTATGGATTTTTCGCGCGTGCTGCTGGAAACCGATGCGCCTGATCAGCCGCTTTGCGGGTATCAGGGCGAGCGCAACGAACCGGCGCGCGTTGGCGAAGTGGCGCGTGTTGTGGCAGAATTGCGCGCTTTATCGCGTGATGAGGTCGCTGCACAAACCAGTGACAACGCGCGACGTTTTTTTTGCCCTGTAGCCGATTATTCAAGAATATTTAGCCCTATCAATTAACCATTAAAGAGTAACACCATGCCCACAGCCCAAGCCCGCACCGAAATTTTATTAGGCACTGAAGCCACAGCCGCATTGCGCGACAAAACCGTGATGATTGCCGGACTCGGCGGGGTTGGCGGTTACTGCGCAGAAGCAATTGCCCGTGCAGGTATTGGCCGCTTGATTATTCTTGACCACGATGTGGTGTCGCCGTCCAACCTCAATCGCCAGTTACTGGCGCTGCATTCGACGATTGGCGAACGCAAAACGGACATCATGGCGGCGCGCCTGCGCGATATTAATCCTGATCTTGATCTGGTCGTGGTACAGCAGTTTTTGCGCCCTGATGGTGCTGATGCACTGCTTGAGCCGCTCGGCAAGATTGATTTTCTCGCCGATTGTATTGATTCGATTGCGTGCAAGGCGGCATTGATTCACGCCGCACAGCAGCGCGGTATTGCAGTGATGTCGGCGATGGGTGCGGGTAACCGCCTTGATGTGACCAAGGTGAAAATAAAAACGTTGAATCAGACCAGCGGTTGCCCATTGGCACGCGAGCTGCGCAAATCGCTGAAAAACCTTGGCGGTAATCTGCGCTATCCGGTGGTGTTTTCTGACGAGCCACGCCGTCAGCCTTTACCGCATCAGCCGATCGAAGGCGCGGAACCGGGTCGTGCCCGTGCGGTAAACGGCACGATTTCCTACTTGCCGGCGCTATTCGGGATGATGATTGCAGGGCATATTATCCGCAGCCTGGTTGAGGAAGACGGCCTAGCATCTTGAATTAGATCAGGAACAATCCAATCAGGAGTGGTGCAAGCAGGCTCAAGGTAATGCCGCTGACCAGTGCTTGCGGCACTTTATCGGTACCGCAATTGGTTTTGATGATCGGTAAGACGGTATCCATCGTACCTGCTCCGGATATGCTCATTGCCATATAGCCGTAGCGGATGCCGATCAAATAGAGCACGATGATGCCGAGTAATTCACGGGTTAGGTCAATCAGCAATGCGGTGGTGCCGTAATAGGCGCCGAGTGCATCACCGACCATGACGCTTGATAAGGTAAACCAGCCAAAGCCGCTGACCAGTGCCATGGCGTTATGCCATTCCATACCGGTGATATAAGCAGCAATTTGACTACCCGCGAGACCAAGCGCAATGATCATAAAGGGAAGAATAAAGATGCGTGGTGCGAAATGGGTGCGTTTTAGCTCAAGGCGGTAGAGGTCAATGCCGGCGAGAAAGACCATCACAATCAATATGCTGTTGACGGATGGCAATGGCAAATGAATGTGCAAGGTATAGGTGGTGAGTAAATGCATGGCTGCACCGAGCGCAACCATGGATAAGGCAACCAGGCAAGAGCGCAATGGCTTCCACAGGCTGGTCGGAGAGACGTCTTGGCGGGGCTTGATGTTTCTTTTGCTGACCATGTGGTGGTCATAAATCCATGCAATGATCGCAGCAGGAATCAGGGTACTGAATATGGTGAAGTAGAGTGCTGTATGCAATGCTTTACCGAGTGCTTCGGCTGATACCAACAAATCACCAAAATCAGCACCAATCAAAAATAACAATACCCAGACCAATGGTCCAATAATACTGACCATCCACTGTTGCCAATTGTCCGGAATAAATCGGGCGATCATAAAGCCGCATAAAATAGCGACAACGATTGGCATGAGCGTGAATAGGGTAGACATAATTTTACTGACAGAAATTAGGGCTGGAGAGCAGGTGTCGGGAGAAGTAGTATAGACATATTTTTAGATCATTCAAACTCTTATATAAGGAAAATACAGCTCGATTGAACGATTTAAATTAATGTATTGGTATGTCATCATTTTTATTGAATGTTATTGAACAGTAGTAAGTTTTGCTTATAATGATGGCGCATTTTACTTAACAAAGGAGTTCGTCATGAGCGATATGATTGGCAAAAAAGTACCTGAAATGATTTTTAAGACGCGTGTACGCGATGAAAGTGTTGAAGGTGAAAATCCGTTCCGTTGGCAGGATGTTAAAAGCAATGAAATCTTTGATGGTCGCAAGGTCGTTGTCTTTGCATTGCCGGGCGCATTCACCCCGACTTGCTCTAGCACTCACTTACCTGGCTTTGAGCAAAATTACGACAAGCTTAAAGATTTAGGCGTCGATGAGGTGTATTGCTTGAGCGTCAATGATGCATTCACCATGTTCCAGTGGGCTAAGCATCAGGGCGTTGAGAAAGTCAAAATGCTGCCAGATGGCAATGGCGACTTCACTCGTGGCATGGGTATGCTGGTCAAGAAAGAAAACCTCGGCTTTGGTGAGCGCAGCTGGCGTTATTCAATGTACGTCGAAGATGGCGTGGTCAAGCAGGTTTTCTGTGAAGATGGCTTCAGTGATAACTGCGAAACTGACCCATTTGAGTGCAGCGACGTCAATACAATGATTGATTACTTGCAGTCAAAATAAGTTTTCAACAGACGAAAAAAGCAGGTCATATGACCTGCTTTTTTATTGGGGGTTAGGCTCGTATGAACTACATCACATTATCAGGATCATAGAGATCACGAGTTTCAGTGGGATCAAAATATTTAGTTATAGCAGTTATTTAACTATATGTTTTCTGGGCTAAAATCACTAAATGATTGTGTTTGTTAAGTAACAAAAGGACATCCTTGTCCAATTGGTACTCCGTGTCTTAGGAGCAAATTATTATAGTGTTCTGTTTAAGATTCACTGTTAACCATTTGCTTCTGCTTATTACAATACATCTAATTAACATAGATTGTCAATATAATAATGTTTTTTTGTTACTAAATCTTTTTGTGAGTAAACTATAGCTGAATAATATGTTGTTTAATTTATGCTTATGAGTTATTAAATAGCTAAGATTATTAGATTTGGTGAGCAGATATTTATTTAACTTATGTTGACTAAGAAATTGCTAAATTTATAATTGTAAAGGATGTGATTTTTATAATATAACTAATTGTTTTTTCATTTAAAATATATTATTTTATTGATAGTTTTGCAATATTTGTCACGAATACAGCTATTGATATCCACAGATTGCATGGAGATTTGGTCAGCTGAATTTGTGTATAAATTTAATTGAATATAAATGATTTATTCATCTGCCTGTGATTTTTTTTGCGTACGTTTACGTGTGAGGGTGTTACGCCCGATCCCGAGTAGTGCTGCTGCGTGGCTGATGTGGTGGTCTGTTTGGATCAGGGCTGCATCAATGAGGGTTTGATCAAATTGGTCGAGTAATTTCTGGTAGGCGTGGCCTGCATGATGGTTTAGGGCGTGTCGTGCTGCTTGGTTGAGCGCGGCTTGCCAATCTTGGTGCTCAGTTTCTGTATGTGCTTCCGGCTGCTTGATTAGATTACTGCTGCTATGGTTGTCATCTGGTAAATCATGGAGGGTGATGGTGTCGCCAGCGCTGAGAATGGTGAGCTGATGGCAGAGGTTTTCGAGTTCACGAATATTGCCGAGCCATGGGCGCTGTTGCAGCTGGTGCAGTGCGGCGGGGTCTATTTTTTTACGCGGTAGATTGTGTTGTTTGGCCGCCTGGCTGAGGTGATAGTCAATCAGTGCGGGGATGTCTTCACGGCGATCACGTAGCGCAGGTAGGTGCAGGTGGATAACGTTCAGGCGGTGGTATAAATCGGCACGAAAACGCCCTAGTTCGGCTTGTTCGGCAAGGTTTTTATGACTTGCTGCGATGATGCGTACGTTGGCGGTTTTGAGTGTCTGCCCGCCAATGCTGTAGTAGCTACCTTCAGCTAGCGCACGCAGTAGCTTGGCCTGTAGTGGAAGAGGCATGTCGCCAATTTCATCGAGGAAGAGTGTGCCACCTTCGGCTTGTGCGAAGCGCCCAGCGCGGGTACTGGTTGCGCCGGTAAATGCACCTTTTTCATGCCCAAAGAGTTCTGCTTCAGCAAGTTCGGGCGGAATGGCCGCCATGTTTAGTGCGATAAATGGGCCATCGGCAACGGGGCTGTGTTTGTGTAAAGCACGCGCGATCAGTTCTTTACCGGTGCCGGTTTCGCCGCTGATGAGGACATTGACGGTGGTTTTTGCCAAGCGCCCAATCGCACGGAACAGCGGCTGCATCGCAGGGCTATTGCCAATGATGTCGCGGTTGTTGTTTTTTGTGGTTTGTGATGGAGTTTTGATTTGCCGTGCTTTAGGGCGCAAGGCTTGTTCAGTGAGATGCTTGAGCTGATCCAAATCAAAGGGCTTGGGGAGGTAGTCAAAAGCGCCTTGTTCGTAGGCATTGACGGTGATGTCGAGGTCTGAATAGGCAGTGGTGATGATAAAGGGTAGGTCGGGATAGCGGCGGTGGCTGTGTTCGAGTAATTCAAGCCCGCTGAGACCGGGCATACGTACGTCACTGATGACGAGGTCAGGGGCGCGGTGGCTTTGTGCGATGGCATCAAGTGCTTCAAGTGCATTAGACCAGCAGCGGGTTTGATAGCCCCAGGCTTGCAGGCTGTCTTCAATGATAAAGCGGATGGCGTCGTCGTCGTCAATGACCCAAATAATGGCAGAGTTGTGTGTGTTCATGATGTGGTCGGCAGGATGATGGATAGGGTTGTGTGGCCAGGTTCGCTGTCGAGCTCAACGGCGCCATGATGCTGGTGAATGATATTTTGCACGATCGCAAGCCCGAGTCCGCTGCCTTGGTGGAAGTGGCTGATCATGGGCTGGAAAATTGCAGTGTGTAGTGCTTCGGGGATGCCGCAGCCGTGATCGCTGATGCGGATGGCGACGACTTGGCGGTGGCGGATATTACCAATGGTGTATTGGTGAACAATTTCACTTTGGATGGTAATGTCGCCGTGGTAATCACTGGCTTTTGTGGCATTGCTGAGCAAATTGAGTATGACTT
Organism: Cardiobacteriaceae bacterium TAE3-ERU3; assembly: GCA_019218315.1. Classification (NCBI taxonomy): domain Bacteria; kingdom Pseudomonadati; phylum Pseudomonadota; class Gammaproteobacteria; order Cardiobacteriales; family Cardiobacteriaceae; species Cardiobacteriaceae bacterium TAE3-ERU3. The sequence continues at coordinate 348,897 of JAHUUI010000003.1, read as the reverse complement.
GCTGGATTTGATTATCGTCCAGTGGAATATCGGGAATGCTGGGGTCGTAGGTACGACGAATAGTGATGTTTGTGTTTTCAGGTGCACTGGTAAATACGGCAATGGCTTGCTCGATGGTGCGATGGATATTATCCGGACGCAGCTCTGGTTTGCCTTCTCCGGTCATGGTTTTTAATAATTGGTTTAGTCGTTCGCTTTGGGTGATGATGATGTCTAGATAGCGGGTGGCGCGTTCATCTACCAAATCTCGGACGCGTTGTGCGGCTCCTTTAATGCCCGCGAGTGGGTTGCGGATTTCATGAGCAAGATTGCGGATCAGGAGGCGGTTGTGCTCAGCTTGGTGTTGTAGAGCTTGACTGTGCATGATGCTGTGTGCACGGGTGAATGTGTGGAGTTCAATCAGGTATTGGTTGGTGTTGATTTGTTTGACTGCAATATCTGCATGGTGACGCTGGCGGGTATTGCTGACGTCAATGGCAATATTGCGTGCAACGATACTGCGCTGTTCATATGCAGCAAGCTCGAGCAGTGTTCGCCAGCCGTCGGGGTGATAGATGAGTTCGTCTAGTGGATGCTGATAACAGGCATTACCACTGCGCTGAACGAGGTCTTCCGCCGCTGGGTTTAGGCTGTCAATTCGTGCCTGAACATCGGTGACGATGATGGCGGTGGTGAGATGGTCAGTGAGTTCGATGGACATGTGACTTATTAGCTAACATCATTGGGTTAATGCCCACACAATTGTCTTTCACAAGGAATGCCATCACCATCACCATCCATTTTTGTATTGGGGCAATGGCGAATAAAATATTTCGCTTCATCACATGAACGCATTTGTGAGCAATGTTGTCGGCCATCGCATTTGTATTTTGCTGTAGTGGAGGGTTGATTGTGTGACGGTTTTGACTGCTTAGATGATTGCTGTGCCGGAAAAAATGCTGTTTGTCGCCCATGCGAATATAAGATTTATTCTCTTGCTCTGTTTGATGCTCTTGATATTTTTGGTAACCAAAATAAATCAGAATTGCTGCGCAAATTAGAAATAAAAACCTCATCTCAGATGTTGCTCCTTGCTTTGTTTGGCACTATATAAAAAGGCAGCAGCGGGTGCTGCTGCCTGTATGTGCATCACGTTGCTGTTTAGCAGCTGTAGTACATTTCAAACTCAAGTGGGTGAACCTGCAGGCGCAGCTTCTCAACTTCTTCACGCTTGAGGGCAATATAGCCTTCGAGCAGATCTTCACTGAAGACATCGCCGGCTTTGAGGAAGTCGCAATCTGCTTCAAGTGCATCAAGTGCTTGCTCAAGTGAGAAGGCAACTTGTGGGATGTTGTCAGCTTCTTCTGGTGGCAGGTCATAGAGGTCTTTGTCCATGGCGTCACCAGGGTGGATCTTGTTCTTAATGCCGTCAAGACCAGCCATTAGCAATGCGGCAAAGCACAGGTATGGGTTTGCAGTCGAATCCGGGAAGCGAACTTCAATACGGCGACCTTTAGGGTTGAAAATGTATGGAATACGGATTGAAGCCGAGCGGTTACGCGCAGAATAAGCAAGCATGACCGGCGCTTCAAAGTGCGGAACGAGGCGCTTGTAGCTGTTGATTGACGGGTTGGTAAACGCATTCAGCGCGCGGGCGTGCTTGATGATGCCGCCAATGTAATACAGCGCCATTTCTGAAAGACCGCCGTAACCGTCGCCTGAAAAGAGGTTTTTACCATCTTTAGCGAGAGACATGTGTACGTGCATACCTGAACCGTTATCGCCAACGAGTGGCTTAGGCATAAAGGTTGCGGTCTTGCCGTAAGCGTCTGCAACGTTGTGAATCACATACTTGAGCTGCTGGACTTCGTCCGCTTTGCGGGTCAGGGTGTGGAACTTGACGCCGATTTCGCACTGACCTGCGGTTGCAACTTCGTGGTGGTGCACTTCAACTGTCTGGCCAACTTGCTCAAGAATGAGGCACATATCTGCACGGATGTCGTTGAGTGAGTCAACAGGAGCAACCGGGAAGTAGCCACCTTTGAGGCCAGGACGGTGGCCTTTATTGGTACCGCCAAAGTCGCTGTCGCTGTTCCAGAAGCCTTCTTCGGAAAGGATTTCAACGCTGGTTTTGTTGATGCTGGTTTTATATTTGATGCCGTCGAAGATAAAGAATTCGTTTTCAGGGCCAAACAGGGCAGTATCGGCAATACCAGATGACTTGAGGTAAGCTTCAGCGCGTTTAGCGAGTGAACGCGGGTCGCGGACGTAGCCTTGCAGGGTGTCTGGCTCAATGATGTCACAAGTAATGATAAGTGTTTTGTGCTCACTGAACGGGTCGATGAACGCAGTTTCAGGATCAGGCATCAGGATCATGTCTGACTCATTGATGCCTTTCCAGCCGGCAATAGATGAGCCATCGAACATTTTGCCTTCTTCAAAGAAGTCTTCGTCAACGCCAGCTGCGGGCATGGTGACGTGTTGTTCTTTACCTTTGGTATCGGTAAAGCGCATATCTACAAAGCGGATTTCTTCTTCTTTGATGCGGTCGATGATGGATTGCGGGGTCATATTGAGCTCCTGTTTATAAATTCAAATGATGTCAATCTGTGATATGTTTTTAGCAGACTTTGTGCCAAAATTAATATCAAGTTATTTCAAGTGGTTGTCAGTTTTGTCTGGTTGTTTTGCCCTGTTTTTGCACGTTGTGCTTTTTTGTTTGCACCAATATGGTGCGCTCGTTGTGATCAATAAGCAAGCTTGCCGTCGCCAATCGCTTCTTTACCGGCAATTTGGACAACGACATGGCCAGGGCGAACTAAGTGGTTGCGACCCAATGCGTAAACAGTGCCATCAATTGGTGCGTGTAATGCGGTTCGCGTTGCTGACGGATCGTCGAGATTAATCAGTTCAGCGACCAGTGCACCAGCTGCTACACGCTCTCCTGCTTCGATTTTAAAATCAAGTAGTCCACTGTGTGGTGCGAGGACGCGCGAGACACCAGCAAGCGGGGTGCCGAGTTCTGTATCGCTATCTGGTAAAGGTTCGCCATCTACTATGCCAATATGGGCAAGGAATTTCATGAAATTAGCCGCATCATTGCTGGCAATCTCATCACTGATATCACGTTCGCCGCGTAACTCAAGCGTGGTTGCAAAGGTGGGGTAGGGAAGAGTTGTGTCGAGTGCGGTTTCTAGTCTCCACCACGGGCTACATGCCGCTTCGTCAAAGGCGATAGAGCCGGGATCATCTTCAAGAATCAGGGCATCAAGTTGCATGGCTTGTGCCAGTGCCTCACCGGTTTGCTGATGGCGAACATTGACGAATGCATGGGCGCAGGCATTGGCATCACAATGCACATCAATGACGTAATCTGCATCGAAGCTGAGGAGTTGGAGTGTTTTGCGCAGGTGTTCGCTTTCGAGTTGTGGTTGCCAATCGTTAAGTGCCTGCCCCATGGCATGACGTACGGCCATGACTGCGTCACTGTCATCCATGAGGCGCAGGCGTTCTTTATCGAGGTAAGGTAGGGCTGCTTCGCCGAGATTGAGGTAGCCACGGTTAAAGTTGCCGCTGTAATCAAAGTCAAAACGTCCGAGCTGGTAGCCGCCGAGGAACTGGCGCATGCCGAGCGGGTTGGCATAAGGTACGATCACGATTTCACCGTTAATCGTTGCGTGCTCCAAATGCTTGTGCAGGTGATGGAGCATCAGAAGCCCAGGCCATTCGTCAGCATGTAGTGCGGCTTGAATATAGACTTTTTTGCCGCCGGGCTGGCCGTAGCGCCAAACTGTCAGGCTACTATGAGTGCCGGGTGAGCCAGCCGGCAAATTGAGGTGTTCTGTTTGCATAAGCCTTCCTGCGTTACAATATGTGGCTTTATTGTACGTGATTTGATTGAGGAATTATGACCATTACCCGATTTGCACCCAGCCCGACTGGTGATTTACATATTGGCGGTGTACGTACCGCATTATTTTGTTGGTTACATGCACGCCAGCACGACGGTATCTTCCGCTTGCGCATCGAAGACACTGACCAAACCCGCTCAACTGAAGCATCTACGCAAGTTATTTTGGATGGCATGAGCTGGCTTGGCTTAGAGCACGATGGTGAAATCGTTTATCAAAGCAAGCGCTTTGATCGCTATAACGCGATCATTGATCAAATGCTTGAAGATGGCTTGGCGTATCACTGCTGGTGTACGCCAGAAGAACTTGATGCCATGCGTGAAGAGCAAAAAGCCAAAGGTGAAAAACCGCGCTATAACGGTAAATACCGCAATGGTGGTGAGCCTGTTGAGGGTGTGAATCCTGTGGTTCGCTTTAAAAATCCACTTGAAGGTGTGGTCAGCTTTGATGACAAAGTGCGAGGAAAAATAACCATCAGTAACAAAGAATTGGATGACTTTATCATCCGTCGCAGTGATGGTACGCCGACATATAACTTCTGTGTTGTGGTCGATGATGCTGAGCAGGAAATATCGCTGGTGATTCGTGGCGATGATCACATCAATAACACCCCGCGCCAAATCAATATTTACCGCGCGCTTGGCTATAAAGAACCGGATTTTGCGCATGTGCCAATGATTCTTGGTGATGATGGTAAGCGCCTATCCAAGCGTCATGGCGCGACCAACGTATTAGATTATCGCAAGCAGGGGTATTTGCCAGAAGCTGTGTTGAATTACTTGTTGCGCCTCGGTTGGTCGCATGGCGATCAGGAAATCTTTAGCAAAGAAGAAATGCTTAAATATTTCCGTATTGACGATGTACATAGTGCTGCAGCGGCATTTAATACGGAAAAACTGCGTTGGCTCAATCAGCATTACATGAAAGAGCGCAGCGCCGCCGACTTGATTGAACCGCTGCGCCCACATTTGATTGAGGCTGGCGTAGAGCTCAGTGATGATGCGCTACTCGCTGCGATACCGCACTATCAGGAGCGCAGTAAGACGTTAAAAGAAATGGCGGAAAATATGCACTGGATTGCCGTTGCGCCAACTGAATACCCAGAGAAAGCCGCCAAAAAAGCATTTAAAGGCGAAGAAACTGCTGCGCTGCTCGATGATCTTGCCAAGCGCCTTGCTGCACTCGATAAGGCTGATGAACAAGCTGTTCATGACGCTATTGCTGCTTGCGTTGAAGAGAATCAGGTTGGCTTCGGGAAAGTAGGGCAGCCTGCGCGACTGGCCGTCACGGGGGGCGCGCCATCACCAGATTTAGCGATTACTATTTTGCTACCGGGTATTGAATCGAGCATTAAACGCCTTCAAGTGGCATCTAAATACATTAGAGAAAACAAAGAATAAACAAATTGTTTTATTTTTTGTTCGCCGCACCGTTGACAGCGGGCGCGCATCTGCATAAAATGCGCGCCTCGCACACAGCGACGGGGCTATAGCTCAGCTGGGAGAGCGCCTGCATGGCATGCAGGAGGTCAGCGGTTCGATCCCGCTTAGCTCCACCACAAAGTAGTTTAAGTAGCGTCCCCATCGTCTAGCGGTTAGGACATCGCCCTTTCACGGCGGTAACAGGGGTTCGAATCCCCTTGGGGACGCCAATTTATCCTCGCTGTGTTGTGTAACTATGGACTTAAAAGTCCCCATCGTCTAGAGGCCTAGGACATCGCCCTTTCACGGCGGTAACAGGGGTTCGAATCCCCTTGGGGACGCCATTTCAAATATGGTGTCATAGCGAAATAGTTTGATATATCTATATTTTATATAGTGTTATGATCTAGTTAATACAGCACACTATATAGCACTTGGTTTTAAGTATTCTCTCTAAATAGAGCCATTATGGTTCTTACCCCTTATTTTATTCCCAATGCAATTACTTCGCCTCATTTCCTTTTCATTTCTTTTGCTCAGTACGCCGTATTCTATGGCATCAGATAGCACTCTACTTCCTGATTTTACCAATAAAGCCGGCTGGGCAAATGGATCGTGGAAAGTGCGCACAAGCCTGTATACCCGTCATTACAATCCAAAGCCGGAACACAATAATCACCAGAAGCTACTTAATGTGGAGTACCAGCGTCAGGATGACTGGTCTGTTGGTATCGCTTTGTATTCAAATTCTTTTGGTCAGCCGTCGCAGTATGCTTATTTAGGGTATGAGTGGACGCTGTGGTCTAATCAGGATTGGCAAATGCATGCGTCGCTAACTGGTGGGCTACTGCATGGCTATAAAGGTGAATACAAAAATAAAATCCCGCTGAATAAGTATGGGGTCGCACCAGTTTTATTACCTACGTTGGGCTGGTCTTACAAGCAGCACTGGTTTGCTGAAGCACAATTTTTTGCTGCAGCAGGCGTCATGGCGACAGTCGGGTATCGATTCTAAATTCTTTCAACTATTTGGCATGCTGTCGGTATTTTGTGGTCATAGTGTTTATTATGCCTGCTTAACTGTGTTTGTATTACGGTCAAAAATAGTGTGAATCAAGCCATAAATCGCTGCTAATATGTTGTGACAAAATTCAGTGCTATTAGGGAAAAAGAACAGCGATTATGCGTAAAATTGATAAATCCCATAAGTTAGATAATGTCTGCTACGACATTCGGGGTCCAGTGCTTGATGAGGCTAATCGCCTTGAGCGCCAAGGCTATTCCATTCTTAAACTCAACATAGGTAATCCTGAGCCATTTGGCTTTAACGCGCCTGATGAGATGCGTGAAGACTTGATCGCGAACTTGAATAAGGCGCAGGGCTATAGTGAGTCCAAGGGTGTATTCGCGGCGCGCAAAGCGATTATGCATGAGACGCAGCGTATAGGCATTAAAGGTGTCAGTGTTGACGATATTATTATCGGCAACGGCGTTTCTGAGCTGATTGTGATGGTCATGCAGGCTTTACTCAATAATGGTGATGAGGTATTGGTGCCGATGCCTGACTATCCACTGTGGACGGCTGCAGCACATTTGGGTGGTGGCAGTGCAGTGCATTACTACTGCGATGAAGCAAATGGTTGGCAACCGGATGTTGATGATATTCGTAGTAAAATTAGCAACAAAACCAAAGCTATTGTGTTGATTAATCCAAATAACCCAACTGGTGCAGTCTACAGTGAAGCCATTTTAAGAGAGATCGCAGCCTTGGCTGAACAGCATGGCTTGGTCGTCTTTTCTGATGAGATTTATGACAAAATAGTCTATGACGGCGCACAGCATATTCCGATGGCGACATTGGTTAAAGATACACTTTGTGTGACGTTTAATGGGTTGTCCAAGAACTATCGTGCAGCCGGTTTCCGTGCGGGATGGTTGTTCCTTTCAGGTAATCAGCGGATGGCCGAAGGGTTTATTGCGGGATTGAATATGCTCTCATCTATGCGGTTATGTGCCAACGTGCCAGCGCAATATGCTATCCAGACGGCTCTTGGCGGCTATCAGAGCATTAACGACCTTGTTGCCCCGGGAGGCCGCCTATATGTGCAGCGCAACCTTGCACATGAGTTGATCGAAAGTATTGAGGGATTGTCTGCTGTAAAGCCGAGAGGCGCTATATATAGCTTCGTGAAAATTGATGCCGCACGCTTTAATATTCATGATGATGAACAATTTGTGTTGGATCTATTGCGTGCAAAACATATGTTGTTGGTCCATGGTCGAGCATTTAACTGGCCAGAGCCAGATCATTTCCGCTTGGTCTTTTTACCGCATCAGTCTGATCTGCGTGTTGCTCTGCTTAAACTCGCTGAGTTTATGGAAAATTATAAGCAAAAATAGATTTTTAAATAAAAAAATTAGCTTGAAACGATGCTTGTCTTGACGAGCAGCACAAGGACGGCTAAAATGCGCGCCTCTTTTGAGATTCCCGGATAGCTCAGTCGGTAGAGCAAATGACTGTTAATCATTGGGTCGGCGGTTCGAGCCCGTCTCCGGGAGCCAGTTTTTAGAAGGCTGCAGATAATAATGTAGTTTTCAGATATAGTATGAAAGTACTATAGACAATTAATTCCCGGATAGCTCAGTCGGTAGAGCAAATGACTGTTAATCATTGGGTCGGCGGTTCGAGCCCGTCTCCGGGAGCCAAATCAAAACGGCCTGTGCATTGTACAGGCCGTTTTTTTTATTTCTCTACATGATACTTTCTGTATATTTTACTTTAAAAGCCCTAGTATTCGTTAGATACTCTTTATGTTGGTAGGCCATCTCTGATGGCCTTACTATGGTATTGGTACAGCAATAGTGATGGGTTTAAGTTACTTACTTTTTCTTTCAGCCATAACGAACGCAAGTGCATAGTCGGCTTCATCACTTAGGCTTAGGTGTAAGGTTGTAAAGCCTTGCTGCTTGATGATAGCCTCAATGGTGTCACTATAAGCGAAAGATGGTGCGCCAAGTTCGCTTTTGATGATGCGAATATTGGGCATCAACACAGGATCACGCAAGCCGCTACCAAGTGCCTTGCCGAATGCTTCTTTGGCAGCCCAGCGCATGGAAAGATAGCGTACAGGGTCTTTTTTTTCTGCTAGTTCCTTGATTTCATCCGGATGTAGGACTTTTTCCGCAAAGCGTTGCCCGTGACGAGCGTAAGCTGCGGCAATGCGGCGTTTATCGGTGAGGTCTGTACCAATCATTTGCTGTTTCCTTGCATGATAACGTACTGATTTTTAATTGTGAGTGATTGTGCGTCAAGGCGTTTGCAGTCATCGGGATCGTGTGAGACGGCGAGCAGCAGCCAGCCGTGTTCGGCTTGCAGGCGGCGGGTGAGGTCAGTGATGTGGATGCGGGTGTCGAGGTCGAGGGCAGAATAGGGTTCGTCGAGGAGCATGATGGGGCGGTTCATGAGCAGGGTGCGTGCCAGTGCGACACGTTGCTGTTCGCCACCGGAGAGTTGGTCGGGCAGTTTGTCAAGATAGTTGGTGGGCAGGCTGACGTTGTCGAGCGCTGCAATCAGGCTTTCTTCCGGCAGTTTTTTCGCCGCGAGGCGCAGGTTTTTGCGTACTGTGAGGTGGTCAAAGAGGTTGTGCTTTTGAAACAGGTAGCTGACAGGGCGTCGTTCGACCGGTTTGGGCGTGAGGTCTTGTTCGTTGAGCAGGATGCGCCCTTGTTGTGGCTGGATGAATCCGGCGATGAGGTCAAGCAGGGTGCTTTTGCCGCTGCCACTGGGTGCACTGAGGACGTAGCGCTTATTGGATTCAAGGGCGAGATCGGCATGCAGGGTGAAGTCGCCGCGTTGGTAAGTGAGGTTGTCGAGGGTGAGCATAGTCATGTTGCTTTTACCGTATTTTTTGCCACAGACGGACGAGGATTTGTGGGATAAGGAAGAGCGCTAGCCCGGTGATAAGCAGTATACCCGTGGTTTGCCATGCCTGCGCTTGGCGGTAGTGACCGAGTTCGGCTACGAGGTAGGAGGCGAGGGTTTGAAAGCGGTTGTTGCCAAAGAAGCTGATGACGGCGACATCACCAAGGGTGATGATGGCGGCAAAGCCACATACTTTTCCGAGCAGTGGTGCGAGGGCGGGAAGGTCAATGTGGATGAGTTGCTGCCACGGTTTGAGGTGTAGGGTACGAGCGAGACGTTGGGTGCGCGCGGCATGCGCAGCCCATGTCGGGTAGGCGAGTTTGTACAGGTAGGGCTGGATGAGGACGATGAGCATGAGGATATTGAGGGTCATCGGGTGGCGAAAAGCGTTGGTGACGGGGCGCAAGAGTAGAAATAGGCCAAGGCAGAGGATGAGGACGGGCGCGAGATAAATAGCGTTGATGAGGTGCTGGCTGATGGTGCTGATGCGTGGGTTGAGGGTGGCTGTTTTTGCAAAGAGGATGTGCAGGCTGGTGGCAGTTAGGGCAACGCCACTGCATAGCCACAGGCTGTTGCCAAGTGCCTGCCACAGGGCGGTAGGTGGGTCAGGGTTGAAATGGTGGATGGTGTTAATGATGAGTACCAGCAGCGGTAGGCAGATGAGCGCAATTAATAGCGGTTCAGCAATATTGGCGAGTCGGCTGGGACGCGGTGTGGCGTGTGATGTGTGATGTTGAGGTGGGTTTTTATTGGGCAAAATGGCGAGAAAAGCAAGCAGCATAACGGTTTGCACAATGGCGAGTTGTGCGGCTTGCGGCAGGTTGAATTCGTATTTGACGGCTTGGTAGATGGCGAGTTCGAGGTTGGCATTACGTGGGCTACCGCCGAGGACGAGCAGGACGGTAAAGCTGGTAAAGCAGAGCATGAAGACGAGTCCGGTGGCGTGCATCAGGGCAGGGCGGGTTAATGGAATGACTACACGAGTAAAGTAGGTGAGCACAGATACACGCAAAATGCGGCGTTGGCGCTGGTAGTGTTCGGGGATGGCATCAACGGCCGGTAAGGTGAGCAGGGCAATCAGTGGTGCGTTGAGCGCGACGTGGGCGATGATGATGCCGTGAAAGCCGTTGAGTCGCCAGCTGCTGCCTAACCAGCTGGTAATAGTGACGCTGATTTGCAGTAAAGCGAGGATAAATATCAGGGTTGGCATGATGGTGGTGATCGGCAAGAGGTGGCGCAGGATTTTCCAGCGTCCACGGTATGCCGCCCAAATCAGCGGAATGGCAAAAATAATGCTAAGCAGGGTGGAGAGAATGCTTTGCTCAAGACTGAAAGTGACGATGTGGCGCGTCCACGGGTCGTGCCACAGGTCGCTGAAGCTGGTGGTCGAGGGGCTGTAGTCCCACACCAGCCATAGGGTGATAAGGATAAAGCCTGCGATGAGCAGGCGAAAGATGTTGGCGAGTAGCCGCATGTATTCGTCTACTGCTCTTTAGGAACGGTTGAATCGACTAATTCCAGTTTCTCAATGTCATAGGTAAGTGTGATGGGCACAGACGGGCAGCATCGAGCATCATCTTGGCCGTAGGTCGTGCCGTGTACCACGATATGATAGTCATCAGTAAATTGTGTTTGCTGGGGATCAATCGTATACGAATTGCCGAAATTGATTAAGCCATTGAGTGAGTAATTAGTGACTTTATCAGGTTGGTTTTCACCTGCCATATCGTCCTCTTTAGACCAGTTAGGCCACCATTGCGCCATATACATTTGGCCGTTATTACCACCACCTGAGCCTTCAATGGCAAAGAAGGTTAGTACATAGCTGTGTGTGTCATCGGGGTAGAGCACAGTACGTGCTTCACGGTATTCACCTGAGTAAGTGTCATTAATTAATGCAATCAGTTGCTCTAAATCTTTGTCAATCGGTGTCCATGTACTGGCATGAGCAATTGTAAGGCTGGTGCAGGCGATGGCTGCAATGCTGAGGCGTAGTGTACGGATCATATTGGTTCCTGTTTGTGGCGCAATGCAGCGGTGCTTGCTCACCGCTGCGCAAAGATGATTTTATTCTGCAAGAATGACGCTTTTCCATGTGTCGAGCCACTTTGGCATATCTTTGGCGACTTCAGCTGGTGGTAGGTTTTCCCCTTCAGGACGTGGTGCATCAGTAAATGCCGCAGGCAGTTCGACTCCATCAACTACCGGATACATCCAGTTGGTCAGGGCGATGGATTCCTGTGTTTCAGGTTTAATCAGGTAGTGCAGGAAGTCTTCGGCAAGCTGTGGCTCGGCGGCGTGCTTGAGTGCAACGGCGTATTCAATTTGCTCGTAGTGTGGCTGATCGAAAAGTATGGCTTCGTAGTTGTTGTCGTCTTCGACGATTTGATGGTAAATCGGCGAGGTAGTGTAGGAAAGCACCATGTCAACGTTGCCACCTGTAAACAGGCTGTATGCCTCTGACCATCCGCTGGTAATCGCGCTTAATTTCGGCTTAAGGTTGCGCCAGAATTCAGCGGGATTTTCTGTTTCGCTTTCCGCCCACGCAAGCATGGATGCACCAACGCTACTGGTACGCGGATCTTCAATAGCGATAGTGAGGTCGTTGCTGGCGTTGGCGAGGTCGTTCAAGCTATTGAGTGCCGGAACGTCGCTGTCCTTGCGCTTGATAAAGGCAAGATAGCCGTAGTCAAACGGGATGGCATCTTTTGCGTCGCCAAAGCGGGTGGCAATTGGTTCTTTGAGGTCTGCAACCAATCCAGTATCAAGTACATCGGCAATGCTTTGATTGTCGAGCCCGACAATGACATCCGCTTCAAGTGCGTCGCCTTCAAGTTGCAGGCGACGCAGCATCATGACGCTGTCTTCAGCCGTGAGCCAGTTGATGGTGCAGTCACATTGTGCTTCAAATTCAGCAGTGATTTTGGGGCCTGGCCCCCAGTCTGAGTCAAAAGAACTGTAGGTGAGGACGTTGAGTTGTTTGTCGGCAGCATGTGCGACGTTCAGTGAGGCAGCAAGGATGGCTGCACTTAAGATGATGTGCTTCATTTTCCCTCCGGTAGGATTATCTACATCAGGTTTAAGGGTTTGTTCTCAGCCGCCAAGATGACAGCACCCCTTGGCGTATGATGCCCAAATATATGCTTTGAGTAAAGCGAGTGGAAATGGAGAGTTGGCAGTGCGGTTGATTTGTAGGTAGAATATTGCGCCATAAAATTATGTAAGTGTCATCGTGGGTTTAATGGTGCAACGTTTCGCGTTGCAGCGGCAACTTCCAGCACGATGTTAAATAAAACTGGTAAAGCGCAAGCTCCTTTAGCCCTGAAAGGTTGCTGGTGTGGTTTCATGAAGCAGTCAGGGTATGGAAAGGAATCACCATGTCTTCTTATTATGTGCAAAATCTAAAGCATTGCTTCGTCTCTTGGGTTATATCAGGGCAGAAGCATAAGCGCTCGGTGCCTTCATACGATGCAGTTAGCATTGTTGCAAAGGATCAACACGGCACGAAATCACCTAAAATCAATAAATCTGATAAAGAATTGGCTACTTCAGGATTAGCCGTCTGTCGTGCCCGTATTGCATTACTAGTTAATCAGGTGCGCGGTGAAGCTGTAGCTAAACGCAGTATACGTCATCTCTACCATATGTATGGCACCACGCTACCGCCGTCGGTGATATAACTGGCGTTAAATTCCTGTTTATGGATGCCAGAACAAACGGCTTATATACCTGTTTTCTACGAATTTTGATATTAAAGGAAAAATTATGACCAGTTATTTGTTTACTTCTGAATCGGTATCAGAAGGTCACCCGGATAAAATTGCCGACCAAATTTCAGATGCAGTGCTTGATGCAATCATTGCACAGGATGAGCATGCTCGTGTGGCGTGTGAAACGTTGATCAAGACCGGTATGGTGGTTGTTGCCGGTGAAGTAACGACTAAAGCATGGGTTGATCTTGAGGAGCTGGTTCGCTCGACAATAAAAGATATTGGCTATACCAGCTCGCAAGTTGGTTTTGATGGCGAAACTTGTGCGGTTCTCAATGCAATTGGCAAACAGTCGCCGGATATTGCTCAGGGTGTGGATCGTGAAGAGGCACGTTCGCAAGGTGCTGGTGATCAAGGCTTGATGTTTGGCTACGCTTGTCGCGAGACCAATACACTGATGCCGGCACCAATTACTTATGCACACCGTCTGGTAGAGCGTCAGTCGCAATTGCGCCGTGAAAAGGTATTGCCTTGGTTGCGTCCTGATGCAAAAAGTCAGGTCACATTTCGCTATGAAGATGGCAAAATTGCCAGTATTGATACGGTGGTTTTATCTACCCAGCACGATCCTGATATAAAACAGGCTGATTTACAGGAAGCGGTGCGAGAGTTGATTATCGAGCAAGTATTGCCGAAAGAATGGATTAGTAAAGAGACCAAATATCACATCAATCCAACCGGTCAATTTATTATTGGTGGCCCGGTAGGGGATTGTGGATTGACCGGGCGCAAGATTATCGTTGATACCTATGGTGGCGCAGCGCATCATGGTGGTGGCGCATTTTCGGGTAAAGATCCGTCCAAGGTTGACCGCAGTGCAGCATATGCTGCGCGTTATGTGGCCAAGAATGTAGTGGCGGCTGGTCTTGCGGAGCGCTGTGAAGTGCAAATTTCTTATGCAATTGGCGTTGCTGAACCGACTTCTATTTGGGTCAATACGTTCGGGACGGGCAAAATTGATGACGCTGATATCGTTAAGCGTGTTCGTGCGAATTTTGACCTGACGCCATACGGCATCATAGAAATGCTCGATTTGGTCCGCCCAATTTACCAGCAAACAGCAGCATATGGTCATTTTGGCCGTGAACTGGATGATTTTACATGGGAAAAAACTGATCGCGCAGACGCTTTGCGAAGCTGATCAATATTTGCCTGAACCAAAATAGCAATGCTTGATCGCATTGCTATTTTTCGTTGGACGGAGAGATAAAAGCCATTGCTTGAATTGGCTTTTTTACGGCATAATATTAACCATGATTAATTTCAAGGAAACTTATTTATGAATAGTGTTGTGCTGCTGCTGGTAGGGTTGGGCTGTATGGCTGCAGGCTATTTCCTCTACTCTCGCTTTATTGCGAGCAAAATTTTTAAACTTGATCCCAATTACGATACGCCTGCTAATGTTATGCGTGATGGCGTGGATTATGTACCGACCAATAAATACGTCTTATGGGGGCATCACTTCACTTCTGTAGCAGGTGCTGCACCAATTATCGGCCCGGCAATTGCAGTTATTTGGGGATGGTTACCTGCATTCTTGTGGGTCGTATTTGGTACGATTTTTATGGCTGGTGTGCACGATATGTCCGCAATTTGGGCGAGTGTACGCAACCGTGGTCAGTCGATGGGTACGATTGTTGGTAATGTGATTGGCGCACGTGCTCGAGCATTATTGATGGTCGTTATTTTCCTGTTGCTGTTAATGGTGAATGCTGCATTTGGTACGGTTATCGCGCGCATGATGGTGAATACTCCATCGGCTGTGTTGCCAGTCTGGGGTGCTTTAGTGGTTGCGTTTATTATCGGGCAGTGTATCTACCGCTTTAAACTATCACTGCCGATCGTTTCTCTGCTGGGTGTTATCGCGCTATACGCTTTGATTTGGCTTGGGCCTAAAGTGCCAATTGCGTTGCCAACAGAAATGCTGGGCATGAATAGCGTTGGTTGGTGGATTATTATTTTGTTTGCTTATGCGGCAGTGGCCTCTTTGCTGCCAGTATGGATGCTGTTGCAACCGCGTGACTATATTAATGGCTTGCAGTTGTTCATTGGTTTGGGCGTACTGTATGTCTCTATTTTTATCGTTGCGCCAAATGTGGTTGCACCAGCGTATAACCATGACTTACCGGTTGGTACGGCGCCGATTATGCCACTGTTGTTTGTAACTATTGCCTGTGGTGCTATTTCTGGTTTCCATGGTCTGGTCTCCACTGGTACGACGTCTAAGCAGATTAACAAAGAAACCGACATTCGCTTCGTTGGTTATTTCGGTGCGATGGGCGAGGGCATGCTTGCGCTTGGCGCTATTCTGGCAACCACAGCCGGCTTTGCCACGCTTGCTGATTGGCAAGCTGTCTATACTGCTTTTGGCCAAGGTAGTATCGGCGCATTTATCAATGGTGGTGGTGAAATCATGAGTCAGGGCGTAGGCTTGAGTAAAGAGCTATCTGTGACCATGCTGACCGTTATGGCTGCGTTGTTTGCCGGTACAACGATGGATACTGGTGTGCGCTTGCAACGCTATATTGTTCAGGAAGTTGGTGAAATTTATCACTTGCCGTTCCTGAAGAATGGCACAGTGGCGACTTTGACCGCAGTCGGTATTTGCATTGGCTTGGTCTTTGGTACTGGCGGTAGTGACGGTCAAGGTGGTTTGACGATTTGGCCACTGTTCGGCACAACCAACCAATTAATGGCCGGACTGACGTTGCTGATTGTGTCAGTCATGCTGCTGCGCCGTGGTATCAAGAGCTGGTACACATTGCTGCCAATGGTCTTCTTGCTGCTGATGACGGTGATTGCACTATTGATGCAGCTTGGAACTTTCTACGGCAAAGAACAATGGCTGCTATTATTCCTTGATATCGTTATCTTGATTGCAGCGATACTGGTGTCTTTGGAGTGCGCTTTTGTACTGCGTAAAGAGTGGCCAAAATCGGGTGCTGCAAAAGCATAACTTGATTGTACTGCTTGGCTAGTTTGTCGCCCGGATACAGTCTTGTATTCGGGCGATGCTATTATGGGGTAGATATGAGTGATACTGAGTTGCGCCACTGGAAGGAAAAACTCAAGGCATTTTTTGATGGGTTGGATGCGTTTTACCATGCTCCATATCGGCAAACGATGGCACGTGCAGTACGTGATGAGGAGGATTTGCTGATGACGATGTTATTTGCTGAAAGCCTTGGTGTGCCTAATCCTGTGGCATTTTACGCGTTGGAATTGCAGCCTATTTTTCTTGAGGCATTTCATGATTGGCATACACGTATGGGTATGGAGCATTCACCGCTTGACCACTTTGGGTGTTGCTGATGTCGTTACTTGATACATTGGCACAAAAAAGTGTGTTGTTTGTCGGTGGAAAAGGTGGGGTAGGTAAAACGACGTCTGCAGCTGCGCTGGCTCTGCGTTTCGCCAATGCTGGGCGGAAAACACTGGTGATTTCTACAGACCCTGCACACAGTCTTGGTGATGCTTTTGGAGAGCCATTGTCACACCGAAGTAAAGCAGTTTGTGCAAACCTTGATGCGCTGGAACTCAATCCCCAGGTTATTCTTGAGCAACATTTCAAGCAGGTTGAGCGTACACTTGAAGGCTATACTAAGCCGGAAATGATGGCAAAAATGCGCGATTTTTTGCGGTTGTCTCGTCATGCACCGGGTGCGGAAGAAGCTGCGATGCTTGAGGCGTTGTGTCAACATCTTCTTGGTGCACGTGTTCAAGGGTATCAGCATGTGATTTTTGATACTGCACCAACAGGTCATACTTTACGTCTGCTCAGCTTACCGGAAATGATGCAAGCGTGGACAGATGGCTTATTGGCACAGCAACGTCGGCAAAGCCGTTTGCGTGGTGCTGTAGATGCACTGGACAAACAAAAGCTCAATCCGCTTGCACCAGCACGTAAAGACCGCTGGGCTGATGCCGTTGATGTATTGGAAAAGCGCCGTAGGTTATTTGCCCATGCACGTGATGTATTGCACGATACGGCGCAGACAGCGATCGTGCTGGTATTGATTCCTGAAGCTTTGCCTTTGGCTGAGACTGAAAGGGCTGTGGCACAGCTGGCTGAAAGTGGTATGCCGTGCGCTGGGTTATTCGTCAATCAGGTGATGGCTGTAAAGCAGCAGGATAGCTTTTGGCAGCAGCGCGCTGATCGCCAGCAAGATATTCTTGATCGCTTTGAACACTCCCTTGGCTATTTGCCACAACAACATATAGCCCTTCATGCGGCTGATGTACGAGGTCTCGTAGCGCTGTCTACTTTATTTGGGGAAAAATAATGATATTAGAAGTGGCGCCTTTGCAAATAAAAGCCGGACAGAGTGCTGCGTTTGAAGCAGCATTTGCTGAGGCTCAGCACATCATTATGGGGATGGATGGCTATCTGTCACATGAATTACAACGTTGTTTGGAAGACGAACATCGCTATGTTTTGCTGGTACGCTGGCGTGATTTAAAAAGCCATACTGAGGGATTTCGTGGCTCTCCTGAATATCAGCAATGGAAAGCGTTATTGCATCATTTTTATGATCCATTTCCGGAAGTGCTGCATTATGAAGCCGTCAATTTTCATAAATGATAAAAATTTTGTTGCGTATGGTACCAACGAGAAGGCTTCTTAACTTTGCTATGGGGCATAAAAATGGCTGATAAATTATGGCAGTGGATCGAAGT
The DNA here is from genome assembly GCA_019218315.1 of Cardiobacteriaceae bacterium TAE3-ERU3. Taxonomy (NCBI): domain Bacteria; kingdom Pseudomonadati; phylum Pseudomonadota; class Gammaproteobacteria; order Cardiobacteriales; family Cardiobacteriaceae; species Cardiobacteriaceae bacterium TAE3-ERU3. Next base: position 331,217 of record JAHUUI010000003.1, on the reverse strand, counting down.
TCCCTTGGGTGATGTGCAGGGTGTGATTATGTTGGTCCATGGTCTTGGAGAGCACAGCAAGCGCTATAATGAGCTGGTTTCCTGGCTCGTACTACATGAGTATGCTGTCTTAGGATATGACCAGTATGGGCATGGCCGTTCTCCAGGAAAGCGTGGAGTGCTGACGCATGAGATGCAACTGCTTGAGGATCTTGGCACGATGGTGTCGCAAGTAAAGGAACGGTTTAAGGATGTACCACTGTATTTGTTGGGGCACAGTATGGGTGGTTTGCTCGTTTTGGATTGTGCGTTGACCCACTCCGATGAAATTTCTGGTGTTATTGCTTTATCACCAGCATTGAAAGTTAGCTCAGGTATCAAGGGCTTGTTTTTGCCAATTATGCTGAAAGTAGTGCCGGATCTTGCTCTGAATAATGGCTTGCCAATATCAGGAGTAAGTCGCAATAGCGAAGTAATTGCTGCATATAAACAAGATGAGTTGGTGCATGAAAAAATAACACCGCGCTTGGCGCAATATATTCTCTTTGCTGGTGAGCGGGTGCGCAGTAGAGCAAAATCTTGGCAAGTACCTACATTATTACTCTACGCAGGAGACGATCAGTTGGTCAATCCTCAAGGTAGTACTGAGTTTGTTCAAGCTGCACCACAAAAAGTGGTTACTGCTCAATGTTTTGAAGACGCATACCATGAATTACACCACGAGCCAGATACTACTGCTTTTTATCAAGCCTTAGAGCACTGGTTGCCAGGTAAGCATCGCATTGATAGAACAATAAGCTAAACCTGTAAATAGAGCTCTTGGGTGGTTGATTTTACTTAATGACGCCAAGGCTGATTATTGGTATAATGCGCGCCTCACTTAGGGAGCGTTCCTGGATTCGACGGGGATCACAAAGCTCTAGGTGCATGCCGAAGATGACAGAACTTCGTTAAACCCTGTCAAATATATAGTTGCAAACGACGACAACTACGCTTTAGCGGCTTAATCCCCGCTAGCCACTCGCTGAGATCTGTCTGTGGGTTTCTACCGAGTGTTAACTTCACAGAACCGCTGTTGCACGCGTCTGCCGCGTAGCAGTTAAACTAAGTAGACTCGCATTTATTTAGCCTGACCATTGGCGAAATGGATGTTAAACCAAATAATGGCTCTAAGCATGTAGTACCGAAAGTGGCGGATTCGCGGACGGGGGTTCAAATCCCCCCGCTTCCACCAGATTACCTTTTCACTGATTTACTCAGTGTCACAAAAACCCTGTAAAGTCTAAGTACTTGCAGGGTTTTTTAGTCTCTAGGCTTCACAAGCATTCACACCACATTCCACGCATTTTGTAGTACTATTTATGGTACTACAAAACCTTGTAGGACTAAAAGTGTCGTTAACAGAGATAAAATGCCGAAATGCTGCACCAAATGGTATTGATAAGAAATAAGTGTTTTGCCTACTTCTGATGTTTTACGGCATCAATTATGTGTTTCGAGAGAGTACCTGTATTGGTCTGTATAATAAAAAAACCCCGCATGAGCGGGGTTGGATTAGGCAGGCAAATTTGAATGGTTAATTAATTAGTGGTGACAGTTTCTACGACTTCACGCTCAATAGTACCATTGATAGTGATGTCTACGCGACGGTTAAGTGCACGACCTTCAGCTGTTTCGTTTGTCGCAATTGGGTTAGACTCGCCAACGCCGTATGCTTCGATCAGTTGTGGTGGAACGCCATTTTCTACCATGTAGTTTGCAACAGAGGCAGCACGACGCTCAGACAGACCTTGGTTGTACTGTTCAGTACCGACCCAGTCAGTGTTACCTACGATAGTGATTTTCTGTACGTTAGCACCACGGCTATTTACGTCAGCTGCGAGCTGGCGAATAACTTCTTGACCTTGTGGCTTGAGGTCAGACTTGTCGAAAGCGAAGAATGTATCAGCTGAAAGAGAGATCTCTTCAACTTGCTGAACAACTTCAGTAGCTGGAGCGCCACACTCAGGAGCTTGAACGTTGCCCAGAACTTTGACACAGTTGCCAGAGCTGTCACGTACAACAATGTTGTAGTTAGTAGTAAGGTCATCGTCAGCTGTCAAAGCGAAAGCTGAAGATGCGCTAGCTGCGATAATAGCAGCAGCAAGGATTTTAGTCAGTTTCATAGTTAAGTCTCCCATTAACAAAACTTGCAAGTTTATTGTCAGGTTGGTGGACGGATGATCCGTCCGTACGACAGTTCCACAACCATATTCAGCTTAATGCCGTATATAGGTATGAATACCCATCCACGAACTATCATAAGCGCTTTGTCGTAAAAATGCAAAGGCTGCGTATTATAAATGCAACTAATAGGGGGTATTTGTGTTGTGAAAATGATACAAGCGACAGAATTATAGCATCATGATATGATGTAGGACTGCAAAAAAGCGGCTGAGTACAGTCCGTAACGCAATTAAATTTACATGAAGGTTTGCTGACAATGAGCGATTTTGCCAAAGAAATTTTGCCGATTAATCTCGTTGATGAGATGCGTAGTTCCTATCTTGATTACGCAATGAGCGTCATCATCGGGCGTGCGCTGCCTGATGCACGTGATGGCTTGAAGCCTGTTCATCGTCGTGTGCTTTATTCGATGCATAAAAACGGCAATGCTTGGAATAAAAAGTACGTTAAGTCTGCACGTATCATCGGGGACGTGATGGGTAGTTATCACCCGCATGGTGATAGTGCTATTTACGATACGCTGGTGCGTATGGCGCAGCCGTTTTCATTGCGTTATCCACTCGTTGATGGTCAAGGTAACTTTGGCTCGATAGATGGTGATCCGCCAGCTGCGCACCGTTATACGGAAGCGCGGATGACCAAGATTGCGCACAGTCTGCTAACTGATATAGAGAAAGAAACGGTTAACTTTGTGCCTAACTACGACGGTCAACAGTTAGAACCGACGGTATTGCCTACTCGTTTGCCAAACCTGTTACTCAATGGCTCAGCAGGGATTGCTGTGGGTATGGCAACCAATATTCCTCCACATCAGCTTGGTGAAACATTAGATGCTTGCTTGTATCTGATCGAAAATCCTGATGCTGATACAGAAGCCTTGATGCATTATTTGCCTGGGCCTGATTTCCCGACTGGTGCGATTATCAATGGTGCCAAGGGTATTCGTGAAGCCTATGAAACGGGCCGTGGCCGTGTACATATTCGTGCTAAAACCCATATTGAGACCGATGAGAGTAACGGTAAGCAAGCGATTGTCGTTGATGAACTGCCTTATCAGGTCAATAAGGCCAATTTGTTGGTCAAAATTGGTGAATTGGTCAAAGAAAAGAAGATAGAAGGTATTACAGCGCTGCGTGATGAGTCTGATAAAGACGGTATCCGTATGGTGATTGAGTTGCGCCGCGGAGAAGTGGCTGAGGTTATTCTTAATAATTTGTTCCAGCTCACGCAACTACAGACTGTGTTCGGTATCAATATGGTAGCCTTGATCGGTGGCCAGCCGAAGTTGATGAACCTCAAAGAATTGCTCAGTATCTTTATTGCGCATCGCCGTGAAGTGGTGACACGCCGTACGATTTACGAATTACGCAAAGCACGTGAGCGTGCACATATTTTGGAAGGGTTGTCGATTGCTCTGGCCAATATTGATGAAGTCATTGCACTGATTAAAGCGTCGAGTGGGCCGGCTGAAGCAAAAGTTGCGTTGATTGAGCGTGGCTGGAATCCTGGCCAGGTGCTCGATATGCTCGCACGTGCTGGCGCAGAAAACTCCCGTCCTGATGGCTTGGCCAAGCAATATGGCATGCATAAGGACGAATATTACTTGTCTCCAGAGCAGGCTCAGGCAATTCTCGATTTGCGCTTGCATCGCCTAACGGGCCTTGAACAAGATAAAATTATTCAAGAATTCCAAGAAATTATTGATGCGATTAAGGGCTACCTCGATATTCTGCAAATTCCCGAGCGTTTGGTCGAAGTGGTACGTGAAGAATTGGAAGAAATTAAAGCGCAGTTTAATGATGTGCGCCGGACGCAAATTCTTGATACGCATTTGAATCTTAGTCTTGAAGATTTGATTGCTGAAGAAGAGCGTGTAATCACGATTTCTCATGAAGGTTATATCAAAGCACAGCCTTTGGATGACTATGAAGCGCAGCGTCGTGGTGGTAAAGGGCGTTCAGTGACAGCGGTTAAGGATGAAGATTTTGTCGAGCAGCTATTTGTTGCCAATACCCACGACACAATGTTGTGCTTCTCGAATAAAGGCAAGGTTTACTGGCTCAAGGTCTATGAATTACCTCAAGCTGGTCGTAATGCTAAGGGTAAACCAGTAGTTAACCTGCTGCCATTTGAAAAGGGTGAGCGTCTGAATGCGATCCGTACGGTGCGTGAATATCCTGACGATATGTTCCTGTTCTTCGCGACCCGTAATGGTACGGTGAAGAAAACACCATTGTCTGATTATTCAAACCAGCGTGCTAACGGTATTATTGCCATTAATCTGCGTGATGATGACGAATTGGTCGGTGTGGCGCTGACTGACGGAAAGCAAGACATTATGCTGTTCTCAGATGCTGGTAAGGCAGTACGCTTTAACGAGGAAATGGTGCGCAGTATGGGTCGTACTGCTGGTGGCGTACGCGGTATGTCGCTTGAAGACGGGCAGCAGGTTATCGCTTTGTGCGTACTTGAAGAAGAAGGCGATATTCTTACTGTGACAGAAAATGGTTATGGCAAGCGTACCCGTTCTGATGACTATCCAGCCAAGAGTCGTGGTACCAAAGGCGTGATTTCTATTGCTTGTAGTGAGCGTAATGGTCAGGCAGTTTATGCCATGCAAGTCTTACCGGAAGAAGAAATTATGCTCGTCACTAATAATGGCACCATGATCCGTACTGGTGTTGATGGTATTTCGCAATCAGGGCGCAATACCCAAGGTGTCCGCTTGATCCGTACCAGTGACGCTGAAAAACTCATTGCAGTGGCTAAAGTGGTTAATGATGATGACGATAGCGATAATGCTGCGGATGTAGGAAGTGTTGATACGGAAGACAGCAGTGACGAATAAGCCCACGCTAGAGGAACTGCGCCAGCAAATTGATCAGCTTGATCGTGACATATTGCATGCTTTATCAGAGCGAGCACGCTGTGCGCAATTGGTTGGTGAGGTAAAGCGCGCTCAGGATGGCGATGATATTATTTTTTATCGGCCTGAGCGTGAGCGACAAGTGCTGGAGCGTATTCAGGCTTTGAATAAAGGGCCTTTACCTGGGCAAGAAGTGGTACGTTTGTTTCGCGAAATCATGTCTGCTTGCCTTGCGCTTGAACAGCCATTGCAGATCGCTTATCTCGGGCCGGAGGGAACGTTTACTGAGTCGGCCGCGCTTAAACAGTTTGGTCACAGTGTGCTTACCCGTCCGCAACGCAGTATTGGCGATGTATTTAAGGCCGTAGAAAATGGCGATTGTCATTATGGCATCGTGCCGGTTGAGAATTCTACCGAAGGCATGGTCACGCATACGCTGGATATGTTTGTGACTTCAACCCTCGATATTTGTGGTGAAGTGCATTTGCGGATCAGTCAGAATTTACTGACTTTGGCTGAGTCGCCTGAACAAATTGAGCGCATTTACTCACATGGGCAATCCATTGCCCAGTGTCGCGGCTGGCTCAATGAGCACTTGTCACATGCCGAGCAAATTCAGGTGTCTAGCAATGCCGAGGCCGCAAAGCTTGCCAAAGCTGACCCGAAAGCGGCCGCAATCGCGGGTAAAATGGCCGCAGAGCGCTACGATATGCCGATCCTCTTCAGCGGAATCGAGGACGAGGAAAACAACACCACGCGTTTCCTCGTTATCGGACGTCAAACCATTGAAGCATCGGGCAAGGACAAAACCACGGTGCTGGTTTCCTCGCATAACCGTCCCGGATTGCTGTATCGCTTGCTCGAACCCATTTCGCGTCATGGAGTCAATATGACGCGAATTGAGTCGCGTCCGAGCCGAAAAGGTATGTGGGAATACGTGTTCTTTATTGATCTTGAAGGTCATCAGAATGAAGCACACCTGACCGCGTTGTTTGAAGAATTGCGCGATGAGGCGAGTTTATTCCGCGTACTGGGTTCATACCCAACAGCAGTATTGAAATAAATATCTTGATGGGGCTCTAATTGTCCCGTATTTTCGAGTTACTCACTGCGTTGATATTTTGGGAGTGCAGATCTTTTGGTAACAGCAGCATTAAACGATGGTTCAGTAAGAAGTTGCGATGCGGCGAGTCTCGGCATTGTCGCAGTTGTCGGTATTGGTCTCATCGGCGGCTCTTTGGCACTTGCGCTTAAGCAGGCTGGTGTCGTAGATAGTGTGATCGGTGTTGATCAAAATCGCGCTTCGCTCTATGAGGCACTCGACTTGGGTGCGATTGATGAAATTGGTGAATGGGATGATTTGGCCCGTGCCGATTTGATCGTTTTGGCAACACCAGTCGATGCATTGTTCAGTATTTGCAAGGGATTGCATGACTTGGCGCTAAAAGACGGCGTAGTCGTTACTGATGTTGGCAGTACCAAAGGTTCAGTGTTGGCTGCTATGGAAGCAGCTTATGGTGAGGTGCCGTCGTGGTTCGTGCCGGGGCATCCGATAGCTGGGCGTGAACGCAGTGGTATTGGTGCTGTAATTGCCGACTTATTCAACAAGCATAAAGTGATTGTGACCACTTTGCCGTCCACAGACGATGCGGCGCTTGGTGTGGTTAGCCGTATGTGGCATGCAACTGGCGCGATGGTGACGTTTCTTTCAATTGACGAGCATGACGAAGTGCTGGGTGCGACCAGCCATCTACCGCATGTGCTTGCCTATCTGCTGGTAGAAATGCTCAACAAAGATTTGCACAATGAGGAAATCTTTTCTTACGCGGCAGGCGGTTTTCGCGACTTTACCCGAATCGCTTCAAGTAGCCCGGTGATGTGGCGCGATATTTGCCTGCACAATCCCAAAGTATTAAAAAAATTGATTGCCAATTACCGCAGCAGGTTGGTGGCCTTTGAGCAGTTGCTCGATGATGCTGACGGTGAGCGTATCGAGGCACTGTTCAGGTCAGCTAAAACTGCGCGCGACAACCACTATCAAATCATTTCGTAAGGATAACTATGACCGCAATCATCCATTGGCAAACTGCACCTGCAAATACGTTACAAGGCAATATTACCGTGCCGGGGGATAAATCCATTTCGCACCGTGCGATTATGCTTGGCGCACTTGCCGAAGGCACAACCGAGGTCAGTGGTTTTTTGGAAGGTGAGGATTGCCTTTCTACCATGCGTGCATTCCAGGCGATGGGTGTGCCGATTACCCATCACGGTGAGGGACGTGTGACCATTAATGGCAAAGGGTTAAATGGATTGTCCGCACCACAGCACGCACTGGACGTCGGTAATTCCGGCACCAGTATGCGCTTGATGGCTGGTGTGCTGGTGGGGCAAAATTTTGCCAGTGAATTGGTGGGTGATCATTCTTTGATGAAGCGCCCGATGCGCCGCGTCACTGATCCACTCAGGCTGATGGGGGCGAATATTACTGCCAGTGAAGCAGGCACCGCACCGCTCAATATCGCGCCAAGTGAATTGCACGGTATTGATTACGCTTTACCAGTGGAAAGCGCACAGTTGAAGTCTTGCCTGTTGCTTGCCGGATTGTACGCGCAAGGGCGAACCACGCTGCGTAACTGTGGTCGCAGTCGTGATCACAGTGAGCGCATGTTGCGTGGCTTTGGTGTACAACTCGATATTGACGGCGACACCATCATTATTGACGGTGGGCAGACCCTGACCGCGACTGATGTGATTGTGCCGGGTGACGTGTCATCGGCGGCATTTTTTATCGTTGCTGCGTTGATTGCGCCCGCCGGCGAGGTATTGATCAATAACGTCGGTATGAACCCGACCCGTTCCGCAGTGATCGATATTTTGCAGGCCATGGGTGGGCAGATCGAGGTTCTCAACCAGCGCGAAAGTGGTGGTGAGCCGGTAGCAGACTTGCGCGTTAAAGCATCAAAACTAAAAGGTATTGAAATTGATCCGAAGCATGTGCCAATTGCGATTGATGAATTTCCGGTGATTTTTATTGCTGCGGCGTGCGCCGAAGGCACAACTTACGCCAGCGATTTGGGTGAATTAAGGGTTAAAGAAAGTGATCGCCTTGCGACGATGGCGCGCGGGTTGCTCGCCAACGGCGTCGATTGCGAAGAAGGCGAAACCAGCCTGACCATTCATGGTGGCGGTATTCGCGGTGGTGGTACGGTGAACAGCATTGGCGATCACCGTATTGCGATGAGCTTCGCTGTGGCGGGTATTGTTGCCGAGCAGCCGATCGTGATTGAGGATTGTGCGACGGTCGCGACGTCATTCCCGAATTTTCGCGAACTTGCAGCGCAGATTGGTATGAGTATTGAGGTGTGTGATGCGTAAAATCATTACAGTAGACGGCCCAAGTGGTGTTGGTAAAGGCACGTTGTGCCAAGCTTTGGCGCGTGAGCTGGATTGGGCTTATCTCGACAGTGGTGCGCTGTATCGCGTATTGGCGTTGGCTGTTTTGCGTGACGGTATTGCTGAAAATGATGAACCGGCACAAACGGCATTACTTGCCAAGCTCGATATTGCTTTTGCCGCTGGCGATGATGGCGTACGGGTATTGCTTGACGGTGAAGACGTAAGCAGTGAATTGCGCACCGAAACCTGTGCGGCAATGGCGTCAACACTGGCTGCGAAGCCAGCTATTCGCAGTGCTTTACTCGATAAACAGCGCGATTTTGCCGCTGGGCAATCACTGGTCGCTGATGGTCGCGATATGGGTACGGTTGTGTTTCCGGACGCTGCTTTGAAAGTATATTTAACCGCTACACCTGAAGTACGTGCCGAACGGCGTTATAAGCAGTTGAAGGATAAAGGCGATTGTGTTAATTTAGCGCGCCTGACTGCTGAGATAGCGGCGCGTGATGAACGTGACAGTACCCGTACGGTGGCACCGCTCAAACCAGCTTCGGATGCGGTGGTGATTGACACGGGTGCGTTGTCGATCAGTGAGGTACTCGAGCAAGTCAAAAAGCTTGCCGGGCACATAATTTATTGAACATATTTAAACCAGAGATTTTTATTCATGGCAGAAACATTTGCAGAACTTTTTGAAAAAAGTATCGAAAACACCGAACTCAAGCCGGGTTCAATCATCAAAGCAGAAGTCGTAGAAGTCGGTAAAGACTTCGTTGTACTGAATGCAGGCCTCAAGTCTGAAGGCTTCATCCCTGTTGAGCAATTCACCAACGACCAAGGTGAGCTGACTGTAGCAGTTGGCGACGAAGTAGAAGTTGCGCTTGAAGCACTTGAAGATGGCTTCGGCGAAACCCGTATTTCGCACGAAAAAGCACAGCGCATCCGTACTTGGGAAGTGCTTGAGCAGAAGTTCAACGACGAAGAAACCGTTAAAGGTGTTGTTTCCGGTCGCGTTAAAGGTGGTTTCACCGTTGACGTTGAAGGTGTTAAAGCGTTCCTGCCAGGTTCTCTGGTAGATGTTCGTCCGGTCAAAGATCCGGCTTACATCGAAGGCAAAGAAATTGAATTCAAGGTCATCAAGCTTGATCAGCGTCGTAACAACATCGTGATTTCACGTCGCGCAGTACTTGAGCATGAATACCGTGCTGAGCGCGAAGAAATCCTCAAGAACCTGCAAGAAGGTGATGTGGTCAAGGCTGTGGTCAAGAACCTCACTGACTACGGTGCGTTCCTTGATCTTGGCGGCGTAGATGGCCTGTTGCACATTACTGATATGGCGTGGAAGCGCATCAAGTATCCTTCAGAAGTTGTGAATATCGGTGACGAGGTTGAAGTTAAGGTACTGAAGTTTGATCGTGAGCGCGCTCGTGTATCACTCGGCCTTAAGCAGCTGGGCGCAGATCCATGGGGCGACATCGCTGAGCGTTATCCTGTTAATACCAAAGTTAGCGGTAAAGTTACCAACATTGCTGACTACGGCGCATTCGTTGAAATCGAAGATGGCGTTGAAGGTTTGGTACACGTTTCTGAAATGGATTGGACCAATAAGAACGTCAACCCACGTAAATTCGTTGCCGTTGGCCAAGAAGTTGATGTCATGATTCTCGACATCGATGGAGAGCGTCGCCGTATTTCACTGGGCATGAAGCAGTGCCAGTCTAACCCTTGGGAAGACTTTGACAAGAACCACAGCAAAGGCGACCACGTTACTGGCCAAATTAAGTCAATCACTGACTTCGGTGTCTTCATCGGTCTTGATGGCGGCATCGACGGCTTGATCCACTTGTCTGATCTCTCTTGGGACGAAGCTGGCGAAGAAGCTGTTCGTAACTACCAGAAGGGCCAGGATGTTGAAGCAATCATCCTTGCCATTGATGCAGAGCGCGAGCGTATCTCACTCGGCGTTAAGCAGCTCACTCAAGACACCTTTGCACAATTCGCCAGCGCCAATGGCCGTGGTTCAGTTGTCAATGGTAAAGTCGTTGAAGTCGACGAGCGTCAGGCAGTGATCCAGATTACTGACGACGTAACCGGTACTTTGAAAGCTTCTGAAGCAGCTATTGAGCGTGTTGAAGATCTGACCAAAATCCTGAGCGTTGGTGATGAAGTTGAAGCCAAAGTCATCAATGTTGACCGCAAGCACAAGAGCTTGAACCTTTCTATCCGTGCTAAAGACGTTGCGGAAGAAAAAGCCGTCATTCAGGACTACACCCGTAAGGACAGCAATGCTGCTACCTCATTGGGTGATATCTTCAAAGAACTGAACGCAGACGATTAATCCTAAAAGGATTGCTTGACTACCCGTTGTTTAATCGCAACGGGTAGACTGTTTGGTAAGGAGAGAATAATGACCAAATCAGAATTGATTGAACGGCTTGCGATGCGTTACCCAGAGTTACGCGCTCAGGACGTTGAAGAAACGGTTAAGCTCATGATCGAAAAAATCTGTCAAAGCCTGGAGAAAGGCGATCGCGTAGAAATACGTGGATTTGGCAGCTTTTCTCTGCATTATCGTGAAGCGCGTGTTGGTCGTAACCCTAAAACTGGGGAATCGGTCGAAGTGCCAGCAAAATCCATTCCTTATTTCCGAGCAGGTAAGGAATTGCGTGAGCGGGTAGATGTCATTTGATATCGCGTAAACGACCCAAAGTAAAGCGGCGCCGTAAGGCGTCGTTTTCGTTTTCAGGCAAAGTTGGTGTGATGCAGATCAGTGGTGTGTTGATGATATTGATCAGTATTTTTATCGATAGTGATGAATTACTAGGCCATTTCGACCAAAGTTCGGTTCAACCAGAAATATTGCCTGATAGGCTATCTTGTCGGCTGAAGCATATTGCAGATGGAGATACCGTGGTTGCCAACTGTGCGGCATACGATTTGAGAATCCGTTTGATGGGGATTGATACCCCTGAAATGGGGCAAAAGCCTTGGGGGGAGCGCAGTAAACGGGCACTTGCTGCACGCTTACCCAAAGTATTTACACTAGAAAATCATGGGCAAGATGTGTATCAGCGTACCTTGGGTACATTGTATGCTGGTGATCAGGATATTAATTTGCAGATGATTGAGTTGGGTATGGCGGTTGCCTATCGAGGCAGAGATACACCACAAAGATATTATGAAGCTGAGAAACAAGCTAAAGTAGCGAAGCTGGGTATTTGGTCGAAGCCTGGTGATCAGCAAGACCCGCGAAAATGGCGGCGCTATCATCTATAATTCTGGGCGATATTTGCTAAGCCGATGCAAAATTTCACAAAAACTTATTATTAATACTTGTAAACAAAAAGTAATAACGGTATAAAGGACGGTTCGCCGCCAGGGCAATGAGAGCGGCATCTGCTTAGTACATGCTCTAAGCAGATGAGTTTTGGGCAAAACAATAAATGAGGTAATGATTATGGGGCAGATGCTGTACGACCTGAATGATGAACGATCGAGCTGTGGGGTAGGTTTTATTACCCATAAGCGCAGTGTGCAGACCCATGAATTACTCGAACTCGCCAATCAGGCGCTATGCAAAGTACCGCACCGTGGCGGCTTTAACGCAGAAGGGGTTGGTGATGGCGGCGGCGTTGGGTTTGACCTTTCGCCGCGTTTTTATCGCCATTTGACGGGTAAAGAACTGGCAGCTGGGGAATTTGCAGTGGGCAATTTCTTCCTGCCCAGTGATGAAAAAATCCGTGCCGACGTACTTGATTATTTGCAGGCAACGCTCGACAAGTACGATGTACCGGTTATTCTGCGCCGCGATGTGCCGGTTAGTAACAGTGCGCTGAATGAAGCCAGCCAGAAAGCACAATTGCCGATTGTGCAGTGGGTATTGGGTCGTCCTGATAGCTGCACTGATTGGGACAGCTTCGAGCATTTCCTCAATGGTTTGCTGCTGGAAATCGAAGAAAATGCAGTCAATGAAAATCAGTATCCGGGTTTTTATCCGCTGTCGCTCAGCTCGCGCACACAAGTTTATAAAGGCCTGCTCAATTCATGGGAGGTTGTGCCGTATTACGATGATCTCCGTCACCCTGAGCACGAAGTGAGCATGTTGTGGTTTCATACCCGTTTTTCGACCAATACCGCACCAAATCCAGCTTTTGCTCAGCCGTTCCGTCATTTGGCACACAATGGCGAACTCAATACTGATCGTAAAAGCCGTATCAGTGAGTTGGCAGTTGCCAGTCATTCCGGCTACAAACTCGCTTTTCCACCGGGACAATCGGACTCTGCACGCCTTGACCAGACCCTGACCCGTCGCCTGTGGGAAGACCGCCAACCGATTGACGACATCATGGTTAAGATGATGCCGCCGGCGTGGGAAAACAAGCAGGATGCTTACCCGCTTGATGTGCGCGACATGCTTGCCTATTTTTCGCTGTCGGAAGAAAAGAACGACGGTCCTGCGGGCTTGGTGTTCTGCGATGGTATCAAAATCGGTGCGGCACTCGACCGCCTCGGTTTGCGCCCGTTGCGTACGGTTGAAACCAATGACTACATTGCCGCGATGAGTGAAGCAGGGCAGATTGATTTCCCGCCGGAAACCGTTACCAGCCGTGGACGTATCAAGGCGGGTGGTATGTTCGTCTTCGACCATGCCAGCAAAACGCTTAGTGGAGAAGCCGATATTCTCGAACGCATGGCAGCCGAGCAGCCTTACGGTGACTTACTTGCCGATGCGCGGGTACGCCTTGCCAGCCTTGATGCCGTGGCTTTGACTGATGTTGCAGATGCCTCGCCGCTTGATTTTACCAGCCGCCACATTGCCTATAGCCTCAATCAGGAAAGCTTCCGCTTCTTGCTCGATCCGATGCTGGAAAACGGCGCCGAGCGCGTATCGGCGATGGGTTACGGTCAGGCGATCAATGCCGTGACCGGTATCGAGGGTGGCATGTCGCGCTACTTTACCCAGCGTTTTGCGCAAGTCACCAACCCGCCGCTCGATTCAATCCGTGAAACCGAGGGCATGACCCTACGCGTGACCCTTGGCGGTAAGCCGCATTTCGTCAAGCGCAGCACCAAGCAGTTGGTGATGGAAAGCCCGTTACTGTTGCCGCAGGAATTGGCTGCTATTGAGCAGGCTGGGCGCAACGAAACCCTGCGGGTTGGTAAAATTGAAACCCTTTATGACTTCAATACCGATTCCGAAGCCAATGAAGCGGCGATTGAAGCAGGCATTAAAGCGGTGTGCGAACAAATCTGGACACTGTGCAAAAAAATCACCGACATCATCATTCTCGACGACAGCGGCGTGAGTAAAGAACGCGCGGCATTGCCTGCACCATTGCTGATTGCTGCGGTCAATCGTTACCTGATTGAAAACGGCTTCCGCTTCCACACCAGTATCGTTTATCACACCGGACAAATTGCCAGCACCCACGACGCAGCGCTGATTCTCGGCTTGGGTGCGTCAGCGGTGTGCCCGGCGACGGTTTATAACCGTGCACGCGAACTCTACGCGGATGCAGACGTACCCAAAGCGATGTACGCATTTAAAAAAGCGTTGCACAAGGCACTGCTCAAAACCATGGGCAAATTTGGTCTGTGTACGGTGGAAAGTTACAGCGGCGGCGCATTCTTTGAACCGGCGTTTCTCGACACAGCCGACCCGCGTCTAGCACCGTATTTCCCCAACAGCCATGCCCCGATAGGCGGTGTTGGCTTTAGCGACATTTGTTACAGCGCATGGCAATGGCACGACAGCGCCATCAAACACCACGATGGCGAAGACGTACCGCTGCTCGGTTTGTTCAAGGAACGTGGCGACGGCGCAGGACACAGCTACGGTCATGTTGCCGTACGCACCTTTGGCGAGATGACCGAAGAAGCAATCAGCTTTGCCGACAGCACTTCGCCTGAAGGCGAACGCCTGCACATTTTGCCGCAGGACGACAGCTATCTGTTCCAGAGCCATCAGCCGCGTACAGCAGCGCAAATTGACGCACACAAAATCACCCCCGCGTATCAGCAATTCATCGACGCGATGGACGAAGAACGCCGCGAGCGCCCATCAGCCTTGCGCGATATTCTCGGTTTTCCGGCCGATGTTCGCCGTGCCGACTCGCAGGCGGCATTCACTGCGGCGTTGGCAACATTCAAAACTGATGCCAGCGTCCATAGCGCGGTACGCGGACTGGATGTTAGCCGTGACGGTGAACGCTTTGTTTTGCGTCTCGACGATGGCAGCGAAGCACGCCACAAAGCACTGGCCGCAGCGTTGCAGGACAAGCTTGATGCGATTGAAATCATCAGTGCCGATGCAGACGCAGTACAGCTGAGCGCTGGTAATCACGAAGCAGCAACATTCCTCGCGACCTTGTGCCGTGCACCCGACAGCATCGCGCTTGATGACGTACAACCGGCACACGAGATTACCGCCGTATTTACCGGCGGTGCGATGAGTCATGGTTCATTGCTGTTTAAAGCGCATCAGGCGGTGGCGATTGGCGCGAACATGGTTGGCGCGAAGAGCAACAGCGGCGAGGGTGGCGAGCATCCATCGCGCTACAACACCATCCGCGCGAGTAAAATCAAACAGATCGCCTCGGGGCGTTTCGGCGTGTGGGCGGGTTATCTCGCCGACCCGATGCTCGAAGAGCTGGAAATCAAAATTGGACAGGGTGCGAAGCCCGGCGAGGGCGGACAGTTACCAGCGCAGAAAGTAACGGTTGAAATTGCCTCAGCACGTGGTGGTACTCCGGGCGTAGAGCTGGTTTCGCCGCCGCCGCACCATGATACGTATTCCATCGAAGACTTGGGTCAGCTGATTCACGATTGTAAAGCTGCGCGGGTCAAGGTGATTGTTAAGCTGGTGTCGTCGGAAGGCGTCGGCACGATTGCAGTCGGTGTTGCCAAAGCCGGTGCGGACATCATCAATATTGCCGGTAACACTGGCGGTACCGGTGCGGCGCAGGTTACCAGCCTCAAGCACAGCGGACGCATCGCCGAACTCGGCCTTGCCGAAGTGCATCAGGCACTGACCGTCAATGGCCTGCGCGATAAGGTCGAACTGCGTTGTTCAGGTGCGCACCAGACCGGCAGCGACGTGATCAAATCGTGCATGCTCGGCGGTGATTCGTTTGAATTTGGTACCACTGCGCTGATGATGCTCAAATGTGTGATGGCGAAAAACTGCAACATCAAGTGTCCGGTTGGCTTGACCACACCACACGAAGTATTTGACGGTGACCCACGCGCACTGGCGCAGTATTTCATGAACGTTGCGCACGACGTGCGCCGTTTGCTCGCCGAACTCGGTTTTGCCTCCTTACAGGAATTGCGCGGCCGAGCTGACCTGTTGCACCTGATTGACCATCCTAACCTGATTGGGCGTTACCGCATGGACGGTATGTTGCAGCACGTCCAGTTTGACCTTGGTAAACCGGCCATCGCGCTGGAAGCCGATTTCAGCTACGACGATGCCGTTTGGGAACAATTCGAGCAAGCATTCAGCGGCATGGGTGAAGACGACTACCTCGCGATTGATGTTGACCGCCTGAGCAATACGCACAAAACCGCAGGTGGACAATTCGGCATCGATGTCGAGCGCTACCTCAATTACTCATTTAAAGACGACCACGCCAAGGTCATTAACTTGACCGATGGTCGTCGCGTGCTTGCTGACGGCAGCGTTGAAATCAGCAGCCACAACTCGGCAGGGCAAAGCTTCGGTGCATTTAACAACACCGGCATTACCTTGCTGCACCGCGGTACGTGTAACGACGGCGTTGGCAAGAGCATGAGCGGTGGTCGCATCGTGGTGCAAAACCCGGGTGGCGGCAGTAGTGAAGCAGGGCATAACGTTCTGCTCGGTAACTTTGCCTTGTTTGGTGCGACCGGCGGCGAACTCTACGCCGCAGGCGAAGCTGGCGACCGCTTCGCGGTGCGTAACTCTGGTGCGGTTGCGGTGATTGAAGGCGTCGGCGACTTTGGTTGTGAATACATGACCAACGGTGCGGTGGTTAACCTCGGTAGCTTCGGGCGCGGCTTTGGCAACGGCATGAGTGGTGGCGTTGCTTACCAATACGACCCTGATGGCACAATTGTTGAAGCATGCTCGAAGGACTCAGTCAAAGCGATCCGTATGAACAGTGATGATCCGGCTTTGAGCGGGCAGGATGAAGCGCTGTTCTGGTATCTCGCCCGTCACGCTGCTTACACCGAATCACCGGTTGCCGAAGCCATCCTTGCCGATTGGCCGAATGCGCTGCAAGACTTCTATTGCCTGTTGCCGCAGGCGTGGCTCGCCGCGCATGACCACACAGCCGTAGCCGCCGATTGTGCGCGCAACGACATGGTTGGCGAACTGGCGGTTGGTATCAAGGACAAACTGCTGCGCGACCTGCAACGACACTACGAGCGCGGCACGGTACTGTTCGACGGCAAATTGCCAGGGCAGGGCAACACTCAGGCTGCTGACTACATGGTTGCTGCCGGTGTGCTGTTCCGTGCGCAGGAACAGGCGCGTGCGCGTGGCGTCACTGACATTGACCACGCGGCGAAAAAGCTGGTCATGAATGATGACCGTGCCTTGAGCGATGCCTTGCAGCGCGATGTACAGCGTGCCCTTGCTGACTACAGCGATGAAGCACTTGCCGCTTTGCTTGCCGGACAGCGCGTCGATGATTATTGCCGCGCACTGGCTTTGCGCGCCAACTTCGATTCGTTTGCCCTCGGTACGTACGCATGGATTATGCACCGCCAGCACGAAAATCGCTTGGCGCAGCAGCAATATCAACCACTTAACGAAGTGTTGTCTGTCGCCTTTGCCGGCGTGATGGCTGAGGCGATGTACCAGCAAGACAACAGTGCAGCATAAAAGGATAGCCATGACCCAAAAGAAATTGAGCACGCAAAAATTGACGACTTTTTTCCCCGAAGACTTGCCGCTTGACGGTGCGCAGCAGCAGTGGCTGGACGGCTACCTGACCGGACTCAACACCGCCTACGCAGCACTGCGTGCCAATGGCATGGACGGCGGCAATGCAGGCAAACCGCTGACCATTCTTTACGGCTCACAGACCGGTAATGCCGAAGATTTGGCGTGGCAATGTGCGGATTTGGCGAAGGAACACGGCTTGGCCGCGCTGGTTGTCGATATGGATGATTGCTCGCTGGACAGCCTTGCCGAAACCGAGCGTTTGCTGGTCATTACCTCAACGTATGGCGAGGGTGAAATGCCCGATAATGCCGAAGCATTGTGGGAAGACATCAACGGCGAAGCAGCGCCAAAACTCGACAAGACCTTTTTCAGCGTATTGGCGCTCGGCGATACTGCTTACGAGCATTTTTGCCTTGCGGGCAAGCAATGGGATGCGCGCCTTGAAGCACTGGGTGCAGAGCGCGTTGGTGAACGGGTCGATTGCGACGTTGATTTTGACGATGCGGCAAAAGCGTGGATGGACGCGGTTCTGCCCGCGATCAGCGCCAAAGGCAGTCAGGATGCTGCAACCGTTGCGGCACCGGCTGGCGGCAGCAGCAGTGCCAAGCCGCAAGGGTATAGCCGCAATAATCCGCTCGAAGCCAAGCTCAAGGCCAAGCGCGTATTGAGTGGTGAAGGCTCGGGCAAGCAAATTGTCCACTATGAAATTGATTTGGTCGGCAGTGGTGAAACCTACGAAGCAGGCGACATTCTGCATTTGTTGCCGCGTAACCGTCAGGATCTGGTCGATGAAGTACTGGCTGCGGTTGGTGCTGATGCGACTGATGTAGTCAGTTGGCAAGGTGAAAACCACGAAATCGGCGGGTTACTGCGCGACCAGCTCGATATCCGTATGCCGTCATCAGGCTTCTTTGAGGCATTGTTGCTTGCTGCGAAAAATGATGACCTGCACAAGCGCTTTAATCAGGACCCGGCCGAAGAACTCGACGCATTTTTGTACGGCAAGGATATCGTTGATTTCCTGCGCGCCTATCCCGATGCGGGCTTTACCGCGCAAACATTGGTCGATGTGCTCAAGCCGATCGCACCGCGCGCCTACTCAATTTCCTCAAGCCACAATCACCACAATGGTGAAGTGCATTTGACGATCGGCTCGGTGCGCTATGAGCAGGAAGGGCGTATGCACCACGGGGTCGCATCAACGTGGCTCGCTGATGAAGTTGAGGAAGGCGATACGGTTCGCTGCTACTTCGCTGCCAACAAGCATTTCTCTGTACCGTCAGACGACAAAGCACCGATGATTATGGTTGGGCCGGGCACCGGTATTGCGCCGTTCCGAGCCTTTTTGCAAGAGCGCAGCGTGCGTGGCGCAGAAGGTGACAACTGGCTGTTCTTCGGTGATCGTACCCGTGAGCACGATTTTATCTATGCCGACGAACTCGATAATTGGCAGAAAAGTGGTGTACTCGACCGCCTTGAATTGGCGTTCTCGCGCGACCAGCAAGAGAAAGTCTATGTGCAGGATTTGATGCGTCGTCATGGTGCAGAACTCTACGACTGGCTGGAACGCGGCGGCTATTTCTTCGTCTGCGGTGACGCACAGCGCATGGCGAAAGATGTGGACAAAGCACTGCATGACATTATTGCAGAACATGGTAATATGTCCGCCGCTGCGGCTAAGGAATACGTCGCGGCACTGAAGAAAGAAAAGCGTTACGTCAGAGACGTTTACTGATTCTTGATACTGCGGTTGTGGGCAATAAGCGCCCACCGATGCCCCTCATGGCATGATGGGGCTTCGCGCAGCAGAATAACGCAAAGGAGGCAGTGAAGCGGGTTGGGCGAGCCAACCGGCATCCACTGCCATCATTTCAACCATCGCACTACGCTATAGATTGCATAAACGGAATCCTACATTGCAACACTCTGCCAATCGGTTTGGTTGGTATGGCTATGGCGTGGCTGCGAACATTGACGAGGATGGCACATGAGCCAAGCCAATGAACCACAATGTACGCGCCTTGACGGCAAGGCGTACGGCGTCACCAACGACCAATTCGATCGCCGTGCGATCAAGATTGTTAACCAGCTGACCGATGCGGGCTTTGATGCCTATTTGGTCGGCGGTTGTATCCGCGATTTGTTACTCGGACAAGAGCCGAAAGATTTTGACATTGCCACTAACGCGCGACCTGAAGAAGTCGCCGGGCTGTTCCGCAATTGTCGCCTGATCGGGCGGCGCTTCCGCCTTGCGCACATTCACTACGGACGCGAGATCATTGAAGTCGCCACGTTCCGCGCCCCGCCGGACCGTGAAACGCGAACCGACCCGCATGGGCACGTGCTTGAAGACAACCACTACGGCACGATTGAAGACGACGTGGTGCGCCGTGATTTCACCATTAACGCGCTGTACTACGACGTGCAGACGGGCGAAATTCTCGACTACATCGGCGCAATGGACGACATTCATGCCAAACGTATTCGCGTAATTGGTGATCCCGATACCCGCTATGTGGAAGATCCGGTGCGCATGTTGCGCGCGGCGCGTTTTGCCGCCAAGCTCGGCATGGACATTGATCACGACAGCGAAGCGGCGATTGCCCGTTGCGCTGAAGGGTTGAAAGCCGTACCCGCAGCGCGCCTGTTCGATGAAGCGCAAAAGTTGTTCCTCGGCGGCTACGGTGAGCGCTGCTTTACTGCGCTACAACGCTACGACCTGTTCAGTGCCTTGTTCCCGGATGCTGCGCGCGTGTTTACCCATCCGAACAAGAGCTACGCCGCTTATGCGCAGCGTATGGTCGCGCAATCACTGATTAATACCGACAAGCGCCTCGCCGAAGGCAAGCCCGTTACTATCGCTTTCTTGCTCGCTGCTATTTTGTGGCCGGTGTATCAGCTTTCCTATCAAGGATTGCTCAAGGAACACGATAACTGGCACGCCGCAATGCACGAAGCAGTCGACGTCGTTCACCTTGCCGCCGCTGACCGTATTTCCATTCCCGTGCGCTTGCGCGGCATGATCCGCGAAATTTGGACGCTGCAAGCGCGCTTTGAACTGGTTGGTAACAGCAGCAAGAAAATCCAGAGCTTGCTCAGCCATCCGCGTTTCCGTGCCGCTTACGACTTTATGCTTATCCGCCACGCCGCCGGTGAACCACTGGGTGATATGGTCGAGTGGTGGACCGATATTCAAGAAAACAGCGACATGATTCCCGATCACAATGATCGCCGTCACGGCCAAAATAACCGTGATAACCGTGATAACCGTGGCAATAATCGCGATGGCAAGCCGCGCCGCCGTGGCGGACGCAAACGCCGGAGCCGTTCGTGAGTGCGTCGGTTTGGATTGCGTTTGGCAGCAATCAGGCTGATCCCATCGCGCAACTGGTCGAAGCGCGTACCGCGCTTGCTGCAAAAATGGACGAGCAGGCTGCTTCGCCACTGTACCGTACGCCGCCATTCGGCATCACCGAACAACCTGATTTCATCAATGCCGTGGTGCGCTACCAGACGGACCTCAAACCTCATGATGTATTGGCATTGATGATGGCGACCGAACAGGCTCAGGGCAGGGTACGCACGATCAAAAATGGTCCGCGCACCCTCGACCTCGACGTATTGCTCTATGACGAGCAGCAAATCGACACACCTGATCTGTGCGTTCCTCATCCGGCGATGCACGAGCGTGCATTTGTGCTTGAGCCGTTGGCAGCGATCGACCCTGATGCGGTCATAGCGCAGCACGGCACGGTATGCGATTGTCTTGCCGCATTGCACGCCGAGCCTTTGCCAACCGTGGAAGACGCACGATGGGCAGTACGCTAACCGCATTACAAAAGAAATACCGCGACGGTGACAAGCTGACCATGCTCACCGCCTACGACGCCAGTTTTGCAGCCTTAGCGCAGCAGGCTGACGTCGATTGCTTATTGGTCGGTGATTCGCTGGGCATGGTTGTTGCCGGACAGCACAACACCACGGCAGTCACGGTTGCCGACATGGCGTACCATGCCGCCGCAGTTGCGCGTGGCGCCCCCAACTGTTGGCGTGTGGTCGATATGCCGTTCATGAGTTACGCCACAGTTGACGATGCACTCACCACGGCGCGTATGCTCATGCAGCAAGGGCAAGCCAATATGCTCAAGCTCGAAGGCGGGCAAGCGGCTCAGCTTGGCGTTATCCGCGCCTTGAGTGAACAAAATATCGCCGTTTGTGCGCACCTCGGGCTGACCCCGCAAACCGTCGATAAACTCGGCGGCTACCGCACGATTGGCAAGCGCGCGGGCGAAGCAGATACCTTGCGTGAGCAAGCCCATGCTGTACAGAAAGCCGGTGCAGATATGCTGGTGCTCGAATGTATCCCGCGTGGTCTTGCCGCTGAGATCAGTACAGCGCTGGATATTCCCGTGATTGGCATTGGCTGCGGTGCGGACACCGATGGACAGGTATTGGTCTGCTACGACGTGCTCGGCATTTCACCACATTTACCGTATTTTTCTCGTAACTTCCTGCAAGGCAACGCCAGCATCCTTGATGCCTTCCGCGCCTATTGCGACGCAGTGCGTGCAGGGCAATTTCCGGAGCAGCAACATGCGCGTGATTAAGGACATCAAAAGCCTCACCGAATGGAAACTCAATCACCGCGATGCCGGCCGTGCGTGGACGCTGGTGCCAACCATGGGCAACCTGCACGACGGTCATCTCGCGCTGATGCGACAGGCATTCACCCGTACCGACAGCGTTATCGCATCGATCTACGTCAACCCGACCCAGTTCGGGCCGAATGAAGACTTCGCCAACTATCCACGCACACCGCAGGACGACATCGACAAGCTTGACCAGCTCGGCGTCGAAGCGGTATTTATGCCCGACGATGCGCTGATTTACCCGTTTGGTAAAGATGATGCCATCGGCTACACCTTGCCGTCACGCTATACCGATATTCTCTGTGGTGCGCAGCGGCAGGGACATTTTCACGGCGTAGTGGCGGTTGTTTCACGCCTGTTTCACCTCGTCGAGCCCAAGCACGCGGTATTTGGCGCCAAAGACTATCAGCAGCAGTGGATCATCCGCCGCATGGTCGATGACCTGCATTTCCCGGTCGATGTTGTCAGTGGTGATACGGTACGCGCAGAAGATGGACTTGCACTCAGTTCGCGCAATCAGTATTTGAGCGACGCAGAACGCAAACTTGCGCCACTGCTTTATAAAGTCATGCAGCGTTGCCGTGAATTGATTGAGCAAGGCAAACCCGTCGCGGCGGTGCTCGAGCGCGCGCAAACCATTTTGCGTGACAAAGGCTTTGCCCCTGAATACCTCGAACTGCGTACACAGGCTGACCTCGGCGTGGCACATGACGCATCTGCACCAGTCGTTTTGCTTGCGGCTGCCCGCCTAGGCAAAACCCGCTTAATCGACAACCTTACTTTTGGATAGTATTCCCATGAGCGACAGTAAAGAACGCCGAGAAGCGGTCAAGCAAAAGATTCACGAAGAAGGCAGTGAGGTCACTGAACCGAAAACCCATGGCGAGATTCTGATTGAGCAAATTCTTCACGCGCAGGATACCTTTGACCGTTCGACCAGAGGCTTGTTCACCAGCGCACTAACAGCCGGACTGGAAATCGGCTTCAGCTATTTGCTGCTGATGTTGGCATTTCATGTCGCGAATACCTTTCTACCCGCCGAATGGGCATTCCGTGCTTCGGGGCTGTTTTATCCGGTTGGGTTTATCATCGTTGTCATCGGTCAGGCACTACTGTTCACCGAGCAAACCTCACTTTTGACCTTGCCAGTACTCAACAAACTGCGCAGTGTCGGTAGCTTGCTCAAGCTGTGGGGCATCGTCATCGCCGGTAACCTGATTGGCGGCTGGCTGTTCGCGATTGGCGCATTGTGGCTTGCACCGCAGATGGACTGGTTCAGCCACCAAGAGATGGCGACGCTTGCCAAACACGCAACCGATATTCCGCCATTAGTGCTATTCACCAGTGCGGTACTTGCCGGTTGGTTGATGGGATTGCTGTCGTGGCTGGTTACTTCGGCGAAAGACACCATTAGCCGCATTGTGCTGGTGTTTATCATCACCTCGGGGATTGGTTTTCTCGGTTTGCACCACAGTATTGTCGGGAATGTCGAGGTAGCGGCAGGGCTACTTGCCGGCGATTCTATTGGCTGGTCAGACTACTTTATCTTTCTTGCCCTTGCGCTCGGCGGCAATGCCTGCGGCGGTGCGTTCTTTGTCGCGGCACTGAAATACCGCGCATTTATGGCGGGCCTCAATCAATCGGATTGATTTCTTCAAAAAAGAAATAACAAGTCCCACGAAGTGTGAATGTGGAAGGTTTAAACTTGTCGTAAAGAGAGTAGGCGGCATGCCGTTAAGCATGCCGCCAGTATAGAGATGTTATTGCGCTTTGTTTACGCTGCTTCTGTGTGGCAGAACCAGATTGAGGATAATCGCGGTCACCGCAGACAGGCCGATACCTTGCAGATTGATCGGGCCGAGCTGGATGATGACGTTACCCAAGCCAACGACCAGCGTTACCGCGATGATGACGACACTGCGTTCGCTGGTGAGGTCGGTGCGTGAGTCAAGCAAAGTACGTGCACCCATTGCGGCAATCGTACCGAACAGCAGCATCATGATGCCGCCCATGATCGGGGTTGGCATATTGCTGAGGAAAGCTGCGAGTTTGCCGCAGAAGGCGAGCACGATAGCAGCACAGGCTGCGTAAATCATGATGCGAGCCTGCTTGGCACCAGTGATTGAGACTGCGCCGGTTACCTCTGAGTAGGTGGTGACCGGCGGGCCGCCGACCAGCCCGGCAAAGGCTATCGCGACACCGTCGCCAGCCATGGTGCGGTGCAGACCGGGCTTCTTGAAGAAATCCTTTTTACATACTTCACTGATTACCGCGACATCACCAAGGTGCTCAATCGCCGGTGCAATGGCAATAGGGATCAGGAACAGCATTGCTTCAAGATTAAATGATGGCATCGTCACTGGCGGTAGGGCGAACCACGCAGCATCACGCACAGCGTCAAAGTCAGCAATGCCAAAGGCAAATGCCGCAATATAACCGGCGATGATGCCAGCGAATACGGCGAGCAATTTGGTCAGGCCACGGGTGTAAAGTGCGACGATGATGGTCGTCATCAGTGCGACCAATGCGGTGAGCATAGCAGGATTTTTTGCAATCAGCTCGGTGCTACCGTCGCCAGTCAGCCCCATCGCCATATTGGCTGCGACTGGTGCGAGTGATAAACCGATGACCATGATTACTGGTGCAATGACGATTGGCGGGAAAATACGGTGAATAAAGCCGACACCGAGGATGCGAATGAGCAAGGCGAAGATGAGATAAACGCCTGCGACGGCGATGATACCGCCTTGAGTCGCTGCAAGCCCCCATTGGCCGATGGCGATAGAGAGCGGTGCGATAAAGGCGAATGACGAGCCCAAAAAAATCGGCACTTGCCGACCGGTTATCCATTGGAACAGTAGGGTGCCGATACCGGCTGAGAGCAGGGCAACAGCAGGGCTGATGCCGGTGAGCAGTGGCACGAGTACCAATGCGCCAAAGGCGACGAACAGCATTTGAATGCCGACGAGGATTTCTTTAAAGGAAAATGGCATGAGCGTGATCCGGAAGCAAAAAACAGCGGAATTATAGCGCGAATAGGTTACTAAATATTATGCTTTTCTGAATGTATTTGTTTTTTAGTTAGTTGTCCGTCGATGTAAACCTTCAGGCCATCTAGGCGCTTTTGTGTGGTGCGGCGAAATGCAGCGGCGATAATTGGAGTAAGTAACCAGCTCAGCCAACGGGGATTGGCAGCGAGATCGTAGTTGAAGGTGACTTTGCTGCACTTGTCGTCAATACCGTCGAAGCGCCAGTTGCCGGTAAAGTGGGCAAAGATTGCCGAGCCGCGCACCATACGCATACATGCCGCTTTCGGCGGCTTGTATGTGATTGATCGGACGTGAGTGACTGCTGAATTTGTCTCATGCTTGATTCTGGGCATAATCTTGCGTCAGCACAAAATCTGCTCAGGTGTGGCATTGATGATGGTTATGCAGGTTATGATATCAATACGGTTCATGCTGTTTTACCATATAATCATGCAATATCCGCTGATTTTGTGGGTTATTTGATTAAGATAAAGAGGAAATAATGAATAAAGTTTTATATATATCGTCGATAGTATCACTGTCGCTGTTACTAAGTGCTTGTGGTGGCTCTGGTGGCAATAATATGGTAGATCAGGATCACAAAAGTGATAAACCACAAGAAATCGTTGATAAAACAATAATTGTAACATTAAATGATCCTGATCGGGAATATGATGAATTGGTAATCAATCATATTGTCGAAATTAATGGGCACCGCTTTAACATGGTTGATAATAAAAACCTCATTGATTTTTCTATATTAAAATCGGGATTAAGTGAGACTGATTCACTTATCACAATTGATGAAGATGATGGTGATCATTATCAAATTAAGGATAGAGTGGTCTCTTATAATCAATTTTATTCAACTGTTATTGCAACTCGAGAGTTAGAGGAGTACAAAAATGGCAGCTTGGTTTCTCAAGATGAGCAATTGGCTGGTATTGGAGTTATTACTGGTTTACCTACTCCACTTGATAAACTTCCAGCACAAGGTAAAGCTACGTATAGAGGGATCGCTTTCCTGAATACAAATGATGCAGGTACATGGCATGGTAATTTTAACTACACTGTGGATTTTGGTGAAAAGAGTGGACATGGATCGTATTCGCTCAATAACGTTCGGGTTACATTAGATCAAGGTATGCTCGCTAGTGCTGATGCGATTAAAGATTTTAGTAAGGGTGTTTTGCTTAACGGTGATAAAACTCAAGTGATGTTTGGAGGGAATGTTGCCGTTGCTGATCAGACTGTAGGGCGTTATATGATTGGTTTATATGGACCACATGCAGAAGAAGCAGCTGGTGCTGTCAAGGCTAATAGTGATGATAAATGGACAGTAGGACTGGGTGGAAAGCGCGGCGAAATCGTCAAGTAATTTACTATCTATATAAATAAAAGACCCGCTGTAAAAATGAAGCTTATGGTGGGTTTTTTATGACTTATAAATTTTCATATTTATGCGAGAAAAATGGCACAGAAGAGCTAAAATTAAAACAAGAACAATGCTGTTCTGTAGTCGCTTTTTGGCTATTCCAAGGCTTGAGCGCTTATTATGAGTACAGATTTATAAATAGTGCATACATAATGTCATGCCAAAACCAGCTGTTCGAGCAGTATCCAAATCACTGAGGCTGCGAGTAGGGCGGCCATGCAGCGGTTGAACAGGGCTAGATTACCGGTGAAGCGTGCAACGCGCTCGCCCATATACGCCCAAAGTGTCAGCGAGGCAAAGCAGATAAAGAAAAATAGCGTGGCAAACAGTGCCATGCGCCAGCTGTAGTGTGGATAAGGTGCGAGGTAGATGGTGACCGCAGAAAGAGAGACGAACCACGCTTTGGGGTTGGTGGCCTGTGTGACCACGCCGGCGATGAAACCGGGGCAAGGTTTTTCCGCTTTTTTGATCGAGATGTCGCCACTGTCAGCTGCGATACTTATGGCGAGATAGAGCATGTAGACAGAGCCAATCAGCATTAAAGCGAGCGAGTATTGCTCGACGACCTTGAGCAGTGAGTTAACGCCGATGCCCATCAGTAGCAGAATGAGGTCGAAAGAGATGGTTGCGCCAAGTACATACGGCAGGGTGCATAGGGCACCAAAGCGTGCGCCAGACATGGAGGAAATCAGGTTGACCGGGCCGGGTGTGGCAGAGGTGGCGAGGGCAAACAGTGCCATTGGCAGGATAGATTGGCTGAGTTCCATGTATGTCCCCGTAAATAGTGTGTTGGCTATTTTGCTTTAGATTGATTCTGCCGCAAGTTTGAGGCATATCGCTATCAAATATTTAACTGTTGAGATGCGAAATTAAGAATTAATGAGTTTAAAACTGTCTATTAATCAGTATATAAGGAGTTCAGGGACGTTTTCCCTATAACTGTTGATACACGCCTATAATTGGGCTTTGGATAAAGTTAATGAGGAAAGTGAAGGTATGTTGTACATCAATTTGGACAAGGCATCCGCTGTAAGCCAAGCAGTGAAAGATAGTTGGTTTGTTATTGATGTGGAGGAGGTTAAGCAATGAGATATGGCTCTTACACGCCAGCCAGTGAGCGCGATAGTGCGCTCATTCGCTATATTTTCGAGCATCTCGACAAAGCACCGCATCCACGTGATTGTATAGACGACTATATATTTCTTGATGAACTTATTAAGTTTTTTAATATACCGGTGATTACTGAGGCGAAGCTGGGGAATATTATTTTGGGCGGCATGCATGATGAGGGGGCGCTCAGATTAAGGCTGATATCGACAGCAGATAGTGAGGAAAGTAAGTTACATATCAGGGTGGCTATGAGCTTTTGCTGCCGGAGTGGCTATGGTGATATCAAATTCCACTTTTATTTGCCGGTGACCTTTTCTGAAAATGGGCGTTTTACCATTAATCAAAAATATGAAGGGTTTACGATTGATTCTCCACCAGCTTGCTTGTTTACTTGCTGCTCTAATCCATATAGATATGGCGATATGAGGTATCTAAAAGAAGTGATTGAATCGTGTGTAGAAGAGGATCTGGCCAAGTGGTGTGATATTGCACGTCAATGTGTGTACTGCAACATAAATGATATTTTTGATGAGCTTGTGCAGCTTAAGTCTAGGGGCAAGGGTGTATTGCTCAATAAGGCTTTATTGGTAAAAAGCGGCCAGTTATCTGAGCCGCAGTAATGGGCTTATTGATGAGATAAGCGCTGTATTGGCAATACACTTGGGATCAATTGATATTAATTTGCAGCAGGTGCAAACCCATAATTGGCGAGAATGGCCTGGCCAGCATCGCCAGTGACGAAGTTGATGAATGCCTGTGCACCTTCTGCTGCGTTGCCACTATTTAGAGCCGCGATAGGGTAGGTGAGTGGTTCATCGAGTGGGATGTTAAGCACGACACGAACTTTTTCTGGCATCAGTGCTGCATCTGTTTGATAGACAAAGCCGCCGTCGACTTCACCGCGCGCAACGTAATCGAGTGCTTGGCGAACGTTTTGTGCCGGGATGTTTTTATCGGCGATGCTTGCCCATAAACCTGCGGCTTCCAGTGCGTTTTTGCTGTAGCGACCAGCAGGGACGTGCTCAGGGTTGGCAATGGCAATGCGCTTGATGTTGCTTGCATTAACGAAGTTTGCAAGGTTGTCGTAGCTGCTGTCATCACTGCTGGGCACGATGGCAACGAGATGATTGGCTGCAAAATTGCGTCGTGAATCGTCGATCAGCAGCCCTGCTTCGGCGGCTTTATCCATACGTAATTGATCAGCTGAGGCGAAGACGTCTGCTGGTGCACCGTTGAGCAGCTGCTGTAAGAGTGCCCCTGATCCGGCGAAATTGAGGTGGACGGTATCTTCAGGATGCTCTGCTTGATAGGCTTGGGCAATATCGTTGAATGCATCAGTGAGGCTCGCTGCGGCGGATACGGTGATGTCCGTGGCATGGGCTGCACTTGTCGCGATGGTTAGGGCAAAAAAGGATAGGGCTTTATATGTCATACCGCACTTCTTTAGGCTTGTTTTCAAGAGGGATATCATACAGCGCCCCGGCGCGTGAATAATTTGATTTTACGCAACAACAAAAGCGCTGCGGCTCTGTTAAAATACGCTGTTTTGTGTTTAAGGCAGAGATCATCAGCATGGCAGATTTATACGCTTTTCCCGATACGCGCGGTTACTACGGTCGCTTCGGTGGGCAGTTTGTAGCGGAAACGCTAATGCAGGCTGTTCTTGAACTACAGCAAGCTTACGAGCAGGCGCGCGATGAGCCTGAGTTCTGGCAGCAGTTTCGCGCTGAACTGGCTGATTACGTTGGTCGCCCATCGCCGCTTTATCATGCGGCACGGCTGAGTGAGAAAGTTGGTGGTGCAGAAATCTGGCTTAAACGCGAAGATTTGAATCACACCGGTGCACACAAGGTCAATAATACCGTTGGTCAAGCGTTACTTGCCGAGCGCTTGGGTAAGCCACGCGTGATCGCCGAAACTGGCGCAGGTCAGCACGGCGTTGCAACGGCAACGGTTGCCGCGCGTCTGGGGCTGGAATGTGTGGTTTATATGGGGGCGGACGATGTTGAGCGTCAGGCACCGAATGTTTATCGCATGAAATTGCTCGGTGCGAAGGTTGTGCCAGTCACGGCTGGTAGTCGTACGCTGAAAGATGCAATGAACGAGGCGTTGCGTGATTGGGTTGCGAATGTCGACAGCACGTTCTACATTATCGGTACTGTCGCCGGACCGCATCCTTACCCGATGCTGGTACGTGATTTCCAAAAAGTGATTGGTGAAGAAACGCGCGCGCAGGCGCTGGATAAATTTGGCGCATTACCCGATGCGTTGGTTGCTTGCGTCGGCGGCGGTTCAAATGCGATCGGTATGTTCTACCCGTTTTATCAGGATGATGTGGCGCTTTATGGCGTTGAAGCTGGTGGGCATGGCTTGGCAACCGGCGAACATGCTGCGCCACTTTCTGATGAGAAGACGCCAGTGGGTGTTTTGCACGGTAACCGGACCTATGTCATGAGTGATGAAGACGGGCAGATTTCCGGCACCCACTCAATTTCAGCTGGCTTGGATTATCCTGGTGTTGGCCCTGAGCACGCATGGCTAAAAGACGAATCACGCGCTAAATACGTCGCAATAAACGACGATGAAGCGATGGCGGCATTCCATGACTTATGCCGCCTTGAGGGCATTATTCCGGCACTGGAAAGCTCGCACGCAGTGGCTTATGCGATGAAGCTGGCGAAAGAGCTGGGTGCAGGCAAGCGCATTGTGGTGAATTTGTCCGGTCGTGGCGACAAAGACATTAATACCGTGGCTAAAATGGACGGGATAGAACTGTGAATAACGAACAACGTATTGAAAAGCGCTTCTCAGCACTGAGACAGGCTGGGCGTAAGGCATTAATTCCCTATATCAGCGCTGGTGATCCTGATCCGGCACAGACGGTCAATGTGCTACACGCATTGGTCGCAGGTGGCGCAGATTTGCTCGAACTCGGCATTCCGTTTTCCGATCCTGCTGCTGATGGTGAGACGATTCAGCTCGCCAATGAGCGAGCGCTTGCGCGCGGTGTGACGTTTGCCGATGTGCTGAAAATGATTGCTGATTTCCGGCAAAAAGACGACACAACGCCTTTAATCGTCATGGGCTATTTGAATAGCTTTGAGCGCCGGGAATTTTCGCGTAGTGTGCATGATCTTGCCTCAGCTGGCGCAGATGCGGTGATTTTGGTTGATTGCCCGGTTGAGGCATTGCCGGATTATCGCAATGCGCTCAATGATGCCGGTATTACACCAATTTTGCTTGCAGCCCCGACCACTTCCCAAGAGCGCTTGGCCGCGATTACCCGTGAAGCACAAGGTTTTATATACTACGTCTCTCTGCGTGGCGTCACCGGTAAGCAGCAAGCAGCAGCTGATGCAATTGCCGATGAAGTTAGCCAGTTGAAAACCCAAA
Source organism: Cardiobacteriaceae bacterium TAE3-ERU3 (assembly GCA_019218315.1). Lineage (NCBI taxonomy): Bacteria > Pseudomonadati > Pseudomonadota > Gammaproteobacteria > Cardiobacteriales > Cardiobacteriaceae > Cardiobacteriaceae bacterium TAE3-ERU3. The sequence continues at coordinate 300,199 of JAHUUI010000003.1, read as the reverse complement.
CCGATTTGCCAGTGTGCATTGGCTTCGGCATTCGCGATGGCAAGACGGCCAAAGAAATGGCTGCCATTGCTGATGGTGCTGTAGTTGGCTCGGCATTGGTGGCAAAACTGCACGACAGCGCTGAGCGTAATGATGATTTGACGACCACCGCACGGGATTTTGTGGCAGAAATTCGCCAAGCGATGGACGCATAACAGAT